>PLZN01000567.1 GCA_003152195.1 Acidobacteriaceae bacterium
GCCGCCCAACTCTCTCGGCCCGGACGATGACGACGTGGGGCACCTGGTGAACTGGCTGCAGGCGATGCAGACGCGCACCCAACCGAATGCCACCGTGGACCATGGCTTTTCTCACGCGATTGTCTGCATCATGGCTGCGCAGTCGTATTGGAGCGGCAAGAGACTGTATTGGGATCCGGGCAGAGAACAGATTCTCGATCATACAATCCAATCGTAACCATCACAGATCCTGGGGACGGGTAGGGTCAATGAAGACAACGGGACGGAATTTTGTAATTGCCCTTGCAGCCATGCTCCTTCCGGTGACTGCAGAGACCCTGCATGGCCAGACGACCGAGGCCACGCTGCATAGCCTGCTCGCGCAGCCCGTGGAACCCGCGGCGGCGTCGGCGTTGCAGATGGAGCAATACTTGAGCCATCGCATCACGCCGCTACCATCTCCCAGGAGCGCGAGCGATTGGGCAGACCAGGAGCAGCGGCTGCGGAAGCATGTGTTAGACGACATCGCCTTTCATGGATGGCCGGGCGAATGGGTTCAATCCGCCCCGAACTTCCAGGAGGCTGGGGTCATCGAAAGCGGCAACGGTTACCGGGTGCGCAAGTTTCGCTACGAGATCGTGCCCGGCTTTGCTGCGACCGCCCTTCTGTATGAACCGGAAAAGACGAATGGGCGAGTGCCCGCCATCCTGAACGTCATCGGCCATGAGCCGATGGGGAACGCGGCCGAGTATGAGCAGAAGCGCTGCATCAACTTTGCCAAGCGGGGCATCGTCGCGCTAAGCCTGGGATGGGCCGGGTTCGGGGAGCTGGCTATCAAAGGAGATGACCATGACGACGCGGCCTCTCTCGACCTGGTGGGTTCCAATGCCCTTGGCTTCTTTTACCTTGCCATGCGCCGTGGCCTGGATTACCTGGCCACCTTGCCGCAGGTCGATGCCACCCGGCTGGGGGTGACCGGCCTCTCCGGGGGCGGATGGCAGACGATCCTGCTGAGCTCTACGGATCCCCGGGTCGCTGTTGCCGTGGAGGTAGCCGGCTTCGGAGCGCTGCCCTCCAACATCACCCGCCCCGCGGACACCTCCGAAGTGGAAGAAGATGCCACCGATCTCACCCAAGGTGAGGACTATCCCTTCTTTGTCGCCATGCGCGCACCCCGGCCCACGCTTCTTATCCATAACGCGGAAGACGATTGTTGTTTTCGGGCAGCCTTGGTGAAGCCATACATTTACGACCAGGTACGGCCCTTCTTCAAGCTGTTCGGCAAGCCGGATGACCTTGGTTGGTATGAGAGCAGCGATCCCGGCACGCACAACTACCAGTTGTTCAACCGGCTGCAGGCGTACCGTTTCTTCCAGGAACATTTTCATCTGCCGGTGGTTCCCGATGAGATCCCCAGTTCTACTGAGGTCAGGACTCCTCAAGAGCTCGCCATCGGAGTCCCGGGCGGCAACCTGACGATTGTTGGTCTAGCTAAGAAACTAGCGGCTACGAATACCCGGCCGGCGGTGCCGTCCGATGGCGCGGCACGCAACGCATGGATCGCCCCGCAACGGGAGAAGCTCAAGCAGGTTATTCGCTACACGCCGGTTTCGGTCGAGGATGCATGGAGGTTCAGCAACACCAAGCGGATGACCATTCGCACCCTGTCGTACCGCTTCGATCTCAGCAATGGGCTGAGTGCTTCGGGAGTTTGGCTGCAAGCAGCCGGCGCGACGGACGATGCTCCAGTGACCATCGTCTTGAACGACAAGGGATATGCAGCTGCGGGAGACGTCGTTGCCGAGCACGTGAACCGTGGGGAGCAAGTGCTGGCGCTCGACTTGCTTTTCACCGGCTCTGCTCGCCCGGAGGCTCCAAATCCGGCGGGCTGGGAGCTATTGCTTGCGACCGTCGGCGATCGTCCCCTCGGCATGGAGGCGGCACAGTTGATCGGGATTGCGAATTGGCTGCGCGCCAACAGCGGCGGGCGGCCGGTTCAAGTGGAGACAGAGGGTATTCGTACTGCAGTGATCGCAGAAGTTGCCGCGGCCATAGAGCCTGCTGCATTCTCTGCGGTCACAAGCCACCATGCGATGACGAGTCTGAGTTATCTTCTCGATGCGCCCGTACCTTACCGCTCCGCGCCCGATCTCTTTTGCCTCGATCTATACAAGTACTTCGATATTGATTCGATTGTGGCGATCGCTGCGCCAACGAAGATCAAGAACGTCGAATGAGGGCCACGCAGCAAACGGGCATCTCCCGGACCCCTCGCGGCGGGGTGCGGTGGGGGATCGTTTGGACGCTGTTTTTTGCCACGGTTACCAATTACATCAGCCGCCAGACGTTCTCTGTCTTAGCCCCGTTGATTACGGCGCAATATCATCTCAACCACACGGACCTGGCGAAGATTCTTGGCGCATTTCAGATTTCCTACGCGATCACGTGGCTTCTCGGTGGCATCTTTCTGGATGCGGTGGGAACGCGGATTGGCCTGGCTTTCGCCGTAATCTTCTGGTCGGTGGTGAACATCCTGACGGGTTTTGCCTCGTCGGTCTTCGGGTTCGCTGCCTTTCGCTTTCTGCTGGGAATCGGCGAAGGCTTCACCTGGCCGGCAGCCAGCAAGACGGTCGCCGAGTGGTTTCCCAGCCAGGAGCGCAGTCTCGCCGTGGCCATCTTTGACAGCGGCTCGAGTGTAGGAGGCGCCCTGGCGGCGCTGGTCATCCCCTGGATCGCTTTGGCCTTTGGCTGGCGATGGTCCTTCGTGTTTTCAGGATTGCTCGGCTTCGTTTGGTTAGTGCTATGGCTGCGTGTCTACCGTCCGTTGGACCGTCATCCACGCGTATCGCCGGAGGAGGTGGCGTTGATCCGCGCCGGCCAGGACGTGCCCCGTACCTCGTCGCAGCGGGGCGTGCAGCGCTGGCTCGATCTCGCCAGGAACCGCAATGTCTGGGGCATCGTCCTGGGCCGCGCACTGACCGATCCTATTTGGTGGTTTTACGTTTTCTGGCTGCCGCAGTACCTGAGCGATGCCCGGGGCTTCAGCCTGAAGCGGATCGCCCTGTTTGCCTGGATGCCGTTCATTGCCGCCGATATCGGGAACTTCACCGGCGGCCTTATCTCCGGCTATTGCGTTCGCCGGGGCGTTTCCGTGGTCCGCGCCCGAACCTGGGTCTGCGCCGTCAGTTGCCTCCCGATACTGGCCGGAATCCCAGCCGCTCGCGTGCACAGTGTCTCGCTTGCGTTGGCGCTCATCTGTATCGCCTTATGGGGTTACGCCAGTTGGTCCACGATGGGCTTGACGCTGCCGTCCGATTTGCTTCCGCAGGATGTGGTGGCCACGGTTACCGGGCTCAGCGGGCTGGCGGCAGGGCTGGTGAGCGCGGTTTTCACTTTTGCCGTGGGGGTTTTAGTCGATCGATTTTCGTATGGTCCGGCGTTCCTGGTCGCGGGTCTGATGCCCCTTTTCGCGACTGCTTGCTTATTTCTCTTGATCCGTCCGCCCAGCAGCGTCTCTACATAAAGATCAGGGCGATGGCGAGGAGAACGACCAGCGCCTGGAAGCCGAAGGTCCAAAGAAGGCGAACCGCCCGTTTGCCGCCTGGTGGAGGGGGTGCATTTTGCATCTGGCCAGGTGGACCGGCGAGGGTGGGCGGGGGCGTGGGAACCTGTTTCATTTGCTTGAAATTATCGACTGATTCGGCGAGGAAAAAGAGTCTTTCCACTACACCTTTAGTGCAGGGGGAGTACTGAGCGTTACAGAGCTGCAAACGTCCCTCTGCCGCGACGGCGGGGGTTGCACCTTACGCGACAACCCCGGCCACGACCATTTCGAGTGTTCTCCGCACGCCCACGTCCCCCGAGATTGGACCATCGACGAATTGGTTAAAGGGATGCGGCTTCCATGCGTCGCGCGACGTATCCGGCGTGTAAGTGAGAGGCAGACCGGTAGCGGCTGGATCATACGTTTCTTGATCCAGGGAAGACATCTTGTAGATCACCATGTCCAGCGAAGGAATCACGTACAGGCCAAATCCACCCGCCCCGGATTTGAAGAAGGCGTCCTGCGGCGCGCCGGCGACATGCCCGTCTGTGTTCACCTCAAATTGCAAGCTAAAAGGAGAATGTGGATTGAAAGGCGAGGGACGGCTCAACAGTTCAATGTATTCCCGAGGAATCAATTGCTGGTTCCCCCACCGGCCCTTTTGCATAAGCAAATAGCCAAAACGCAAAGCATCTGTGGAATGAAGGGCAATGCCTCCTTCACCGGGAGTATGAGGGAGATTCCCACCGGGTCGATGCGTTGCGTATCCCCATCGGCCCCACTGCATGGGCTTACCCAACTTCTGGTTCAAGAACTCCTGTAGCTCCATTCCCACTACACGGCGAAGAACAATGGATGCGACGTGAGGATCGCGCGAATACAGATACCCGTCGCCAGGGGAGGTCCACATCTTTCCGTGGAGAGCGCTCCCGTCCTGATCCTGCACTTGATCGTGGACCGGATCGGGCGAAACCCAATTCGGTAGTTCAACATTTTCCCCATGAACGATCGCGGTAAGGTGCCCGGCAGTCGCCACGGTTTCCCTGCCTGGTGGAGCGTAACGCGCTTCCTGAATACCGGACGTCATGGTAAGTAGGTTTCCGAGCCGAATGCCGGCCATGCGCGGATCGCTCAAAGGAAACGCTTCGGGGAGATACTCCTGCGTGAAAACCTTCTGTGCCAGTCCATCGGGAAAGCGGCTGCCATGTTCAGATAACATGATTCCGCACACCACGCTGGTAAACATCTTGCCGATGGAATACATGTTGGGATTGGCTTCCCGATTGCCTCGGCCGAAGTACTTCTCGTAGACCAGATAGCCGTGACGGACGACGAGCAACCCACCGTGTTGACTGGACGTCTGCGTATATTGAAACGCCTCATCCAGCCGGGCTTTGTCAATGCCCGTGAGCGTGTGGATTTCGGACGCGTTCTCCAGGGCTCGCCAGCCGCCCTGGGCGTCGGAAGGTGGAAAATAGAGATCCTCGCTCGTAGCGGTACGTGTCGCCAGGTTCAGGAAAGGCACAGCGATAGGAAACGAAAGCAGCGTTCTCCGGGTCAGAGCCATCGGCCTCTCCCAATATTCGGAATATCGTCAGATGGCATTCTAAGCCGATTTCTCATTCTCCTATGGGCGGCAGGTGTTAATGAGCGCTGTGGCCAGCGCACTGCAGCACCCCAAGGTATTCGCTCCACGGACCCACGGTCTCCCGGTATTGGTGGGCCATAATCCTTGAGATTTGGTGCAGATGAGTTAAGCCGTGAGCGGCCCAGGTCGCCAGCAGTTCGGACAGAGTAACTACTCCGAGGGCAGGATGCCGTCCACGTAGCTCGAGGTCCTTTTGCCGCAGATTCAATGCACGCAGTTCGCCCAGACTTTCTGACCTCAAACGAGCAAATTCATCCAATAACTGCTCCAGCGACTTGCCTTGACACTCTCGTACCTGTCCCCAACGATCAAAGGGCGCAAACGCCTGAGCCTCGCCAAATTGCAGCACGATCCTCGCCCGCGGCATCCAGTCAGTGCGTTCGCCGTGAATCAGATGGCCGACGGCGTCGCAGGCGCTCCAGGTGTTTTCCCCTTCATTTCGCAACATCCACGTTTCCGGTAGATCACGCAGAAGTGCATTGAGAGCAGCTGGGGTGCGAGTGAGAAGCGATATTGTATGCTCCAGGTTATGTTCCATCATGCTCCTCAACTCGCCCACAGCGATCTTCAGAGACTCTGATTTTATCTGTTCTGCGCCGCATGCGCTGGTGATGGCCTTCTGGCAACCGGCGGAGAGAGCGAGAAGCACTTTATTGAAAATTGTTTTACAAAGCGACACGCCACTACCGAAAGAAGTCGATCAGCATTTCATTCACCGTTTCGGGCTGCTCATGATGCAGCCAGTGCGTGTTCTCGGGAAAGTATGTCAGCTCGGCAGAGTCACAATAGGCGACGCTCTGCTGCGCCATCTCGGGCAGCAGGAACTTGTCGAGCTTGCCCCAGAGAATGCGCGTCGGTACATGTACCTGTGGATCGCCAATGCCTGGGCGGTGCCATACAAACGCGCGATACCAATTCACCATGGCAGTCAGTGCTCCGGGATAAGCCCAGGCTTCGCGATAGCGCGATAGATCTTCGGAGGTGAAGGTTCCCGGCGCGCTGCTTTTCACCAGGGCTGTGACGCCATAGCTGAAATTGCGAGCGGCGAAAATCGCCTCTGGTATCCACGGGAACTGGAAGAAAAGGATGTACCAACTCCGCAGCAGCTGCCGCGGGTTCGTCAGGACATTGTGCAGCATGACCTTCGGATGCGGCACGTTGATAATGGTGAGCTTGTGCAGACGCTGCGGGAACTCGAGCGCGGTCATCCATGCGACGGCCGCTCCCCAATCGTGGCCGGCGAGGAAGAAGCGGTCGGCTTCGAGCCGATCGGCAATCGCGATGATATCGGCGACGAGGTGAGGCATTGCGTAGGCGCTGAGGAGGACCGGCTTACTGCTGAGATTGTAGCCGCGTTGATCGGGTACGGCCACGCGAAACCCAGCTTGAGCGAGCGGTCGGATCTGCTTGTGCCACGAATACCAAAACTCCGGGAAGCCATGTAACAGGATCAACAGAGGACCATTCCTCGGGCCGGCCGCGACGGCGTGAAGGCGCACTTCAGCGGTTTCAAACCACAGATGCTCGAACTCCAGGCCGCATTGCATGGGCAATGATAGCGGCACGTCCCGTTCTAGTTCCCGAATATAATTGCCCCCTGGAGTGGAAGCCAGATGCTGCTGCGCCGCTCTAGCACTCAATCCAGTGCTGTAGTGACTCTGAAAGGAGCCGATCTATCGATGTCGATGCACTGGNNAACCAGCGTGGGCGTGCGCGAATGCTCGGGCTTGGTATAGGAATGGGTCTGCGGATCTTCCTCTTGTTCTCTTTGACCTTTGTCATGCGATGGACGGTTCCGCTCTTTACCCTGCTCAAACAACCCGTTTCTGGCCGCGATCTGATTTTGCTTGCAGGTGGGCTCTTCCTCATTGCAAAAACTACAAGCGAAATTCATTCCCGCCTGGAGGGCGAAGCGGAGATCCACGACCAACGCAAACCGCCAGCCTTTGTGGGGTATTAGTTCAGATAACCCTGCTGGATGTTGTCTTTTCGCTGGACTCGGTAATCACTGCTGTGGGCATGGTGGACGAGATGGCCATCATGGTTATGGCGGTGGTGATCGGTGTTGGCTGCATGATGGCAGCTGCTGGCCCAATCACAAAATTTGTCGAACGCCATCCCACCGTCTCCATGCTCGCGCTCAGCTTCTTGCTGCTCATCGGCGTCGCCCTGATTGCGGAAGGCCTTCACCAGGTAATTCCGAAAGGTTATATCTATTTTGCGATGGCATTCTCGGCTCTCACGGAAATGCTGAATTTGAAGATGAAGAAGTCTGCACAAAAGCGTATGCAAGTGAAGTGAGCGCAACAGGCTGCGAAGAATCATGAAAGGCCAAGATGAACCGGCGAAGCATTTTGCGGCGAGTGCGGTTGGTACGGGAGCATCCACCATGCATGGTGTTGCACAAACGACTCGCCGAGGATGAAAATAAGGTTATTTTTTCGGTTTATGCGGAACCGCAGGTCCCTCCACTACGCTACGCTCCGGTCGGGATGACAAATTTGTATAGGCAATGGGCGGTGGCGCAGCGTAAGGTGCCGAGCGCATGGCGACTCTAAACGCACCACAAATCATAAGCTGCACAGCCAATGTCCGATTTGTCATCCCGGCCGCACCCCGGATTTCCTACTGCGCGGCGCCACCAATGACCACGTATGCGGCTTTCATCGAGGAAAGCCGCATGAAGTTCGCTGACCCACCAACCTTGACAGGAAATCCGGGGATAGTGGAGGGATCTGCAGTTCTGCCGGAAAGGCGCATGTACTCTACAGGAGAGATGTTCCCGAAACCCTCAAGTTTTATTCTTAAAAGTGATTCGAACTTGCGCCATGGTTTCCTGGCTTCGGCGTCTCTACTCATGCTCTTCATCTTGCTGTTGTCGGGGGGAACGCATTGTTCCGCCCAGAACCAACCCGCCTTGCCGGAAAGCCCATCGCCACAGCAGGCCAAGCCTCAGAGCTTCTTCGGGAAACTAAGCGAGTTCTACCGCGAAGACTGGCATGGAACGGCGCCCCAAAGCCCAACCCCGCCACGACGTGGACTGCCCTCTCCGCTCGATTCCCCGCCATTCCCCAACTCCGACTGGTCCTATGGAGGGTCCCCTGTCATCGGTGAACCGGATACGAATAGCTATCCACTCATGACTGCCTGGAACGGTGCGCGAAGCCGCACCAAAGCCTATGGATGGGTCGAACCCACGGTGAACTTCAGCACTTCAGCCCACAGCAACGCGCCTGAGGCCAACGATGTCTACTCCAACCGCTTCGAGGTGAACCAGCTCATCCTCTATGTGGAGCGCCTGCCCGACTCGGTGCAGCGGGAGCACGTAGATATCGGCTATCACCTGACTGCCTTTTACGGAACCGACTATAAGTACACGACCGACAAAGGCTACTTCAGCAGCCAGTTGCTCGTGCACAACCACCAATACGGCTTCGACCCTGTTCTTGAATACATCGACATTTATGTGCCGAAGGTGGCACAGGGCATGAACATCCGGGCGGGCCGCTTTATATCCATACCTGGAATTGAGGCGCAACTTACGCCGAATAACTACATGTTCAGTCATTCCCTGCTGTACGCAGTCGATCCGTTCACTGACACAGGGGTTCTCGCTACGGTCAAGTTGAGCGATCAGTGGCTGGTGCAGGCAGGGATTACCGGGGGCCATGATGTCGCACTATGGACGAGCGATGCGAAACCCTCGGCAACGGCGTGCGTCAGTTACACAACGGCCTCGGTGAACGACAATCTCTATCTTTGTGCCAACGGCATCAACAATGGCAAGTACGCTTACAACAACCTTCAGCAATACGATGGCACCTGGTATCACAAATTCTCCAAGACCTGGCATACGGCGACGGAGGCGTACGTCATGTACCAGCGTGACGTGCCGAGCACCAGCGGCTCGATCAAGCCGCAGGCCAACAACTATGGAGCAACCTGCCAGCCCGGTCTCCAGACTTGTTTCGCACCTGAGTACGCCGCCACCAACTACATCCTGAGGCAGCTATCCGCGCACGATTTTGTTGGGTTCCGAAGCGACTTGCTCAATGACAAGAAGGGCCAGCGTACAGGAGTGAATACCAAGTACACCGAAAACACGCTGATGCTGAGTCATTGGATCGGATCGACGGTGCAGATTCGCCCGGAGATTCGCTTCGATCACGCGTGGGATCGGAAATCATACGACCGGGGAACGCGAAAGAGCCAGCTCACCGTCGCCTGCGACTTGATCTTCCATTACTAGTACTATGACCGCGTGATTGTGTATGACCATATGACGAACTGGGTGCCCCAGGTCTCGCTTTTGAGACCTGGGTATGTACTTCACCACACGGTCACGGCACTAGAGCATTAAGTTCCGCGGACACCGCTTGGCTGAAGTTGCCGGATGATCCAGCTTCTGCCCGGCCGCTCGATGAGCCTCTTCGTGAGCAGTGCGGCGACGATCAACAGCAGGTAAGAGATCCACGGGTCGAAAACGATCAGGCCGCTTTTCTCCAGGAAATGCGAATCGTGCATCAGCGTCCAGAGATTGAAGTGCAGCAGGTACAGGCAATAACTGGCCTCGCCGATCGCGATAAAGGGCAGCAGCCCGAAGAAGCGGGCAACCATGTTGCGGCCGGCGAGGCAAAGGATGACCCCAGCGAAGAGGGGCATCAGCAGACCATCGTGCATCATGACGTACGGCATACGGTCGCCAAAGCAAAGAACCAGGTAGAGCGCCATGAAGCAAAGGATTCCGGCCGCGAGGCGCTTGCGGCTCTCCGGCGGAATCCTCTCATTCAGAAACCCCAGCGCCATACCAAAAAGAAAGGAAGGCAGGTGCTGTATCGGCATGAATTTCAAAGCCCGCATCCAGATCCCGACGGAATAACGGTCGGGGTGGACGTCACCATCCGGATTGAAGTGCATATAGAGTAGCGGAAGCACCAGCCCGCAGAGCCACAGACTGAAGAGGAGCAACAGCATGCTCCGCGCCTGGCGTGGGCGGCGGCGCGTGACCAGCCAGGGAAACAAGAGATAGAAGAAGGCCTCGGTGGACATGGTCCACGCGGGCGTGTTCCAGAACGTGGTCAGAAGCGGATGCCATCCCTGCAGCAGCAAGGGTGTGAGAATCACTCCCAGGCCGAAGTCCAGCCGGGTGTGCGCCGGCAACTCCTGCACCAGCATGCCCGCCGAGAGCAACAAGCTGAAGGCATAGACAGGATAGAGCCGGGAGAAACGAACGGACCAAAAGCTTCGCGCCGTGAGCGCTCCACGCTCGGCGCGCTCGGCATAGTTATAGGTGAGGATGAAGCCGGATAGCAGCAAGAAGAAGCTGACCGAAACGTACCCGCCATTCACAATGGGGCTAAACGGCCCAAAAGCATGGGGATCGGAAAAATGGAAAAAGACAAGATTGAGGGCGGCAAAACAGCGAATGCCGGTGAGGGCCGGCAATTGTGATCGCCGAGGAGCCGCAACAGCCGCCGGTGGTACCAGGACTGGGCCTGCCGGGGGCGGCATCGCGGGGGCTGATCGTACGGTGGCCTTTAGAGCGGGGGCCGGGGGACGTTCTGCGAGTGTGCTCTGGGGAGTCAGGCGGTCACCAGGGAACCGACCTTTTCTCCGCTCACAACACGCAGGATGTTTCCCGGCCGGTTCATATTGAAAATGATCACGGGCAAATTATTGTCCTTGCACAGGCTCACCGCCGTGCTGTCCATTACCTTTAACCCGAGCCGCAGGATTTCCATGTAGGTAATGTGCTCGAATTTAACGGCATCCTTCGTAATAACAGGATCGGCGTTGTAAATCCCTTCCACTTTAGTGGCCTTGAGCAGGACGTCGGCTTTAATTTCCATGGCGCGCAGCGAAGCGGCCGTATCCGTGGAAAAGTAGGGGCTGCCCAAGCCGGCGCCGAAAATGACCACCCGGCCCTTTTCTAGATGCCGGATGGCCCGCCGCCGGATGTATGGCTCGGCCACCTGATTCATCTCGATGGCGGACATGACGCGGGTCTGCACCTCGCATTTTTCCAGCGCATCCTGCAGGGCGAGCGCATTGATCACCGTAGCCAGCATCCCCATCTGGTCAGCGGACACGCGGTCCATATTGCGCGCCTGTTCCGCCACCCCGCGAAAGAAATTGCCTCCGCCGACGACAATAGCGACTTCCACGCCGAGTTCCCGGACTTCTAAAATCTCCTGGGAAATCTCCTGGAGCCGGGCGACGTCCACACCAAAACCGCGGTCGGCCGCCAGCGCTTCTCCCGACAATTTGAGAAGAACTCTCTTGTACATTCAAGCAAAGTATCGCACATCTCGGAGGGGCTTCTATCCCCCTGGGTGAAGCGGGAATTTACCAGCTTTTGACACAAATCCAGTACTCTTTGCGGGTGGAGTGGAACAGAGCACGCATGAGGGAATAGTGCGGCTGAGCCGTCATGGGAAAGCAATGGAAACAAATCATTATCGTCCCACGTACCCTGGGGCGAACGTGGGGCACCCGTCCGGCTTTCCCACGCTTGGTTTGTAAATAAGAAGGACCGGGAATGCACCCGGCCCTGGTGGTGATTTATATGGCGGTTAAGGCTAGGATTCCTTTGCGTTTGGCCGGATCTGAGCCACTGTCCAGACCGGATCGCCGACCTTGAAGCGAGCAAAGCGGCGTACGCTCAGGTTCTCGCCCAGCTTGCCGATCTTCTGCGCGATCAAGTCCTTGATAGCGAACGACTGATCCTTGATGAAGGGCTGGTCAAGCAGGCAGACCTCTTCATAAAACTTGCTCATTTTGCCTTCCACGATCTTCTCGATCACCGGTGCGGGCTTGCCCGTTGCCGCAGCCTGTGAGCGGTAGATATCCTTCTCCCGCTCCAGATCCTCGTCGGTGACGTCCTCGCGGCGGATGTAGCGCGGGTCGGTGGCCGCGATATGCATGGATATATCTTTGAGCAGCTCCTGGAAATCCTCCGTGCGCGCGACAAAGTCGCTCTCGCAGTTGATTTCAATGAGCACGCCAATCTTTCCCCCGGCATGAATGTAGGTGCCGACAGCCCCTTCCGAGGTGCTGCGCGACGCCTTTTTGGCCGCCGACGCCATGCCCCTCTTGCGCAGGACCACAACGGCCTGCTCCTGGTCGCCCTTGGCTTCCTGAAGCGCATTGCGGCAGTCCATCATCGGTGCCCCGGTTTTCTCACGGAGCTCCTTGACCTGCGCAGCGGAGATATTTTCAGTCACGATTGACATCCTTTTGCCATTCCTTTGCTGGGGCCCGTTGCTGGACCTAAGTCCCCTGTGAGCGCAAGCATTTCGCCGGAGCGAAACCAGCCCCGTGTCTCCGTCGATTGGAGTTCAGCTGCGTGCGGTTACTAGAGAGTTCCCTCAGCGGCTTCCGGCTCGTCGACAGCGGTGATCACGCCCGGGGCCTTGCGGATGCCTCCCCCAAGAACAGCTTCCAGATCAACCACTTCGGCGTCGCCCGCCGGCTCGCCGGCGCCCGCTTCAAGACCGGCAGTCTCCACCGGAGCAGCCTCGAGTTGCGCATCCGCCGTGACGCCTGCCTCGCTGGCTCGCTTGTCGCCGGCCATCTGCACGCCCTCCACCACGGAGTCGGAAATTTTGGAGGTGAAGAGGCGGATCGCGCGCAGCGCGTCATCATTGCCCGGGATCACGTAGTCGACCACTGTGGGATCGCAGTTGGTATCAACCAC
The DNA here is from genome assembly GCA_003152195.1 of Acidobacteriaceae bacterium. Lineage (GTDB taxonomy): Bacteria > Acidobacteriota > Terriglobia > Terriglobales > Acidobacteriaceae > PALSA-350. The sequence continues at coordinate 12,868 of PLZN01000567.1, forward strand.
GGCAACCACAGGAATGCCCAGCTTGCGGGCTTCCTTCACGGCAATGGCCTCGTTGTTCGAATCGACCACGAAGAGCGCGTCGGGCAACCGGCGCATGTTCTTGATGCCCGCCAGATTAGCCTGCAGGTGCTTGCGCTCCCGCT
>PLZN01000067.1 GCA_003152195.1 Acidobacteriaceae bacterium
AAGCGAACTGGCTTATACCACCGCGCGAAACTGCCTGATCGATACCCTCGGCTGCGGTCTCGAGGCGCTCGAATATCCCGCCTGCACCAAGCTCCTCGGCCCGGTCGTGCCCGGAACCATCGTGCCCAACGGCGCGAAAGTTCCCGGCACGGCGTTTCAGCTTGACCCTGTTCAAGCTGCCTTCAACATCGGCGCGATGANNTACAACGACACCTGGCTGGCCGCCGAATGGGGCCACCCGTCAGACAATCTGGGCGGCATCCTCGCCGTCGCCGACTGGCTCTCCCGCACGGCTGTTGCCGCTGGCCACGCGCCGCTGACTATGCGCGCGGTGCTGACCGCGATGATCAAGGCACACGAGATCCAGGGCTGCCTCGCACTCGAGAACTCGTTCAACAAGGTTGGCCTTGACCACGTCGTCCTGGTCAAAGTGGCCTCGACCGCGGTGGTTGCGCACATGCTCGGCCTTACCCGCGATCAGATCCTCGATGCGCTATCGCTGGCTTGGGTCGACGGCCAGAGCCTGCGGACTTATCGCCACGCCCCCAACACCGGCTCTCGCAAGAGCTGGGCAGCCGGCGACGCCACCAGCCGCGCAGTTCGTCTCGCCCTCATGATTCGGGCCGGTGAGATGGGTTACCCCTCCGTGCTTACTGCCAAGGGCTGGGGATTTTACGATGTTCTCTTTCGCGGCCGGCCCTTTGCCTTCCAGCGGCCTTATGGCTCTTATGTAATGGAGAATGTTCTGTTCAAGATCAGTTATCCGGCGGAGTTCCATGCGCAGACCGCCGTTGAGGCCGCGATGACGCTGCGCGCAAAGCTGCTCGCAGCCGGCAAGTCGGCGGAGGATATCGTCTCCATGCAACTCCGCACCCACGAGGCGTGCCTGCGCATCATCGACAAGANNGGGGCCGCTCAACAATCCCGCCGACCGAGATCACTGTGTCCAGTACATGGTTGCTGTCCCCCTGATCTTCGGTCATCTGACCGCCTCTGATTACGAAGACTCGTTTGCCGCCGACCCTCGCATTGATGCACTGCGCGAGAAGATCCATTGCAGCGAAGAACCGGCCTACACGGCCGACTACCACGATCCGGAGAAACGCTCCATCGCCAATTCACTTACTCTTTCTCTCGCCGATGGCAGTACCTTAACGGAAACGGTTGAGTATCCCCTTGGCCACCGCCGCCGTAGAAGCGAGGGCATCCCGCTGCTCGAAGAGAAGTTCCGCACCAATTTGACCCGCCGGTTTGCGCCGCAACGGCAGAAGGCGATATTGCAGGCGTCGCTCAATCAACAGTCACTCGAAAGCATGCCCGTGCAAGAGTATGTGGATCTGTACGCACTATAGAGACAACTGAACATGAAGACCTTAGTAACAGGTAGCAGCGGTCACCTGGGCGAACCGTGGAGTGACAAAGGCGTCTTCGCTGAGGGCTGTATTTGCGAGGTGCTCGGATCGGCCTCTCCGTAGGATTGAGAAAAGAAACCGCAGGTCCCTCCACTACGCTACGCTCCGGTCGGGATGACAAAGAAATGGAGTGTGCGAGACTGATGGGTCACGTACCCATGACAAAAGGTAGGGTCTTGACCAACGTACGATTTGTCATCCCGACCGGCGCGTACCCGGATTTTCTGCTGCGCGCCCGTAGACATGACCGCGCATGCGGCTTTCCGTGAAGAAAGCCGCATGAAGCTCGCGGAAACCACTAAATCTGACAGGAAATCCGGGGGAGCGTAGTGGAGGGACCTGCGGTTCTACCTCTCTATCCCAACATTGTCGCCGGGCACGACCTCTCTATTGCGGAATGACGGCAACGAGTGGCATGTTCCCTTTGCTACCTTTTGCGGGGCTCCCTATAATCCGGCCATGCCTCTGAGCCGAAGAGCTTTCGTTTCTGGAATGCTTGCCACTCCACTCGCAGCCGCGTATTCGTCTTTCGCCTCGGCCATCACGCCGATGAAGATCACACGGGTTGAGACGGTCTACTGGAAGTCGCGCGACGACGCTCCCTTCTGGCCTCATTGGACATGGCTGAAGATCGACACCGACACAGGCATCTCCGGCATAGGAGAAACCTATCCGCGCAACCCGGTGGAGGCGGCGATGGTCCACAACGTGGCTCCTTCGCTGATTGGGCGTGACCCTCGGGATATCGAACGGATCTGGGCCGACCTTTACCGTACTTTTGATTTCCAGATTGCCGGCGGCACGGAAATGCGGGTGCTGAGCGCACTGGATCTTGCACTCTGGGATCTGCTGGGAAAATCGCTGAACGCCCCGGTTTACCGCCTGATCGGTGGCAAAGCGAACCCGCGGGTCCGCTTGTATAACACCTGCTTTGACTACAAGTACGATTTCAATCGCGAGCCGGAGAAAATCATGCGGGAGCTGATCGACACGCGGGGTATCAAGGCCATCAAAATATGGCCCTTCGACGGAGCCGCCCAGCGCAACCAGAACGAGTACATCACCTGGCACGATATCGACGAGGCGCTGGTCCCGGTAAAAAAGCTGCGAGAAACCTTCGGCTATGAGATCGAGATTGCCATCGAGTTTCATGCGCAGTGGAATCTAACTTCTGCCATCCGCATCGCCCATGCTTTGGAGCCCTTTAAGCCAATGTGGCTGGAAGACATGCTGATGCCCGGCAACTACGACCAATACCACGAGCTCGCGACAGCAACTACTTTGCCGCTTACCGTCGGCGAGCGGATGGCCGGCAAGATGCAGTTCGAGCGGTTGCTGGAATCGCGTACGCCGAAGTACGTGATGTTCGACGTTACCTGGTGCGGCGGCCTGACCGAGGCGCGCAAAATCGCCGCCCTCGCTGATGCCCAGGAGCTGCCAATTGCGCCGCACACAGCAGGAGGCCCGCTCTTGTTCTATGCCTCCACGCATCTCACGACAGCGTCACCCAACGTATGGATCCAGGAAAGCTGCCAGAGATTTTATGAACACGACTGGCCCCTCATGTTGGAGAATCCCATCGCTCCGAAAGACGGTTTCATTCAGGTTCCGGAGGAAAGCGGCTTCGGCATGCGGATCAAACCCGAAGCGTGGAACCACCCGGCATCGATCCACGCAGTCACGGGCACGTCATAACAACCTGTGAGACTGAATTACGCGATCCAACGTTGCTTCTGCCACACTGTCTCTACCAATGCGGACTTTCCACCGGAGGAAAAACATGCGTCGAGCTGCCGCTTCGCTACTTATCTTCACGCTCACCGGTTCTCTGCCTGCGCAGCCGGCGGCAAGCGAGCCACGGGTGCTTGGTTTTACAACGCAGAGTGAGCCGGGCGAAGTTAGCTGGGAGCAGCGTTTCAAGCTATTGCCCGATCCCCAGCGCATGCGGGCCAACATGGAGCGGCTCAGCGCGCGCCCTCATCATGTCGGTTCACCGTACGACAAAGAGAATGCCGAGTGGATACTGGCGCAGTATAAGCAGTGGGGATGGGATGCCCACATCGAAGAATTTCAGGTTCTCTTTCCTACGCCGAAGATGCGGTTGCTGGAGATGATCGAGCCCTCGAAGTTCTCCGCCAAACTCGAGGAGCCTGCGGTCGCCGTCGATCCAACCTCGAACCAAAAGGACGAGCAGCTACCCACCTATAACGCTTACTCCCCGGACGGGGACGTGACCGCGCCGCTGGTCTACGTGAACTATGGTTTGGTTGCCGACTACGAGGAGCTAGCCCGTCACGGCGTCTCCGCCAAGGGGGCCATCGTCATTGCGCGCTATGGAGAATCGTGGCGGGGGATCAAGCCTAAGCTTGCGGCGGAGCACGGCGCCGTTGGATGCATCATCTACTCCGATCCCGCCGATGACGGATTCACCAAGCAGGCCGGCTTTCCCAAGGGACCCATGCGTCCGCCCGACGGGGCACAGCGTGGCAGTGTGCTCGACGCTCCGCTCTACCCCGGCGATCCGCTCACCCCAGGAGTAGGGGCGACCAAGGAGGCCAAGCGGCTCAAGCTGGAGGATGCCAAATCTATCGCCAAGGTTCCTGTACTTCCTATCTCTTACGCCGACGCCCAACCGCTGCTCGCGGCGCTGGAGGGTCCGGTCGCACCTGCTCGTTGGCGCGGAGCGCTGCCTATCACCTATCGCTTAGGGCCGGGCCCGGCTAAGGTTCATCTCAAGCTTGCTTTCAATTGGGATTTGAAACCTGTTTACGACGTGATCGCGACGATGCGCGGCTCTGAGGAGCCAGACCTCTGGGTGCTTCGGGGCAACCATCACGATGCGTGGGTCAATGGCGCCGACGATCCGGTTTCCGGTCAGGTCGTGTTGCTGGAGGAGGCGCGAGCTCTGGGGGAACTCGCGAAGCAGGGATGGAAACCGAAACGCACCATCATCTACGCGTCGTGGGATGGCGAGGAGCCCATGCTTCTCGGTTCGACCGAGTGGGTGGAAGAGCACGCGGACGAGCTGCGGCAGCATGCCGCCATTTATATCAATAGCGATGGCAATGAACGCGGTTATCTCGAGGTGGAGGGGTCACATTCATTGCAGTCGTTCGTCAATGGTGTCGCGAAAGACGTTGAAGACCCTGAATCCAAGGTCTCTGTCTTTAAGCGTCAACGAGCTCACCTTCTGCTGCATGGGACCCCCAAGCAGCATGAGGAGGCGCGGAGCGGCGCCAACCTGAGCATTGGTGCTCTCGGTTCCGGTTCGGACTTTAGCCCCTTTATCGATCATCTCGGCATTGCAACGCTCAATCTTGGATTCGGGGGAGAAGATCCGTCCGGCAACTATCACTCGATCTACGATGACTTCTACTGGTATACGCATTTCTCCGACTACGATTTCGTCTATGGACGCGCGCTGGCGCAGACCGCTGGCTTGACTGTCCTGCGCATGGCCGATGCCGATATCATGCCCTATGACTTTGCGGGCCTCTCGCATACGGTGGCTCAATACATCGACGAGGTGAAAGCGCTGCTCGAGAGCCGCCGCAAGGAAGCGGAAGAGATCAGGCAAAATCTGAACGAAGGCGTGTATCGGGCGACAAACGACCCGCGAGATCCGACCGTCGCGCCGTCGCCGCAGGAGATTCCGCCGTACCTGAACTTCGCGCCGCTCGACAATGCCGTGGCCGCTTTGGATCGGGCTGCCGCGGATTACACAAAGGCGCTGGCCAGCGCGCAGAGCAAGCTCCTGCAGCCGGATCGCCTGAAGACGGTTAATCAGGACCTGGCGATGGCCGAGAGAAAGCTTACCAACCCGCAAGGTTTGCCTCGGCGGCCATGGATGCAGCACCTGCTCTACGCACCCGGTTGGTACACCGGTTACAGCGCCAAGACATTGCCCGGGGTAAGAGAAGCCATCGAGGAGGGCCGCTACACGGAAGCAGAGGAGCAAGTGGTGCTCGTTGCCCGCGCGCTCCGGGATGAGGCTGCATGGGTCGAGCAACTTTCCAAAGAGCTTGGTGAGGGCTCCGGCGGCTCTGCTCCCTAGCGCGCGAAGAGCCCACCTGCGGAGTGGGTAAATGCTGGTAGCGTGCACGAGACAGTAGAGTTGGAGCAGGGCGCAAAAGAAAACTGCGGGATGGATTTCCTGCGGTTTTTGGTGCAAACTACTGGCAAGCCCAAGAGACTTTGCTCTGAGAGAACAGGGTGTAACTTGCGTGAGGACTGCACTGCTGGAGTGAAAAACTCGCGACCTCTTGCCCAACTGAGCAACTGTATCCTACCGTTTATTGAGATCACGTATCGTCCCCAGGGTAATCAAAAAACATAGCCGGTTGTTGGTAGTTTGTCTGAGCGGTGCAGCAACCTAAGAGCGGGGGAACGCACTTTTTTTGCGGGCTCTCCCCTCTGAGACTTTTCATTATGTCAACAAATATGAGGAGCTTATGCGGAAAACCCTTTGGAGGAGTGTCGCGTTTTGCGGCGCATTTGCAGTTGCCGCGCTTCTGTGTCTGTCGCCGGTCCTGGCGCAGCAAACTCTTGGTACGTTGAACGGAACGGTCCTCGATTCATCGAGCGCTTCGGTTCCGGGCGCTACGGTGACGATCCACAGCGCGCAGACGAACCTCGAGCGAACCGCTACCACGCAACAAAACGGTTTTTTTCAGATATTCAACCTTCCCATCGGTACCTACAGCGTAAAAGTGACCCACGAAGGCTTTGACACCACAGAACTGCCCGCCATTGACGTGCAGGAGGCGCGCGCTACTACGGTCCCCGTCACTCTGAAGGTGGGTCAGACATCGACCTCAGTGACCGTGTCCGCGAGTCCTCTGTTGAATGCGACCGACGCGACCAACGGCTACACGCTGGATTCGGAGCAGATTGCCATTACGCCTCTGGCCACCGGCAGCTTCACACAGCTTGCTGTGCTCTCGCCGGGCGTGAGTGCTGAACTGCTCAGCGGCCTCGACAGCAACGCCGGACTAGGTAACCAGCCTATCTGGGCCAACGGCCAGCGCGACACCTCGAACACCTTCCTGGTGAATGGAGTCGACGTCACCAATCTTTTCAACGGCAAGAGTTCCAGTGGCGCGACCTCGCAGCGGTACAACTTCAACATTGGTGGTGGCAGCACTTCCAGTTCGTCTTCCGCGGGCTCCGGGGCTATTGGTGGTGCGTCCCAGACGGGGACTTCGGTCTACGGCTCCAACGGCAACAGCCTGCCTTCGCCGCCCCCTGAGTTTCTGCAGGAGATTCGTGTCAATACGTCCCTCTACGACGCGCAGCAAGGCGCAACCAGCGGCGCGCAGATTGACGCCAACACTGCGACTGGCGGCAACGCCTGGCACGGCCAGTTCTACGGAACCTTCGCCAACAACTCTTTGAACGCTGCACCCTACTTTTTCAACCAGCAGTATCAGCTGGGGACCATTGGGGTCGGCGCATTTCCCGCGTCCCTGGCCAATCCTGCACTTCACCGCTGGACGACCGGCGCCACGGTGGGCGGCCCGATCCTTAAGAATAAGTTGTTCTTCTTCGCCGCATACCAGCGCCTCTACGCCTCGGACCAGTCCACTGGTCTGTCGCAGTTGAACGTGCCGAGCGGGCTTACTGATGACCGCTCGGCTGCGGGTCTGGCGAACGCGGCAGAAAGCTGGGCTGCGGATGGATCGACATTTTCACCCAGCAAAATAATGCCGATCGCCTCGGCATTGTTGAATGCTAAGCTGGCCAACGGGCAGTACCTGATTCCGTCCGCTCAAGTGACCGGCCCTTATCAATATGGGGTGCCCAACGTAACCCTTGTGGGGACTTCAGTCCTCACCGGTGACCACGCGAATGCAGCGGTGGACTACAACTTGAGGGGCGCCGATCACTTGTCCGTGAAGTACTACTATCAGAGTGATCCTGTCACGAAGCCGTACGGTTTTGCCCAAGTGGGTGGTTTTCCGCTGACGCAGAACAATGGCTCGCAAGTGGCTGCGATCGGCAACAGCGTCTCCATTGGTTCAAAAATTAACTGGGAGCAGCGTCTGGGCTTTGCGCGCATGGGCTCTTACAGCCACTACACCCAGACGGTCACCAGTCCAAGCGGTGATCCGACCTTCGGAATTGGCGCCGGATCCACTGGCTACGCTGCTGGTGTCCCCGGTCTGCTGCTCTCCGAATTCGCCGCCGATACCACCGCCTCCCCAGACCTCAAGGTCGGCCCCTACAGCTCATTCGCTAACACCGGGTTCTATCAAAACCGCGTGAATCCCTCGACCAATGTGATCTTTGCCCTGGGCAGACACACCATTGTTGCCGGCGGCGGCTACAACTACACGCAGTTGAATATCACCAACAATCGCACCGGCATTGCCCAGGTGAAGACCAAGAACTTTGAGACTTTTCTCGAGGACGAAGTCAATAGTTCCAATGTCCTGGAGACTATCGACTCTAAGAGCGGACGGAACAACGCGGATCGCTACTACCGCGCCAATGAGATTTCCAGTTACGTTCAGGACAAGTGGCAGGCGCTGCCGAACCTGAGTATCACCGCCGGCGTCCGTTACGACTACCATGGAGGCCTGACCGAAAAGTACGGCAACGTGTTCAACTTCGATCCGAGTGCCTATAGCGTTTCCGGTGACACCAGCAATGGTTTCACGGTCACCAACGCCGGCTTTGTTGTAGCCCACAACAATAAGTACTTTCCGACTGCCGGTGTCAGCGATTCGACGTTGACCGGCCGCCAGTGGGGAATCTCGCCGCGCGTCGGCTTTGCCTGGTCGCCTAAGATGAACCATGGAAGTGTGGTCTTCCGCGGCGGCGGTGGCATCTATTACGACCGGGGCGAGCTCTTCAGCCGTCTTTCTCAGCCGGCCGGCAGCGGCAACGGGGGGCCTTTTGGGGTGACTGAATCTGCTCCTCTGGCAAGTTACGTAGTCGGCAACGGTAAAAGCCTCACGAATCCGTTGGGGACAGCCTTGACCTCTTCAACCTATATCCCGCCCAGCGCCAACCCCGGCACCATCACAGCTGCATTGCAGAATCAACTGAATATCATGACCGGGAATAGCGCGAAATTTGGCAAGAACTGCGGCGCGGTCGATAACCAGGAAGGCTATACTGACTGCACGGCAACGCTTAACTTTGGCGCCTACGACAAGAACAACGTGTTGCCCTACACCATCAACTACACCCTGAACATGCAGTGGCAGCCGGCCAACGATCTGGCCGTCACGATCGGCTACACCGGTAACCGCGGCCGCCATGCGGTCATCCCGATTCCATTCAACGAGCCGGGAATCGCAACCCCCACCAGCCCTATCCATGGGGAGCAATACAGCTACGGTTTCCAGGTGCTCAACCAAAACTCCTTTAACGGTTACGATTACAACAGCATCGCCAACGAGCCATGGAATACGGCCGACGGTGGCAACGCGGACTTCCGTGTACCCTATGTCGGATACAGCCCCAACGCCGCGCTCTTCAGGACGGTCGGCAACTCCGCATACGACGCCCTCGAGACCCACCTTGAGAAGCGGCTTGCGAATAACTTCCAAGTCGGCGCCAGCTACACCTTCAGCCACACCCTCGACGAGCAAAGCGACGTTGGCCTGTTCTTCACCGGCGACAATCCAAATAACCTGCGCGATTCGTATGCGTCTTCGGACTTCGATCGCACCAACGTGTTCAGTGCCAACTTTCAGGTGGTCGCTCCGAACCTGGCCAAACCGAACTCGCTGCTTTCCTATGTTGCCAATGACTGGCATCTGACCGGAATTGGCATTCTGCAGAGCGGCGAGCCTTATTCGCTTTATGAGTTCTATGGCGCGGTAGGCAGCATCTACTTCGGCGACTTCCCAACGCTCATGAACCCCGTACTCCCGATCAAGGATGCCAAGGATCCTAAGAGGGCTTTGACCGGTAACTCGGGCGCGGTCCGTGGGAGCGGCGGCAGCTACATACCCGCCATCGACCCCACCGAAATCAATATCCAATATCTCTCTCCGGGGCAGAAAGGCATTCCGGTTTCAACTGGTAGCGATCCCCAGGATATCTACGAGACAGACTTTGCCCCAGGGCAACGCAACCTTTTCCGCCAGGCGCCGCAGAAGCGATTGGATATCTCCTTCCGCAAAAGCTTCCGTGCAACGGAGAAGGTTACCTTGCAGTATGCGTTCAACATCTTCAATGTCACCAACACCACCAGCCTGGATGTGCCGCAGAACCAGACGCAGATTCGCCAGAACTCAGCTTGCTCCAATACTGCGATCGCCGAGGGCAACAATTGCACACCGGGTGACAACTACTTCGTCAACTACGGCCAGATTGTGACCAGCAACAGCCCGATCGACCAGCAGTCTGTAAAGACAAATCTCGATCAACTGCCCTTTCACAACGGAACGGGACGATCGACCAGCATTCCGACGACTCTTGCAACCGGCACCCTCTCGTGCGCTTTAGCTACGATCGCGGGGGGATGCCCGAACAACGGCGCAAACTTTGGCTCCGTCACTGGCACCATCGGCGGCCCCCGCGTAGTCACCATGGGCCTTAACATTGTCTTCTAACGAGCTGCCGCCAAGGGACACCATTGAGGGGCCTATCCGGGGCCCCTCGGCCGCTAAGGTGGAGCGCGGACGGTGAGAACCTCAAAGTCGAGTTACCCCAAACTCTGCCAGGCCGATATGCGTGTGTGCTACAGCTTCAGAGGGCTGCAGCGCGATAGATGCTTTGAGGCTTCCGGATCGTCAGTCCGGCGCTTCTCCCGCAGTTGAGAGAGGCGCCACGATTGAGCATGCACGGAATGCATGCTCTTCCTTAGATCAGCTGTTTTTCTCTCATGACTCCTTTGACATAGGTCAAGTCCCTCCGCATAGCGTCAATCACTTCTTGCTTCGGAACAGTAAGCGTCTTGTTGCCGTTCTCGGCGCCCCCGAGCTCGGGATATTCAAAGTGCAGTTGCACCGGGCCTGAGAAACCGTTCTTCTTCACAATGGCAAAGAATCCTGGGAAATTGACCATACCCTGACCTGTTGGACACCAGTGCGGAACCCAAGCGTTTTCGATAGCGAGCGACTTGTCAAACGGATCGGGATGGGTGTTCTTCCCTTTGTTCTGCTGCCAAGTGAAGTCCTTAAGGGCGATCCCTCTCATTTGATTCTTAACCAGACGAGAACTCGCGATCCAGCCACCATAGCCACCTTCGATTGTCGCGTGACCGATGTCATAGTTGATTCCGATCCAGCGAGGATCGAGACCCTGGAACATAGTCCAAAGATCCCAAATTGGCCCCCCAACCCGTCCGGGTCCGGACTCCGTGTGATACATTCCGCAGATCTGATGTTCTTCGTTTAGTTCAGCCAGCGCTCTCACCTGCGGCTTCAGTTCATTGAGCCTTTCCGCAATGCCCTGGTCTGCCGAATAGTTTAAAAAGCCCAATCTATATTGGCGAATACCCAGTCGGTTGGCTGTTTTCAAGACTGCCTCGGCATGGGGTGTCTTGACGCTCATGATACCCGTCGTAATCATTGGAACTTGCAGGCCGGCGCGGCGAACCATCTCAACTGCCGCTGGAAGATCGGTCTCCACTCGGCCGGGCAACACGTGACCGCCGGCACGAACCGTAAGGTCAACACCATCGAACCCGATATCCCTCGCAATCGCAGCCGCATCATTGACGCTGGCCCATTGTAAGTGCTTGGAGAAGATACAAATCTTTAGCTTGCCCGGGTTGCCAGCCCTGGTCTTGACTGCATCTGCGTTCTGGGGAGTATCTTTGGCAAATGCATGCAATGCGCCGGACATAGCCGCGCCCATCAGCAACGTACGACGCGACATCATACCGTGTGAGAAATCGTTGATCATTTTAAGTCATCCATTCTGCGCTAGCGCGTGCAACTCGATCTTTTTGGCTGAGATAGGCGCTGAGATTCTGGATTTGCTCAGGGGTGGCGCTCAGAGGTTTCATCACCGAATGGCTGTCGTCGACGATCGTTTCTATGTCCTGTGACTGGAGCAAGTGAAACGCTCCATCGAGATCCTCCAATTGCAAGTCAAAATCGGTTCGCCCTCTGGCACCCCGAAGGGTTTGGCCGTTCCGCAGCGTTACGGTGACCAGGCCGTAGCCAGTAGTAACGTGTTGGTCGGGATGCAACAGCACATTGTGTATCTCTTCCGCTGTCATCCTGCTGCCTACATCCGACTAGATCTGGACCTTTGGACGATCCCTTGCCGTGAACCACTGTGGCAAGAACCACAAGTTCCCTCTCCCCAGAAAAATTTATCGCCCCCGGCCGCGTCACTGGCGACGACGGTTTGAGGGGCCGGAGCGTTGAGCGAATGGACAAAGGCTGCGATGGCGTCGAGCTGGTGTTGCGGCAGTGCAAACGCAGGCATACCTCCGGCGGGAATCCCTGACTCAATGAGATTCCGCAACTGCTCGGCCGAACGCCTGCGCACATCGGGATTGCCGGTGAGTTTTGGGGCGTGATCGGTTCCGAAAGTGTCGGCGCCATGGCAAGGTTCCTCCTTAGATCAGCTGTTTTTCTCTCATGACTCCTTTCACAAAGGTCAAGTCCCTGCGCATCGCGTCAATCACTTCTTGCTTGGGAATAGTAAGATTCTTTTTGCCGTTCTCGGCGCCCCCGAGCCCGGGATATTCAAAGTGGAGCTGCACCGGGCCGGAGAAACCGTTCTTCTTCACAATGTCAAAAAATCCCGCGAAATTGACCATGCCTTGGCCTGTTGGACACCAGTGTGGCACCCAGGCGTCTTCAATACCGAGCGACTTGTCAAACGGATCGGGATGGATGTTTTTCCCTTTGTTCTGCTGCCAGGTGAAGTCCTTAAGAGCAATCCCTCGCATCTGATTCTTAACCAGGCGAGAACTCGCGATCCAGCCACCATAGCCACCTTCGACCGTCGCGTGACCGATGTCATAGTTGACTGCAAGCCATCGAGGATCGAGCCCCTGGAACAGGGTCCAAACATCCCAAATTGGCCCTCCAATCAGTCCGGGGCCGGAATGGGTGTGATACATTCCGCAGATCTGATTTTCTTTGTTTAGGTCAGCCAGTGCTTTCACCTGCGGCTTCAATTGGTTGAGTCTTTCCACAACGCCCTCGTTTGCAAGATAACTGAACCATCCCCACCTATATTGACGAATGCCCAGTTTGCTGGCTGTTCTTAAGATTGCCTCGGCATGCGGAGTCTCGGCACCCATAATCTCCGTCGTAATCATGGGAACTTCGAGGCCGGCGCGGTGAACAGCCTCAACGGCCGCTGGAAGGTCAGTCTCCACTCGGTCGGGCGAAATGTGGCCGTCGGAACGAACCGTGAGGTCAACACCGTCGAACCCGATATCCCTCGCAATCGCAGCCGCGTCACTGATGCTGGTCCATTGTAAGTGCTTGGAGAAGACACAAATCTTTAGCTTGCCTGGGTTGCTGGCCGCTGGCTCCACTGCATCCGCACTCTGGGGAGTATCTTTGGCAAGTGCATGCAAGGCGCTGGACATAGCCGCACCCAGCAACAATGTACGGCGCGACATCATACCTTGTGAGAAATCATTCATCATTTAAGGCCATCCATTCTGCGAGATACAAAGCGTGCAGCTCGGTCTATATGCGAGATTTACGGAGACGGCAAGCCGAAGCACAAAAATGCAGAGCCAGCGGCCACCGCTACGAATTGCTTTCCACCAACTGCATACGTCATTGGAGAGGCTTTCATTCCGACGTTGGTGTCAAAATGCCACAACGTTTTACCTTTCCGCTCATCGACTGCTACGAAGGCGCCGTTCGGGTCGCCATAAAAAACAAGCCCGCCTGCTGTTGCCAGCACGCCAGACCAGGTCTTCAGGATCACTGGTCCAGTTTGCGGAATTTCCCAGGCCACCTCACCAGTATCGATATTGATCGCCCGCATGTATCTCTCGCCAGGTTTGACAGGATCTTCAGACGCCTTCTGACTGTTGGATGCCTCAATCGGATGACAATCCTCCAGCGTCATCAGATAGTAGAGGCGGGTCGTCTGACTAAATGCTGTGGAACTCCAGTTGGCTGCGTTGTCCGGACAACCTCTCTCTCGACTCGATGCCGTTGCAGGTTGCACCGCGAGCTGCGGGCGCCCATCTGGACCAATGCCGGTGGCCCAATTCACGCGATGCAGGAAGGTTTTCGCGAGGAGCACCTCTCCGTTCGTACGGTCTAACACATAGAAGAACCCGTTCCGATCCGCATGCAGCAGCAGCTTCCTCTGCTTCCCGCGATATTCGGTATCGACGAGGACCGGGGGCTCGGTTGCGTCGCGGTCTGCCGTATCGTGCGGCGTGAACTGGAAGTACCACTTCAATGCGCCAGTCTGGGGTTTGAGCGCGAGTATGCAGTCGGTGAAGAGGTTATCGCCGGGGCGGTCGCGATCGTCACGATCCGGCCAGGGATTGCCGGTTGCCCAGTAGAGCGTATCCGTTTCTTTGTCGTATGTCCCGGTCAGCCAGGTGGAGCCACCGCTCAGCAGCGGCTCTTTGCCCCAGGTTTCAATGCCGGGTTCGCCCTTTGCAGGAAGTGTCCAGTGGCGCCAAACCAGTTCGCCTGTGTCGGCCTTGTAACAGGCAATGAAGCCGCGCATGCCCCAGTCGCCCCCGGAGACGCCGGCGATGACGGTGTCGTTGACAATCAACGGTGACACCGTCGAGCCATAATGCTCCTTCTGCTCGGGCATTACGACCTCCCAGATCAAGCTACCCGTCACGCGATTCAACGCCAGCAGATGAGCGTTATCTGTGACCACGAAGATCTTGTCGCCGAGTACCGCGACGCCGCGATTCGTGCCGACGGATGCATCTCCAACCAGACCCGGGGTGGGTGGACGGGAATACTTCCAGATCTGGCCCCCAGTCAGCGCGTCGATGGCGTAGGCCTGGTTATTGCCGGATAGGTACATGACGCCGTCGGCGACGATAGGCGTTGACTCCAGGCCGAAATGGGGCATGGGGAAGATCCACTTGAGAACCAGATCTTTTACGTTCGATGCATTGATCTGCGTCAGGCCACTGTAGCGATTGCCGTCCAGCTTGCCATTGTAGGTGGGCCAATCGCCCGGCCGGGGATCGAGGATTCTGGAAAACCCGACGTCTTGCACCTGGGAAGCGTATTGCGCGTTGGGCGCTTTCAACGGTCCCGGCTCGATCCCTGTCAGTTGGCTGAGATAGGCGCTGAGATTCTGAATTTGATCAGGGGTGGCGCTCAGAGGTTTCATCACCGAATGGCTGTCGTCGACGATCGCTACTATGTCGTGTGACTGGAGCAAGTGAAACGCTCCATCGAGATCCTCCAATTGCAAGTCAAAATTGGTTCGCCCTCTGGCAAAGCCCCGAAGCGTCTGACCATTCTGCAGCGTTACGGTAACCAGGTCGTAGCCCGTAGTAATGTGTTGGCCGGGATGCAACAGCACATTGTGTATCTCTTCCGCCGTCATCCGGCTGCCTACATCGGATAGATCGGGACCTTTGGACGATCCCTTGCCGCGAACCATGTGGCACGACCCACAAGTTCCTTCTCCCCAGAAGAATTTATCTCCCCCGGCCGCATCACCGGCGACGACGGTCTGAGAGGCCGGAGCGTTAAGCGAATGGACAAAGGCTGCGACCGCGTCGAGCTGGTGTTGCGGCAATGCAAACGCAGGCATACCTCCGGCGGGAATCCCTGACTCAATGAGATCCCGCAACTGCTCGGCCGAACGCCTGCGCACATCGGGATTGCCGTCGAGCTTCGGGGCGTGACCGGTTCCGAAAGTGTCGGCGCCATGGCACCCGGAGCAATTGCTCGCGTACACTGTTTTTCCATCCTGAAGCAGTGTTGACGGCGGAGACTGGGGATTTTGGCACAACAAAAGTGCAGGCGCGAAGAGAGCGACCAGCAAAAGATAGCGGCCGCTCCCCGGGTCACGCGAAATTCCACACTCGTTGGACTTTATCGTCATTTGTCATCCCGATGCTAAAAGCAGTTGACGAGAACGGAAGCGATGATATATCAGTTTCTACATGCCGCGCAATGAAGAATGGAGATCATGACCCAGATATCCCAGGTCGAACGTATTCCGTATGATGACGGCGCCGGGCGCGCGCGACGTTCCCTGGAGAATTTGACGAACGGTCCGGCCGAGTCCAAAGGCCGCTGGTTGATGCTCGCCTTCGCCTTTGTCGCCACGGTCATCAATTATCTTGACCGGCAAACGCTTTCGGTTCTTGCCCCGGTGATGCTTGAGCGCTTCAAGATTTCGGCCACGACATACAGCCACATCATTTTTGCGTTTATGTTGGCCTATACCGTGATGAACGGGGTTTCAGGCCCGCTGCTCGATCGACTGGGAACCAAAATCGGGTATGCGCTAACTATCGCGTGGTGGTCCGCGGCCGAGATTCTTCATGCTTTTTCAGGTGGAGCGATCAGCCTGGGAGTATTCCGATTTCTCCTCGGCGTTGGCGAAGCGGGAAACTATCCTGCGGGAGTCAAGGTCATCGGGGAGTGGTTTCCACCGCGGGAGCGATCATTAGCATCGGGAATCTTTAATAGCGGCGCAGCGGTCGGAGCGATGCTCGCGCCTCCCTTGCTAGCGTGGACGGTGCTGCAAATGGGCTGGCAGGCATCGTTCGTCATTGTGGGCGCTTTAGGGTTCGTCTGGTTGGGAGCTTGGTTAATCTTCTATCGCACACCTCCAGACACCCCCGGAGAAGTTGAATCTCCTCCCCCTGCTGTTTGGGCTCTGGCTAAGTCGCGCTTTGTTTGGCAGTTCACGTTGTCCAAGGTCTTCGCGGATCCTGTCTGGTATTTCTACACCTTCTGGTTTCCCCAGTATTTGAAAGTTGGACATGGATTCACCATGAAAGAAATCGGGGAAACCGCATGGATCCCATTCTTTACCGGAGGCGTTGGGAACTTAGCAGGTGGTTTCTTGTGCAGCTGGCTGCTACGGGTTGGACTATCCCCGCAAACTGCCCGCCGGGTTGGCGTCTTAATCTTCTCGGCTCCGATGGTAGCGGCTGTACCGGCGGCTATGGTTCATAGCTCGATGTTTGCCATCGGGCTGATATCTACAGCCACGTTCGGCTATTGCGGGGCTTTGGCAAACGTTCTTGCCATCCCACGAGACTTGTTCCCCAAGAATGCAGTGGCCTCGATTTGGGGTCTCGCAAGTATGGGCTCAGGTTTTGGTGGAATGTTCTTCAGTCTGATTACCGGATGGCTTGTCGACCACTATTCGTTCAAACCAGCCTTCGTGCTATTCGGGCTAACTCCTATCATCGCGG
This sequence comes from Acidobacteriaceae bacterium, assembly GCA_003152195.1. GTDB lineage: Bacteria > Acidobacteriota > Terriglobia > Terriglobales > Acidobacteriaceae > PALSA-350. Next base: position 16,720 of record PLZN01000067.1, read on the forward strand.
CCGCTCTAATCTGGTCGCTGCCTAGAGCCATCGTGCCGGCTTTGCGCACCAAAGCTTAGATAAATGATTGCCATGCCTGGTAACTATTTCGTTGAGTTGATGAGAAGCAAATGGGGCAGGAAGGGAAGACACGCTGTGGTAACATTTGGACGATGTGGTTGATTCCACAAGGGTTCAGAGCTCTTGTTTCGGAACAACAATTTAAACAGCGAGGCTGGCTTGAAAAAACCTGCGATAGTATCTACCCGCTCTAAGCCTTCAGGGGAGTCACTCGCCGGAAGGGCATACCAGCAGATCCGCGACGAGATTCTAAGAGGTGATCTTTCGATTGGGGATGTGTTGTCACGGCGTAAACTGGCCGATCGGCTTAACATGAGCTTCCTGCCAATCACGGAAGCCATGCAGCGTCTGGAGGCAGAGGGTCTGGTCGAAAGCCGGCCGCGAATCGGAACGCGGGTCCGTATACCTACAGAGCAGGACATTAGAAATAGCTATGTTATCCGCGAGGCTCTCGAATCGCAGGCAGCACGTCTTTGCGCGGAGCAAATCACGGCGAGCGAAAAGAAGCAGCTTCTCAGAAGTGCCAGGCACCTCGACGATCTTCATAGGGTTTCAGGACCCGAGGCGGAAGATTCAAGATTCCTGTTTTCTGTACATACCTATCATATGCAATTCCACCTGCGGATTGCTGAACTAGCCCAATGTCCCGGTTTGTCTAGTGCTATTGAGAAGGCGCAGGTGTTAGTGTTCAACTGGCTTTACGACACCGCTGCGGATAACAACAAAACACCACCGCGATTTCACTCGAATCTAGCGGACGCGTTGTGTTCTGGAGATCCGCTTGTGGCCGACGCCGCCATGCGGACACATATTCGCAACGGCCTTGACTGGGTGCTTGAGCGACTGGCCAACTCTGAACATGGCAATAGCTGGCGCCTCAAAAGCGGCAGGAGTTAGTGTCCTCGGTTATAAGTCCGTTCACAAAACGCGGAGAAGCTTCTTCACGCTGAGCCGACCCGGCTGTGAACCCTTTGGTCAGACAGCACACCGGCGCGGCAACGAAATAGATGTTGACGACAATCGTTCGATCGCCATATCCTTGCACTGACATATCAACTGTACGAACATGCGCGGCCCAAAAGAACGTTGGGCTCTTACTGCGATGAGGATCTCGATCATGATGAATAGAAGAAAGTTTGTTTTAACAGCTGGTGCTCTTGCTCTTGGGTCGTCTGCTCGTCTCAGGGGTCAGGGTAAGGTTCCTGATCCAGGACACCAGTTTTCTCCGCACGAGCTTAACCCCGTCCCTTACATTGAGGAAAGCCCGGTACCTGAGTACAGCTGGGCCCCTACCAGCGCTTATGAGGCGTTCCGGGATATGAAGTTTGGTGTACGCCTTCATTGGGGGATCTATTCTATCTGGCACCGGGGGAACGAGTCGTGGCCGTTCCTGAAAATGTCATTCGAAGATCGACAGCAGTACAACGATCTGTACAAGACGTGGAACCCCGCTGGATTCGACGCTGACGAATGGATCAGCCTGTTCGACGAAAGCGGCATGAAGATGTTTGCCTTCACCAGCAAACATCACGAAGGGTTCTCGATGTTCGACACCAAAACCCGCGTGCGGCAGCGTACGAACTGGGCTGCGGCAGGCGGCCCAAGGATTGAATCCTGCGACCTTGCGTACAGCATTATGGAGACCCCGTTTCGCCGTGACGTGATAAAGGAGCTTTGCCGCGCGGCAAATAAGCGGAATATCAAAATCGATCTCTACTTTTCACACCCCGACTGGTATGATGCCGACTTTCGCCCCTACGTTCAGCATCCCCTGCAGGTTCCTTCATCCGCGAAACTACTCTCCGAGGTGGATATCCGACGCACGCAGCAAAGCTATGGCGGAAATCCTGTCATCGTGGCGGACCCGTCACCCGCCGAAGTGAAGCGGATGATGGAACGTCACCGCGCGCAGCTGGTTGAGTTATTGACGAACTATGGAAAAATCGACATGCTGTGCCTTGACATGTATCTGGGTTCCGCTGTTTGGCCGGAGCTCCGCAAGACTGTGCTCAAGATGAGAGAGATACAACCTGACGTCATGCTCCGCGACCGCGGCATCGGTAACTACGGTGATTACTACACCCCCGAGCGTGTCGTACCAAGCGGTAAACCGAGCGCCGGCATACCTTGGTTTGTCATTTACCCGCTGGGGAGCGACTTTTCCTACGAACCTGATCCCTCGAAACATAAGGGTACGGGCTGGATCATCTCCAATTTGGCCGACTCCGTTGCTAAAGGGGGCGGTTTCATGGTCGGCGTTGGTCCGAGTGCCAATGGTCAAATACACCCCGAAGCTGCCCGGCAGATGAGAGCAGCCGGCGCCTGGCTTAAGGTTAATGGTGAGGCGATTTACGCAACCCGGCCCCGTGATGAATCCTGGTCCGAAGGTGAATCGATTCGGTACACGCGAACAAAAGACCGGCAGACTGCGTATGCGATCAGTTTGCAATGGCCAGGAAAGGAGCTGCTGCTGACGACGTTAAAACCACGCGCCGGATCCGAGATTCGCCTGTTGGGCTACCCAAAGCCTTTGCAATGGACACTCGACCCAGCCCGTGGCCTTGCGATCGCTATCCCAACCGATTTACAGGATCCTGCGCACCGTCCTTGTGAATTTGCGTGGTGCTTCAAAATCGCAAGCGATAATGCCTGATTCCAGAAGACCCGAATCTAGATGAGCGAAAGTGTTGAACGGCCTACGGGCGAACTCCGTCAAGCGTTCACACTTTCGATCTTGAACGTCCACGCGCACTGGCAAGGTCGGGCCGCCTCGTTTTGCAGCTGTTCCGGAATGGTGATGGTGAGTCCTTGCGCCGAATCGTACTTCCACTTCAACGGCTCGGCGAAGCCCAGCATGTAGATGCTCGATCCTGTTTTTGGTTGGATAGAGCTTAGCAAGAGTTGCTTGCCAGGCCACACGAGCGAGTGGGCATAAGCCGTACGCCTGTCCTTGGATCGGGTGTAGCGAATGTTGTCGCCTTCAGACCAAAGTAAGCCATCGCGGGCACGTGTCGCATAAATCCCTTCACCATTGACCTTAAGCCAATCTCCTGTTGCCCGGAGTTGCCGCGCAGCCTCCGGGTTGAATTGTCCGTTGGCACTTGGACCAACTCCCACCATGAAACCGCCACCCTTGGCGACCGAATCCACCAGGTTGTCGACGATCCACTTCGTGCCCTTGTGTTTAGCTGGGTCGGGCTCGTAAGAGAAATCGGAACCAAGCGGATAGATGACCAACCAGGGAACGTCGGACGTGACATGGCCAGAGGGTACAACTCGCTCCGGAGTATAGTAATCGCCGTAGCTGCCGATTCCACGATTGCGCAGCATCACGTTTGGCTGGAGTTGCCGCAGCTTGAGAATCGTTTCCCGCATCTGCGGCCATACTTTCGGCCCCCAGTGGATATCCAGACACAGCATGTCGATGGTTCCATAGTTAGTCAATAATTCCGTCAACTGCTGGCGATGACGCCGCACCATGCGGTCAACCTCGAGCGGGGTTGGATCCGGCACCATGACGAACCTATTTCCGAGCCGGACTTTTCGCTTTTCCCAGAATGCCTCAACCGATCCATCCGAGGCGCGCCATCCATATAGTTCGGGAGAGTCCGGGACCTGGAGCGGATCTTCACCATAAGGGCGGAAATCAGCGTCGTACCAATCGGGGTGCGAAAAATAAAGGTCAATCTTGATGTCGCGCTTGTGAGCAGCGTCGCAAAGCTCCTTGATGATATCCCGGCGAAACGGAGTTTCCATAATGCTGTATGCGAGGTCGCAGGGCTCTATCTTTGGGCCGCCCGCTGCCGTCCAGTTGACACGCTGCCGCACACGGGTTTTGGTGTCGAACATGGAAAAGCCTTCGTGATGCTTGCTGGTAAATGCGAACATCTTCAGGCCGCTGTCGGCAAATAGATTCATCCATTCGTTAGCGTCGAATCCGGCAGGGTTCCACGTCTTGTACAGATCGTTGTATTTTTGCCGATCTTCGAACGACATACCCAGGAACGGCCACGACTCTGCCCCTCGGTGCCAGATGGAATAGAGTCCCCAATGAAGGCGCACACCAAACTTCATGTCACGAAATGCTTCATAGGCACTGTGGGGAGCCCAATGGTATTCAGGGACGGGTTCCGCCTCCACATACCACTCGCCCTTGATTACATCGGGTGGAAACCGGTGCTCCATAGAAGTGGAGTCCGCATGAACTCTTGACTTGGAAGCCAACGCAAGTGCAGCAGCGGAAAACAGGAAGTGTCTTCTGTTCATTGTCATGTCGGCAGCTGGTCCTCGTAAATTCTATTGCCGGGGCAGGAAGCCCCGGCCTTTTGCGTCCGGTCGTTGATATATCAGTGATCATGGTGTTGTCAAGCGAAATTCATTTCAGGCCGAATCAATGCCCCCGCGGGCAATGATACGTTTGGTGAGCTGGCCCCTCCTGTCTCGGAGAGTTACGGTTATTTCCGCCGGTCCGGGCTGCTGGCATTGCAGTAGCCTCTCCATGCCATACGCGGAAAAGCCCCAAGAAAATACTCTTGACAGCGTTTAGTTTCCTCATCTAATGTCCTACTGCCATATCAAAGAGTAGGCGAACGATCCATTGCTTTTCTTCGAGGAGGTTCTAAATGTCAGCCATGATCGTGGCCCGTTTCAGCGTCCGTTCAGTCCTTTCTTCAATGAGAGTCGCGATGGCCGTGTTGCTGCTGGTTTGTTCTACCGCGGCAATCAGGGCCCAGACTACGAGCGCCACGGTGGTGGGAACTCTTACTGATTCTTCTGGCGCACGGATTGCCGGCGGCACCGTGAGCATAAAGAACCTCGCCACTGGGATCGAGCACAGCACCACCACCGACACGAATGGTGAGTACGTCGTCCCCGATCTCCCGGCGGCACATTATTCCATTACATTCTCGATGGCGGGCTTTCGGCCGTTTGTCATGTCCGATGTGGAACTTCTTGTTGCACAGCGGGCGACTCTTGATGCCACGCTCGAGATCGGCGAGGCCACACAGGTCGTGACCGTAAACACCGCGGCGCCCATGGTGGACACCACCGTCTCTGAAGTTGGCCAGGTGGTCGACACAACAACGATCGAACATGTCCCGCTGAATGGACGAAGCTTTTGGCAGTTGACGAACATGGTTCCCGGTGTCACCTACACGCCGGCTGGTCAGAATTTAAATCTCAACGGCAGCAGCCTGCGCGCAAGCGTGGTCGATGTCAATATCAATGGCGGTCCTCCCAATCAGACCGGCTGGATGCTGGATGGCGCTTTCATCACCGAGATGCAGGGTGGCGGTACGATCATCCAGCCTGAGGTGGATGCTTTGCAGGAGTTCAACGTTGAGGGTGCGCTGCTTCCGGCCGAGTTCGGGCTGACAGCGAACATGGTCAACGTCACAACAAGGAGTGGGTCGAATCAATTTCACGGCGAGGTGTTCGAATTTCTTCGCAACTCGGCGCTGGAGGCGGCGAACTATTTCTACGTGAGGCCTGTCGGATCGAATCAGAAGAACGAGCCTTTGCGCCGCAATCAATACGGATTTACGCTAGGGGGCCCGATCGCCAGGAACAAGGCCTTCTTCTTCGTGGACTACGAGCGAACAGGCCTTCTGGAGGGCCTGGATTATAGCAATGTGGTTCCAAGTCTAGCGGAGCGCACGGGCAACTTTTCCGATCTCCTGCCAAAGGTAATCTCAGACCCACTTACTGGAAAGCCTTTCCCCGGAAACATAATTCCAGCTTCCCGTCTCGCCGCTAACCCTCCAGGGGTATTTTTCTTAAATTATTTGCCACTCCCAAATCAACTGAGGGGAACAACATCCTACAACACAATTGCCCCTTCGATGGTGCAAGCTCTGCAGCGTGGCGATGCCAGGGTCGACTACCACATCAGCGAAAGGAACCAGATCTTTGGCAGGTATTCCATCAACGACAATCAGGAAACGGATCCGAACCAATTCACTACGTTAGGCACTCAGCCACTAGAAAGCCGAGGTCAAAATGCCGCGGCTACCTTTACGCATGTTTGGAATCCGCGCTGGCTTTCAGAGGCACGGGCGTCCTATTACCGGAGTATCTTCCATTTTCGGGGAATCTTACAGGGCACAAACTTCAACCAGGAAGCAGGTGTGCAAGGTTTTAATGACACCACGCCGATCTTTGGCTTCCCGGAAATCGAAATGACGAATTACGCCTCTTTCCTGGGCTCACCCTCGAACCAACTACCAAAGTCCAACCAGCACAGAAACCTGCAGTTTGGCCTTAGCACAACGTACTCGCAGGGTCGCCACAACATCAAATTCGGCGCCGGCCTGACTCATGAGCGTGGAGGCTTTATCAATGGCTCCTCATCGACCGGAATCTTTGATTTTACCAGCATTTATTCAGGCAACGCCTTTGCTGAGTTCTTGCTTGGTATTCCAGAGAATGTCACCCGCGATTATTACAAAACGCTGAACGGGGACTTTGGGTACTATATGAATGCTTATGTGCAGGACAACTATCGTGTCAGTGAAAGATTGACGCTAAATCTGGGATTTCGGTTAGAGCGCAATACGTTTTACCAAGGTATCAATGGCGGCAAAACCGCGTTTGACCAAGCGACCCAAAAAATTGTCGTCCCGTCAAATTTTAGTCCCAACGCGCAACTATTGACTCCCGAACTGCTCCAGCTGTTTCCCGATCGCATCGAGTATACGAAGAGTCTGGGGTTACCGAACTCGATTCAGCCCGCGGAGTGGGACTATGTACCACGCATTGGCATAGCGTGGCGTCCGCCGGATATATCCAAGAATATGACGAGTGTCGTACGTGCAGGCTATGGGATATTTCAGCTATTCACCGATTTCAACAACATTAACAATGAAGTCGCGACTATACCGTTTATCGCGGCGACCACTGTACTGAACAATGCGCCGCCAGCCATACCGCAGCTCACATGGGCTAATTATTTCCAGGGTGAGCCCAATGCCCTCCCCAACCCGCATCCAGGGCAAGCTTGTTCATTTGGATTAGTCCTGGACAGCTGTTCTACGCCAAACTCTCAGAATGGTGCTACTTCATGGCGAAACCAGTATGTCCAGCAATGGACGCTAGCATATCAGACCCAGCTCGCATCCCGAGTATCGTTTGATGTGACGTATTTAGGAACTAAGACCACGCACCTTAATTCTTCCGTAAGCAGCAACGATCCCTCGCCTGGTCCCGGAAACGTCCAGGCACGCCGGCCGTATCCGCAGTGGGGCGTCATGCTCTACGACAACAACAACAGCCATGCGAACTATAATGCGTTGCAGGTGAAACTCGAAGACCGATCGTGGCACGGGCTAACTTTGTTGGCGGCTTACTCTTATTCGAAATGCATGGATCAAGGCAACAATGGGACTGAGTATTTTTTTCTGAGACAGTATGCTGTTTGTGCCTACAATTTTCCGCAGGTCTTCTCCCCCAGTTTCAATTACGCGTTGCCATTCGGCTCAGGGCAGGCATTTCTCAACCGGGATGGCTGGGTCAACCAGGTCGCCGGTGGTTGGGAGATGGCAGGCCTTTGGACTCTGCGCAGCGGTGCGCCATTCACTCCAACCATCGGAACGGATGTCGCCAACACCGGCGTCAGCAGCCAATGGCCGCTCGTTATTGGAAAGCCCACTCTTGTTCGTAATCCAGACTGCTGGTTTTATGTAGCAGGCAATACAAAGTGCCAAAGCCTTAGCCCAGGAACAGCTCCCGCATTTAAAGATCCCCCGAAATACACTTATGGAACTCCGGTGAGAAATCTCCTTTATTCCGGTGATCTCAATGAGCTCGACTTCGACCTTCTAAAGATGTTTCATCTCCGCGAGGGTCTGTCGCTCGAATTCCATGTGGAAGCCTTCAACCTGATGAATCATCCAAGCTTTGCCGCACCTTCCACCAATATCGACTCAAGCTCGGGAGGCGAGGTAAGCGCCACGATAAACAGTTCCAGAGAACTCCAGTTTGCCCTAAAGATTCATTTCTAGTCCGTCCGCGAGGCCCCCCGGTTCTGCCGGGGAGGCAGTAGAAGTTTGACAGTTCCGGAAGTATGGGTTGTTCAATACGGCCTGTCAACGGAGGCGCCAGCGCAGTGCAGCGACCGAAGATCATTAACATGGCGTCACAGGCTGGGCACGACGGGGGTGGTGGAGGGTCTTTGGCTTAGGCCGCGTCGAAAGGAGCGCTCATGACTTTTACACGGGCACTTGCAAAGGAAATGGGACCGCGAAAAATTCGCGTCAATGGGATCTGTCCAGGAACGATTAATGCGGACTTTCACAATATCTTTACGAACGCTGAGGTCCGTGCAAAGGTGGCTCATTCTACCCCGCTGGGCCGCGAGGGAGAGGCGAAGGAGGTAGCTGATTTAGTAGTATTCTTAGCCTCCAGTCATGCCTCATTTATCAATGGGGCAAATATCGACATTAACGGTGGGACTGTTTTCTACTGAGATATATGCCTGTCTCCATTAGCGGTCAAGTCGTTGTGATTGTCGGCGCTTCCAGCGGTATAGGCCGTGCGGCGGCGGTGCTCTTCGCACGGGAGGGGGCAAAGGTCGTGGCAGCGGCGCGCCGCGAGAATCGGTTGCAATCTCTTAAGGATGAACTAGCGAGAGAACAATGCGATATCACGGTTCGACGTGCGGATGCCTCCAACCCAGCGGATATGCAGCAGCTTGCACAAGAGACCCTCGAAGGGTTTGGGAGAATCGATATTCTGGTGTTTGCGAGCGGGACAAATACTCCTGATCGAGCGATGGAACGCCTCAGCCCCGAGCTATGGAACTCGGTGCTTGATGTCAATCTGAATGGAGCCTTTTACGTTACCCATGCAGTTCTTCCCGCCATGCGTACCGCTCGTTCTGGACTTCTGATCTACATTTCATCGATAGGCGGAGTAGTGCCTGATTTATCCGGGGCTGCTTATCAAGCGTCCAAGCGTGGGGTTCTCGGCCTGGCACATGCGATTCGTATGGAGGAGAAACAGAACGGAATCAGAACCTCTGTAATCTGCCCTGGTCTCGTAAACACCGAGTTGGTGGAAAAAAGGCCTGTAAAAACGCCGCCCGAGGTACTGGCACAGGCCTTGCAGCCTGAAGATGTTGCGGAAACGATCTTGTATATCTCGAAATTACCGCCCCGGGCTGTTATACCGGAGCTGCACTTGCTGCCGGCATCCTTATAAGTGTCATCCCGCTTCCTGGCAGAGAACTTTGATCCTGATATATCACGTGAATAATCTGCGGCAGGTATTCGGCCGTATGGTGGAGGCTCGAATGGATTTGAAAGGAAAAGTCTGTTTAGTAACTGGGGGTACCAGCGGTATTGGGGCCGCCACTGCTCTCACCCTTGCACGAAAAGGCGCTCACGTAGCCAGCGTTTCCAGAAGGGCCGTTCAGGCGCCAGACAGTCTTCTCTCTGCCGTCGAGAGCCACGGCACAACGGTCCGGTTCCTGGAAGGCGACATGGCCGACCCCGTAGCTTGCCGCAAGTGTGTTGGCCAGGTAGTCAAAGACTTTGGCCGCCTCGATGTTCTGGTGCATTCGGCGGGAGGCCCCGTCCCAGGCGGCTTTTATGCGGTCACGGAGGAGAGCTGGATGAACGCCTTTGCTGTTCACGTGCACTCCATCTTTCACCTCACCCGAGCCGCGGCGCCGCACATGGCACAGCAGGGCGGGGGAGCGATCATCCTGCTGGGATCAGCGGCGGGCCTGCGCGGTTGCCTGGGAGCAGCCGCCTACGGTGTGGTGAAAGGCGCTTTGCCGCAGTTCGCCCGCGTCCTCGCCCGCGAACTGGCCGATCAGCACATCCGGGTCAACTGCGTCTCTCCCGGCGTAATTCGCACTCCCTTTCATGATTCTCTCTCCCCCGAACAGGCAAGAAACAATATCGAGAATCGCATCCCATTGCACACAGAAGGCAAGCCAGAGGATGTTGCTGAGCTGATCGCCAGCCTGGTTGAAAATGACTTCATCACTGGAGAGAACATGGTTATTGACGGCGGAATGACCATGCGCATTGTCTAGTGTCCTGAGAGAGATCACCAATGGGCCCGGCGCACTGCCGTCCTGGCGGAATCATCGCGCCGCTTCTGCTCCAGCTTGGTGGACGAATCACATGCAAAGCTCCAAAATGAATCGTTGAGGCGCCACGGTTGGTGCCTTGTCACGCGTTGCATCCATGGTAAGGGGCTTTGGAGCGGTTTCACTGTAGGCGTAGACCACCTTGGTTTGATTCCGGGAACGCTCAGGTCATGAAATGATGGCTAGCGACGGAGGTATTCACATGTTTCAACTCACCGGCCAAGTGGCCATTGTTACGGGGGCCGCCACCGGAATTGGCGCGGCGATTGCAAGCCGCCTGGCTAGAGCGGGCGCTACGCTCGTGATTGTCGATTTAAATCTGAAGGGTGGGAAGCTCGTTGCGGAAGCTCTCGGCAACGGTTCGTTTGCGCTTGAGGCCGATGTGTCTGCCGCCGATTCCGTGCTCGCCGCGGTGGATGCTGTGCTGGCGCGGACAGGACGAATAGACATTCTGGTCAACAACGCGGGGATCGCGGGCCCCGCTGCTCCCGCCTGGGAGCAGACCGATGAAAACTGGCAACGGAACATCGCCGTCAATCTGACCGGGGTATTTAATTGCTGCCGTGCCGTAGTGCCGCACATGCGCGGTCGCGGCTACGGGCGCATTGTCAACATCGCCTCAATCGCCGGCAAGGAGGGCAATCCAAACATGTCTCCGTATTCGGCGACCAAGGGTGCGGTCATCGCGTTCACCAAATCCCTTGGCAAGGAACTGGCGACCGACGGAATATGCGTGAATGCCGTTGCCCCGGCGGTCGTTCAGACCGAAATCCTCGATCAGCTGACCCCGGCGCAGGTCTCGTACATGACAGACCGAATTCCGATGAAGCGCACCGGGAAGCCGGAAGAGATTGCCGCGGTGGTCCACTTCCTTTCCAGTCCTGACTGCTCTTTCGTCACCGCCCAGTGCTACGATGCGAGCGGCGGCCGCGCGACGTACTAACTGAACGCGGCCGTTCCGCCGAAGAATGGCCGCACGTAGCCAATCCCACCACATCACCGTGATAGTAAAAATGCCCTAGGGAAGCGAGTGCAAAGGACCAATGACAGGTGAATCAGGCGGACGGCCCGGAGCTGAGGTCACCGGCAAACCCGCGCAAGACAAATTCCAAGCCATGGTGACGGCGACCGCGAAGGTCGATCTCAAGCTCAGCGACTACCATCCCCGCAGCATGCTGGTGACAGCTGAGCACACCGTGGGGCGGCCCAGCGTCCCGGCCATCGACTATCACAACCACGTGGACTCTCTCGATCCCCGCGAAGTGCTCACCATCATGGACGAATGCGGAATCGAGCGCATCGTGAACATCACGATGCAGACCGGCGATGAGGCGCTGGCGGTCCTTCATCGCTTCCACTCCGCCGCACCGGGCCGCTTCAGCACGATCGGCTGGATGGATTGGAGCGGGATAGAGCAGCCGGACTTCTTTCGTAAAAGCGTCGACCGTCTGGAGCGGCTCGTCGAACACGGTGCGTGCGGGCTGAAGATGTGGAAGGACTTGGGCCTGACCGTTCGTGACGCCTCGGGGCAGCTATTGCGCATCGACGATGAGCGCCTGGCGCCCGTGTTTGAAAAGGCCGCGGAGCTGCGAATTCCTGTGATGTTTCATACTGCGGACCCCGACGCCTTCTTCGTTCCTATCGATCCGTACAACGAACGCTTTGAGGAGTTGGCAGCCCACCCCGAGTGGAGCTTCTATGGAGCTGAGCGCGGGAAGCAGGAGCTGCTGGACCAGCGCAACCACGTATTCGCCCGGCATCCGGGCACTACCTTCGTCGCGGCCCATATGGGCGAGTCGGCCGAGTGCCTCGGCCGCGCCGCGGAAATGCTGGAGACTTACGCGAACGTGTCCATCGATATGAGCGCTCGCGTTGCCGAGCTGGGCAGGCAGCCGTATACCGCCCGCGAGTTCTTTCTGCGCTATGCCAGCCGCATTCTCTTTGGCGCGGATCTGCTTCCCGATAGGGAAATGTATCGCCTCCATTACCGCTTTCTGGAGACGGCGGACGAGTACTTCGACTACCCGTCGCACGCATCGAGGCAGGGCCGCTGGCGCGTCCACGGCCTGCATCTGCCGCAGGAGGTCCTACGGCAGATCTACCGCGAGAACGCCGCTGCTTTTCTCCCGTGAGCCAGCAACTCAGGATCCCTTGTTGGGAGATGTGGGATCAAATGACGGAACGACTTAGCGTCCGCGGAATCCACATCTGGCACAAAGAACATGTCAGACCCGGATCTCCTGTACGCGGCACCACCCATGGTCGCGTGTGCGGTCCCGGCCAGCCGGGACCGCATGAAGTTCGTTGATCCCGACAGGCCCAACAGGAAATCCGGGGGTATGGGGCGTGAAGGCTTTGTGGTTGATTAGACCGTTTAGCCGTGACTTGCATAGCCCATGCCGGCCAGAACGCCTCGCATATAAGCGAAGCTGGTGGCGACGCCGGGCATCGGATCGTCAGCGTGAACCTCATATTCCAGATCGACAAAGCCCTTATAGTTATTCGCGATCAGTGCTTCAAAGATCCGCAGCACAGGCATCTTGCCGTCCCCGACAGCAACCTGGCTTTCCTTGGACTGGAAGTCCGTAAGGTCCTTGATGTGCATGTTGAACAGCCGCGGACCCACCTGGTGAATTGCCTGCACGACGTCGATGCCGGTACGCGCCGTGTGTCCCACATCGATGCAGCATCCCATGCGCGGGTCCATTTTGCCCACTGCTCTTAATACATCCAGGGGCGAATGCCATAACTTATCTTCCGGCCCGTGATTGTGGATCGCGAAGCGTATGTCGTACTCTTTCACAAACTTCTCGATACGCGGAAGAGTCTCCGGCGCCGGGTCTCCAGCAACAATCACGGAGATACCTGCCCGCTTGCAATACTCGAACTTGCTCCGGATATCATCATCTTCGTCCTTGGGGAAGTAGAGTGTTCCGGCAGCATGCAGCTTAATACCGGCGGCACGATAGTCTTTGAGCGCCTTCGCCTCCTCCGGCGGATCCATCGGGAGATGATCTTTGACGTCCTTCGCATTCAGCGCGAGCAGGTTGAGCTGCTTCATGAAGCCGATCAGCTGCGCACGGTCGAAGTTACGAAAGGTGTAACTGGCAAGGCCCAAATGGACCGGAGATTCTGTGTCGATGGACGGCACTTTCTGCGCTGCCGCGGGCAAGGAGCTCGATGTAGCGTACGCGGCCGCGGCAAGGGCGCCGGAGCGAACGAAATTGCGGCGGGACAAGATGCTTTTCATGGGCGGTAATTAATTGCGCTTTCTTTAAATTGTTTATCTGTCTCACCAGGACCCTTCGGTCTAGATGTGCGGAGCCCATCCTTTTTCGTACTCGCGCCCCCACATCTTCATGGCCTGTGGATCGCCCTGAACCCGTCCGTCCTTCGCGTCGAGCTGTAACTCGCGGTTTACTTCCCAGGCGATATTGGAAAGTTGCAGGATGGTTACCGAGACGTTGCCGATGGAGATAGGAGCGTTTAGTTTTTCTCCCTTGCATATGGCCGCGATGAAGTTCGCGAAATGCGCATCTGTCATCGAATCGCGGCCGAGGAGATCGGAAGACGAGGTCTTATCGCCCGTCTTAAATTCGCTTGTCTTCTTTCCCTTGAGATCATAGATCTCATAGCCGTCGCGATCGACGAGCACCGAGCCCGTGGTCCCCATTATCACCGCACCTCGGTCGCGGTTGTAGTACTTCATCCCCTGACAGCTCTTACCCTCCCACGCGATCATTTTGTCCTGGTAATCAAAGCTCGTCACCAGGGTGTCGTAGAACTGCCAATCGTCCTTGAACTGGTATCTCCCGCCGCTGGAGGTGATCCGCAGCGGATAGTCGACACCAAGCGCCCAGCGGCAAACATCGACTTCGTGCGTTCCATTATTGAGCGCTTCGCCCGTGCCATAGATCCTGAACCAGTGCCAGTTGTACGGCTGCACGTTGTCGGTATATGGTCTGCGGGGCGCCGGGCCCTGCCACAGATCCCAATCGATCTGGGCTGGTACGGGGGCTTCCTTGCCGGTCCCAATCGATTTTCTTGTGTTGCTGTACCAGGCTTTGGCGAAGTAGGCCCTGCCAATGAGGCCGCCATGAATCTTGTCGACGATCTCGATGGTATGGGGCGACGAGCGCTGCTGTGTGCCCATTTGCACCACCTTGCCATACTTCTGCTGGGCCTCAACCAGAAGCGCCCCTTCGGCAGGGTTGTGGCTGCACGGCTTCTCTACATAGACGTGCTTACCGGCCTGCAGCCCGGCAATCGCCATTGGAGTGTGCCAGTGGTCGGGGCTGGCGATGGAGATAGCGTCCACATCCTTCAGCTCGAGAATCTTGCGAAAGTCTTTTTCACACGCGGGAGCATAGCCCAGCGCTTGCTGTGCACCGTCAGCGAATTTTCTCATAATGTCGCTGTCTACATCGCACACGTGTGAGAGCCGCGCGCCGCCTTCGTTTGCCTTGAGCGCCGAAAGGTGCGCATAGCCGCGTCCGTTGAGGCCGATCACCGCGAAGTTGAGGCGATCGTTGGCGCCGAGGATCTTACCGTAGCTCTTGGCGCTGGCTCCGATCGCCAGGCCCGCTGCTCCCGTTGCAAGTGCGTCGAGAAACTCACGTCGATTTACCATGCTTCACTCCTGCTGCGGCTGTTGTCCCGCCAATCCTAAGAAATCACACCATCACGATAACTTACGCCATTTGTATGACATAGATCCGGATCTAAGACTGGCGTACAATGGTAGATTCGTCTCCGCTCAACGTGGCTGATTGTCTAAGTTTGCCTACATCGCCTGCGCCAAGTGGACAGTCAACATTGAGGGAAGCACCATGAAGACCCGCAGCGATGATCCTTCTTCCAATGCGACGCTTGACCGTCGTCACTTTTGTGCGATAACAGGGGTTGCCGCGTTGGGAAGCTTCCTGGGCCGCAAAGCACATGCCGGTACAACCGGAGAGGAGCGTTCTTTGGACTCGATCCAACTTCAGACTGGCAATGGTGAATGGACTTACCACGTGGTTCCGCATTGGGGGCAATTGCCGGAAGGAAGAGAGTTCGGCGGCACTCATGGAGGCATCGCTACCGACAAAGCCGGGCTTCTCTATGTCAGCACACAGAGTGTCACGGGTGTGCTCGTCTATGACCGGGACGGAAAGCTGCTGAAGACCATCGCCAATGAATATCCTGAAATTCATTCGATGACTTACTCGGACGAAAACAATGAAGAGTATTTTTACGTCACGGTGCAGAAGGGAACGCCGAAAGAGAACTGGCTTTTTGTCAAGATGAAGACGGATGGAACCGTCGTCCAGAAAATCACCGCTCCGGCCCAAGCGGGTTTTCATGCGCCGAACGAATGGCGCCTCACCGCCGCCGTGCCAGGACCAGACGGTTCCATCTATATTGCCAATGGCTATGGCGATTCGCGCATCTTCAAGTTCGATAAAAGCGGCAATTATCAGACGAGCTTTTCCGGGAAGGGAATGGCGGATGGTCAATGCAACTGCAGCCATGGGTTGACGGTGGACACGCGTTACGAGCAGCCACTTCTGCTCGTGTGCGACCGCGAAAACCGGCGGCTCAGTCATTACGACTTTGAGGGCAAGTTTGTGGATAATGTAACGCTCCATCTACGTCGTCCTTGCCAGGTTAGTTTCTGGGGTGACTTCGCCGTGGTCTCTGAGCTCGAGGGGCGAGTCACCATTCTCGACAAGAACAATGCGCCAGTAGCCTTCTTAGGTGACAATCCACACAAGGACCAGTGGGCAAACTATAAATTGCGCCCGGTCGATATTGCTCCGGCATGTTTTAGTGCGGCGCACGGATGTTACATCGATCAGGATGCCAACATTTATGTGTCGGATTGGAATCAATCTGGACGCGTGTCTAAGTTGGCTAGAGTCAGAGCGTGATATTTCCAGCGGTCGTGATCTTCCATCCTTGAACCCAACGACGGGGTTCAAGGATGGGAGAAATCCGGGTTAATTGTTCTGCGATCCGTACACTCGAATGCGCGTTCAGTAGGTTCCGTTATTCCAGTCGATTCGGTTGCCGTCTGCGGCGACGGTTCCTCCGATACCGTTCCCATTCCAGTTGGTCGTAAGGTGCCGTCCTCCGTCCATTTGGCCGCTTGCGTTATCATCGGACTCATTGCTGAGCTGGAGGTTTTTACCACGCTGCCGGATGAAGCAGGACTGGGAGCGATCCCCTTGGGCATACCATGTCCCGGTCAGGTTCAGACGGTTATGCCCTCCCCCGCCGCCCGTGTTGCATCGTGCCCAGAACGTACCGTTCGACCAGTTGATCTGGCTGCCGTCCGGGGTGAGGGTACCGTTCACGAATTGCCATCCTGGCGCGACGATGCCGTTTTGCCCCTGAAGTTGTCCCGTGGAGGTACTCCCGCTCTCATTGGTCAAGGTGAGAAAGGCCCCGTTATTGCCGATCGAGGCATGCTTCGTGGGATCTCCCTGGACGCACCACGCGCCAGTAAAGGCAGAGGCCTGCGACCGGTTCGGCGGAAACTGAGCCAGGGCTTCCTTCACGCTCAGCGAAAGACTGATTGCCAAGGCCACTCCGCATAATAGCGTGATGACTGCCGTTGCACGTCCTGGACGCGTCACAATTCTTCTCCTTCAAAACGTATCGGGATTTGGGCCGCGAGAGCTGTCGCGCGCGGGAAGAGCGAGAGACGGGAGACGAACCCGGCCGCCAGCCCGCGACGAATCGGCTACGATTATAGGACCGCTTTCTTGTACCGACTTCGTTTTCTTCGGCATCGGTTGCACTGTGGGCGACTTGAGAGCGGATCTACCCGGGTCTCTCACCAGGACTCGATTGAGAGAGCAGGGCTTGAAACTAGCGGCATGCATCGAAAGGATTGATAAGCATGGAGAAACGCGCAGGCGATCACAGCCACTCCCATCACGACCATGCACACGGCCATTCGCATGGGCATGATCACGCGCACTCACGTCCGCACAATCATGTCGCCAGCGATGGCCACACCTCGCGTCGCGATTTCCTTCGCGTGCTGATGGGGGGCGCCTTGGCCGGGGCGTCAATTCTGGAACTTGCCTACCATCGCGCTGCGTGGGCTCGTGCAGCAGCTCCCAACGCCGATGCCAACCTATTCGACATCCAAAAGGTCGCAAACGGCATTTATTTCGCTCATGCACGTCCCCAGGCCATGATCAACTGCAATGCCGCCATATTCGTGAGATCGAAGGATGTGGTCGTGGTCGACGCGCACTCCAAGCCATCGGCGGCCGCTTCTCTGATTGGCCAGATAAAGCGGAAAATTACGACGAAGCCGGTGCGCTACGTAATCAACACGCACTTTCATTGGGACCACACGCAAGGCAATCACGCCTATCGCTTGACCGGTGAAAAGGTGGACTTCATCGCCAGCGCAGCCACCAAGCAGCTGATGGAGAACTTGGCGATCGTCAGGATGAAGGCCTCGGTGGGAGCAGTGCCGCAACAGATCGACACACTCCGCAGCCAGGCCGCACGCTCAAGCTCGGCTGCCGAAAAGGCTTTCTGTGCCGACCAGATCCGGCAACTGGAGGCATACCAGGCGGAGCTCAAGGACTACACTCTGGAGCTGCCGACGATCACTTTCGACAAATCATATTTACTGCAGGATCCGGTGCATGATCTGCACATCGAGTTTCACGGGCACGCCCATACCGCTGGGGACGTCGTCGTCTTTTGCCCGCAAGAGCGCGCGATTGCAACCGGGGACGTGATTCATGGCTCTCTGCCTTTCATCGCGGATGGCTTTCCCCGGATCTGGCCGGGCACGATCGACTCTATCGGCCGCGCCGGCTTCAACACCATCATGCCCGGCCATGCCGGGCTGCAAACGGGCCGCATGGTGATGACCAACATGCGCAACTATATCGAGGAATTAACCGGGAGAGTTGAGGAAGGCAAGAAGGCCGGCCTGACCGTGGCCGAGATGCAACAGCGCATCACTGTGGCCTCACTCAAGTCGCTCCAGGCCAACGACTATGAAGGGTACCTGATGCGAACCAGCGAGCAAAGCCACTCGCATTTCGCGAAGATTGCTCCGTTGCAGACCGGGGTAAACGTTAATATCGGCGACATCTATACCAACCTCAACCGAGTTTAGCTGTGAGATCGCGGCTCTATAGGCTGCGGAAAAACTCTCTGGTTCGAAGGGTACGGGCTTTACAGGCTGCGGAAAAAGTCGGGATTCGGGTGAAATCGGCGGAAAG
>PLZN01000282.1 GCA_003152195.1 Acidobacteriaceae bacterium
ACCATAATGAGGTCAACAATGCCTGGCTGACTGCGCTAAGGGTTTGTTTGACTGAACACGACCGGATTAGCCAGACTTTTCCCCTTTACCACAGTGCTGGCTACGCTAGCAGTTCCCTCACGGCCTTGATCTCAGGCGCCACCTTTGTTCTTCCATCACGCATGTTCGATCCGGGTGCCACATTACAGGCCGTCGAAGCAGAGGGGGTGACTCTTCTTTATGGCGTCCCATCGATGTTCATCGCCGAACTCGAGCATCCGGAATTTGATCGGTTTGATGTGAATTCTCTTCGAGCGGCGATTGTCGGTGGAGCCCCCTGCCCGATTGAATTGATGCGCCGTATGGCCGAACGATTGAGGGTTGATCAGATATACGACATTTATGGGCAGACAGAAGCTTCGCCGATCATCACGATGTCTACAAAAGACGATAGCTTTGAGCTGCGCGCCACAACGATTGGCTGTCCAATGCCGAATACTGAAGTCAAAATTACNNCAGTCGGACAGCAGGGCGAACTTTGCGCGCGCGGATACATGGTCATGAAGGGGTACGATGGTGACTCCGAAGCAACGCGAAGAGCGATCGATACGGACGGATGGCTGCGCACTGGTGATCTTGCCATCATGCGCCCTGATGGGTACTTGAACATTACCGGCCGTGCGAAAGACATGATCATACGCGGCGGGGAGAATATCTATCCCCGTGAAATAGAGAATCTTCTTCACACGCACCCGAAAGTAGCTGACGCGCACGTATTCGGCGTACCTGATGAAAAACTTGGCGAGATCGTAGTGGCGTGGATTCGTCACAAACCCGGTGACGTTGCCACCGAGAACGAGATCCACGAATTCTGCCGTGGAAAAGTCGCTCACTTCAAGGTCCCTCAGCTCGTCCGGTTCGTCAACGAGTTTCCTCTGACCGCCAGCGGCAAGGTGCAGAAGTTCCGCATGNNGTCCAGCCGCCGTCGATCATCAGCGTGTGGCCGGTGATGAGGGAGGCGGCCGGCGAAGCGAGAAAGACTACAGCGCCGGCCACTTCGATCGGCTCTCCGATACGATGCAAGGCGGCGATGCGGTCAATCACATCCTGGCGAAACTGGGGATCGGCAAGCGCGGATTGTGTGCCTGGGGTGTGGATAAATGTAGGCGCTACTGCGTTCACGTTGATATTGTACTTACCCCATTCCACCGCCAGGCACTTGGTCAGATGGCTGATGGCCGCTTTTGTCATGCAGTAGACAGACTCGGTCGGCAAGGCCGCGAATCCTGCCTGCGAGCTCATGTTGATAATGCATCCACTCTTCTGCTGGATCATGATCCGCCCCGCAGCCTGACAGGCGAAAAACGTGCCCTTTAAATTAACGGCGACAGTTTGGTCGAAATCTTCTTCGCTGTAGTTCTCCGCCAGGTTATCTGGCGCGATCCCCGCGTTGTTGACCAGAATGTCCAACCGGCCGAAGTGCTGTACAGCGTGATTGACTGCCTGGCGGATCTGCTCGGGACTGGTCATGTCCATCTGCAGCGGCAAAGGGCGCCGTCCACGAGCAGCGACCTCGGCAGTTACGCCACTGTCGCTGGTTTTCTCACGTAAACCAAGCGCGACATCCGCACCAGCCTCGGCGAGAGCGAGCGCAATCGCCCGGCCCAATCCGCGTGCCGCTCCAGTAACCAGCGCGATCTTGCCTTGTAGGTCAAATCTCGGTAGAGCTTCCATTCGTCTCCCTCAAAGCGTTTTCACGATTTCTGTGCCCGGTCCGGCCTCGGCGAAGTGGGCCTTTTCCTGGCCAAAAGCCCCGCTCACGGCATTTTTACCGGCTACACCTATCGTGAAACCGCTCAACTTGAAGAACTAATTGCCCCACAGCTCCACTGCTTCAGTAGTTTTCGAACACTATTTCACAGTGACCATTCTTGAACAGTAGAAACATGTAGGGAATCTGAGGGATCATGATTGCACAAGTGCCGATAATCGTCTCTTAAATTTATAGTTGTCCTACCGCCGGCGCCCCCCCCCGGGTTGTGGGTAGGTTTGGGGACCGTAACAATATTCGGAATGGATCGTCTGATCCTCAACGAGGTAGGAACCGATGGAGAGCCTGTTACAGGACGTTCGATATGGAATCAGATCCCTCCTGAAATCCCGCCGATTTACGCTTGCGGCGGTGCTCACGCTCGCGCTGGGGATTGGCGCCAACACTGCGATGTTCAGCGTGATTCATTCCGTGCTGTTAAAGCCCTGGCCCTTCAGGGACCCGGCACGCGTGCTGGCGGTGTCTCAACGTCAGGCGAATGGCAACGGCAATCTCTTCTCTACGCAAGACTTTCTCGACTGGAAACAGCAGGGTGGACTGTTGGCGAAGATGGGCGCTCACGTCTCCTGGCAGTTCAACCTGAGCAGCGCCGGGGACCAGCCTGAGCGCATTCCCGGCGGCCAGGTGTCCTATGACATGCTACCCGTGCTGGGCGTGCAGCCGATGCTGGGCCGGCTGTTTTCTGCGCAGGAAGATGTTGCAGGATCGGGCAGCTTTGTTGTGCTGAGTTACGTTTTATGGAAAAACCGATATAAAGCAAATCGCCGCATCACCGGCACGGCTATTCAACTCGACGGGGTGCCTTATACCGTCGTGGACGTAATGCCCTCGGGGTTCGATGTCTCTAACGGCAAGGAGTTGCTGTGGACGCCGCTGCAATTGCGGCGAGACAGCGGAATCGGCTCATCGCCGACAGTTCACTGGCTGGGCGGCTTTATTCGCCTGCACAGGCTGAACTTGATGGGATTGCGACTCGCCTGCACCGCGAAGATGCGGCCAGCGATGTGGGTTTTGGCGTTTATCTGCAGACATTCAATGATGCATTCACGAGCGCTGTAAAGCCAGCACTGCTGATGCTGATGGGTTGCGTCGCCTTCGTGTTGCTGATCGCCTGCTCCAATGTGGCCAATCTGTTGCTCGCCCGGGGGAGTGCCCGACGGCGTGAAATGGCACTTCGAACGGCGCTGGGCGCTTCGCCGTTTACGAGTTGTCCGGCAACTGCTGACGGAGAGCATGCTGCTAGCGTCGATTGGCGGCACGCTAGGCGTTGCGTTCGCATTTCTTGCCTTGCGCGGAATGCTGGCGATCCATCCTCCTAGCGTTCCTCGCATTGAAGAAGTCAGCATCGACGGCGGCGTGTTGGTATATTCGCTTCTGATTTCTGCGGCGGTGGGCATTCTGTTCGGGATGGTTCCAGCGATTGAGGCTGCGCGTGTCGATGTAAACGATGGCCTGAGGGAGCGGAGCAGTGCCGCCAGCCTGGGCTTTGGACGGCATCGCTCCGCGCTGGTGATTACCGAAACGGCGCTAGCAACCATTCTGCTGATTGGTACAGGGCTTGCACTCCAGAGTCTCTGGTCACTGCGGGGCGTCGAGTTCGGATTTGTTCCGGAGAATGTGTTGACCTTCCGCATCGCTGCGCCCGCGCAGTTTTCCGGGCAACGGATTGCGGAGTTTTACCGGCAGGTGGCGGAGCGAATGCAAGCTGTTCCCAGCGTGCAATCGGCCGCGGTGGCCCGCGACCTGCCGATGAGCGGCACCAACCCTTCGATGCCCATCGTTGTGGAGGGGAAGAATCCAGACCCCGTACAGGGGGAGATTGTTACCCGCTATCGAGCGGTGGGCGAGGACTATTTTCACACCTTGCAGATTCCGATGCTGCAAGGGCGCGCCTTTAATGTACGCGATACAGCGAGTGCGCCTGCGGTCGCGATCGTGAGCGAGAGTCTCGCTCGAAAATATTGGCCGGGAGAAAACCCGGTTGGCAAGCGGTTGAAGCCGGATTTCAAAGGCAGCCCATGGTGCACGGTGGTGGGTGTTGCAGGCGATGTGCGGCATTGGGGCGCGGATGTGGACACTGAACCTACTGCCTGCTATCCCGATACGCAGGTTCCCGACAGCATTCGGCCACTGCTGGAAGCGAACATGGGCATCGCCATCCGCAGCAACCTTGGCGGGAGCGTGCTTCTCCACTCGATTCGCGCCGCGGTGGCAGATGTCGACCAGAATGTGCCCGTCTACGACGTAAAGACCATGGATTCGATGGTGGCGGATGCTGGATCTTTGCGCCGTTTCGATCTCTCGCTTTTAGTCACGTTCTCCGGGCTGGCGCTGGCATTGGCTGCGATCGGGTTTACGCGGTCATGGCTTATTCGGTTTCCCAGCGCACCAAGGAGATTGGCATTCGCATCGCGCTGGGCGCACGTTCGCAGGATGTATTCCGTCTTATTTTGCAGCAGGGCACCCGCCTTGCGATTGCCGGAGTTGTGGTTGGAGTGGCTGCGGCGTTCTTCTTGCGAAAAGTCATGGCGAGTCTTTTGTACGGGTTGAGCGCCAACGATCCAGTCATCTTATCGGTCGTGCCATTGGTAATCGTTCTCGGGTCCTGCTGGCCTGTTACATGCCTGCCTGTCGCGCCACCAAGGTAGATCCGATGGTTACTTTGCGCTATGAGTAGCTTGCCGGTGCGCGCCGATCATAGGAGCGAAAGTGGATGTAATCGCTTGTATTCTGCTGTATTCTACGTACATGCCTTCGAAAACGATCACCTTTCGTTTACCTGAAGAGAAGCTTCAGGCGCTGGACTCAGTCGCGGAGGCGCAGCAGCGGGACAGAAGCTTTGTTATCAATGAGGCAGTGACTCAATACCTTTCGCTTCACGAGTACCACCGCGAGCTGATCGAAGAAGGTGTCCGCCAGGATGATGCCGGGGCTGTGGTCGAGCATCAAACGCTCCGGAGCATTGCAGCCGGTTGGACGCGGAAGCCAAAAGCCCAATAGCGAATGCGAATCCTGTGGACCAGTCAAGCTTCCGAACAGCTTGCGGTCGCGTATGACTTTGTCTTGGCAGATCGCGGCTGAAAAGCAGCTGGAGATGGTTCTGCGAGCCGTTGAACAGCTTGCCAACTTTCCGGAGATGGGCCGTCTTGGTCGAGTTGACGGTACGCGAGAACTGGTCATTCAAGGCACTCCCTATATTGCGGCCTACCGCTTGAAGGGCGCAACGGTGCGCGTTCTTGCCTTGATTCATGGCGCGCGTCGCTGGCCCAAAAAGCTATAGTTTGCAGGTCGGCAACTTAGAGGCTCTCTTGCTGAAACATCTGCTTGATACCCCGCAAAGCCTGCCTGGTTCGTTCCTCGTTCTCAATCAGAGAAAAGCGGACGTGTTCATCTCCATGCTCACCGAAGCCGACCCCAGGGCTGACCGCGACCTTGGCCTCGGTCAGGAGCTTCTTGGAAAACTCAAGCGAACCCAAGGCTTTGTATCGCTCAGGAATGGAGGCCCAGACGAACATCGTGGCCTTCGGCATGGGTACCTGCCAGTTCAAATGATTCAGCCCCTTGACCAGGACATCGCGACGCTTGCGGTATGTCTCACATATCTCCTGCACACACTCCTGCGGCCCCTCCAGGGCGAGGATCGAAGCAACCTGGATCGGCGTGAAGGTGCCGTAGTCAAAGTAACTCTTGAGCCGTCCCAGTGCCGCCACTAACTCGCGATTGCCCACCATGAAGCCTACCCGCCAGCCAGGCATGTTGTAGCTTTTCGACAAGGTAAAGAACTCAACAGCGATGTCTTTCGCCCCCGGCACCTGCAGGATCGATGGCGCGCGATATCCATCGAAGACGAGATCGGCATAAGCAAGATCGTGTACCAGGTAGATCTGGAATTCCTTGCACAGAGCGACGACGCGCTCAAAAAATGCGAGATCTACGCACTGGGTGGTGGGATTGGCCGGGAAGTTGAGGATCAGCATCTTCGGACGCGGGTACATCAGCGGGACGGTCTGTTCCAGCTCCGCTAAAAAATCGTCGGTGCTATGCACCGGGATGCCGCGAACGTTGGCTCCGGCGATCACTGGACCATAGATGTGGATCGGATAGCTGGGACTCGGTACCGCAACCACATCCCCTCGATCGAGCGTGGCCAGGCACAGATGGGCGATGCCTTCCTTAGAGCCGATGGTGACAATCGCTTCAGTCTGAGGATCGAGCTCCACGTTATAGCGCTTGCTGTACCAATTGCAGATCGCCTTGCGCAGCCGCGGGATACCTTTGGACAAGGAGTAACGATGGGTGGAGGTCTTGCCCGCTGCTTCGATCATCTTGTCGACGATGTGCTTTGGCGTGGCGCCGTCAGGGTTGCCCATGCCGAAATCGATAATGTCTTCTCCACGCGCCCGAGCGGCAGCCTTCAGTTCGCCGGTAATGTTGAAGACATACGGCGGCAGGCGTTTCAACCTTAGAAACTCTTGCATTGGCCTGATTCCTGTCGTTTAAGGATGCACAACGGGGCGCTACTGAATACGTTCATATCGGTAGCCTTCCATTTCCAGAGCATTGGCAATCGCTGTAATATGTGCCGCGCCGCGCGTTTCGAGCGTGATGTCGATCACGGTGTCGCCCAAATTGACGCCGTAGTAAGCACGGTTGTGTAACGTTTCGACGATGTTTGCCCGCTGATCGGAAAGGATCTTGGTCAGCTGATGAAGTGCTCCCGGGCGATCGGCCAGGTGGACCCGAATGCGCACCCGCCGGCCGTCCTTGACCAAGCCGCGTTCAATAATCCTGGCCAGAAGACTTACATCGATGTTGCCTCCGCAAACGAGGACCGCGGTTCGTTCCCCGTGCAGCGAAGTCTTCTTTTGCAGCAGAGCCGCCAGGGCCACGGCTCCGGCTCCTTCGGCCAGGGTCTTCTCCTTTTCCAGCAGGAGCATAATTGCATTGGCGATTTCCTCTTCGTCGACAGTGACGATCTCATCGACAAAGCGCTCCACCTGGGGCAAGGTGAGTTCTCCGGCGCGCCGGACCGCGATCCCGTCCGCGATGGTTGCTTCTGCCGGCAGCGTGATCGGGCCTCCATTCGCGATGGCGCGCAGCATCGAGGGGAGACGCTCCGTCTGCACGCCAACCACCCGAATCGCTGGGTTGCTCTCTTTCAAGGCGCAGGCGACGCCGCTGATCAATCCCCCGCCGCCGATGGGTACGACCACAGCCTCTAAACCCGGAACCTGCTCGAGCAGTTCAAGGCCAATGGTTCCTTGACCGTTGATCACGGCATAGTCGTCGAAAGGATGCAGAAATGTCATCCCATCCAACAGGCAAAGCCGGAGCGCCTCGTCACAGGCCTCATCGTAGTTCGAGCCGTGGAGGATGACCTCGGCTCCAAATCCACGGGTCGCTGAAATCTTCACCAGGGGAGTCATGAGCGGCATGACAATCCGCGCTCTGATGCCGCGCTGCGTCGCATGGTAGGCCACAGCCTGGGCATGATTTCCCGCGCTGGCGGCGACCACCCCGCGCTGCTTTTCGCCTTCTGTCAGCAGGAGAATCCGGTTGAGAGCACCGCGCTCCTTGAAGGCCCCCGTGCGCTGCAGATTGTCCAGCTTGAGATAGACCTGTTGACCGGTCATCTCGGAGAGATCGGCCGACAGTTGGCAGGGGGAAAAGTAGATGAAGTCGCGGATTCTCTGTTCTGCTTGTTTTATCTCGGCGAGGGAAACTTCCACAGATGGCACTCTCCTGTTGCGATGGCCCTTAAAAAGGATATAGCAACAGGAGAACCGGCTACTCGGCGAAGGCCAGGGTGCCGGGAAGGGCAACCGCTCCTCCGCGGGATCGCGGTAGACTGAGAATCACGATGAAGGCACAGGAATCCGGTACTATCGCGGTTCTGGCCGAAAAGCCTTCGGTCGCACGTGACATCGCCCGTGTGCTCGGCGCAGAGAAGCGGGGCAAAGGCTACCTCCAGGGAAATGGCTATGTGGTCACATGGGCCATCGGGCACCTGGTTTCCCTGGCCGAGCCGCATCAGATCAATCCCCAGTGGCGGCAGTGGCGCTTGGAGACATTACCCATGCTGCCCGAGCAATGGCCCCTGGTCGTGTACGAGCGCAGCAAAGACCAGTTCGAAGTGGTGCAACAGATACTCAAGTCTCCACGAGTGTCGCGCATTGTGTGTGCGACCGATGCAGGGCGGGAAGGAGAACTGATTTTCCGCTACATCTACGAGGCGACGAAGAGTGAAAAGCCATTCAGCAGATTATGGATCTCGTCGCTGACACCGGATGCCATCCGCA
>PLZN01000607.1 GCA_003152195.1 Acidobacteriaceae bacterium
AACCTCGACAGGAAATCCGGGGTACATGGGACGAAAAAGACGGGACGAAGTCCCCACCATTGCTTTTGCAATCATGACTGGCTAAAAGCATTGGAAAGAAACCTAATTTATCCCACGTACGCTGAGGCGAACGTGGGGCACCCGTCGAATACCCCGTTGACAGCCGTTCGACATCCAGCATCGTGTTCGCGCCTTGTTACTTCCCTACCCCGGAGGGCGCCTTCATCAGCTCTACGAACAGCTTGCTAAACCGTGGCAGATCCAAATCGACCTGGGCGTGCACCAACTGCAGATCGGTGTCGGGTTTAAAGGGCGCGGTCCAGGTAAGCGTGTCGCCATAGCTGGGGCCGTGGCTGAGGTCAACATCCATGTAGAGAAGGCGCTCCCCAGTGATGATGGCGGGGTCCAGCCAGGCGGAAGCGGCAAGCTCGTCCCACAGGTAGTAGCGATCCTGGGAGAAACGAGCAATGTACCGCGCAGCAGGGTTCTGGGATTGAGCAATCTCGTCCAGCATCTGCTGCGTGAACGGCGCCTTGATGGATACATCGACAGTGGTCACGTCGATGCGCGGCCAATGGGCGCGAAGGACGATGTGCGTCGCTTCGGGATCGAACCAGAAGTTGAACTCGTGTCGCGGGCTCGAAGAGAATTCCGGATCGGCGGTTTGCGGATTGAGGCTTCCGCCCATGAGGAAAATGCCGCGCGTCAACTCGGCGAAATGAGGATCGATAGCCAGGGCAAGAGCGATGTTGGTGAGCGGGCCCAGGGCGCAGATAGTCACCTGGTGAGGATGAGCATGCACCTGCGCGATGAGGAAGTGGGCGGCATCCTGGTCGAGCGGGAGAGTATGCGGAGCCCCCTCGGGGAGCGGCGCCACATAATAGGGATCGTGGCTGTGCGACGGGTCGGGCTTCTGGTTGGCCTGCTGGTCGAGGCTCATCGGTCCGTCTCCCCATGCGCCGAGCCAGCCGACCTTCCCTACGAGTGGAGTGGCGAGGCGGGTCCACTGCTGCGTGCGCACAAGGGGAAAGACGGCGCCGGGAACCACCGGCACGCCGCTTCTGCCGATCAGCTCGAGCATGCGCAACGTATGCTGCACTTCCTCATCGCGCCAGGCATTGCCGGTCACCACGGTGATGCCGAGCACGTCGACGTCGGACGACTGCAACAGCACCATCATGGCCATCTGGTTGGATCCGCCGGGACCGGAACCATCCTGGTCGATGAGCACGAGACGTTTCTGAGCGAGGGCCGATGGGAGAAGAGTCAGCGATAGGAGTGCAGTCAAGACAGCCTTCATGGCTCAATATTGTTGCATGCCTGCCGGCCGCACTTACTCTTTGACTGGATTGCGCAGCGGAGGGACCATTCCCCCTGGGTCGCTCTTCACCAATTGGATCTGGCGTTCGACATCCACCAGGACGTCCGGATCATGGACGGCGTCCTTGCGTGCCAGCTCATACCAGTGCAGCGCCTGCTCCGTTTCGCCTCTGCCGAGGGCAAAATTGCCCAGCTCAATCGCGGTTACCTCAGACTCAGGGTCCAGCTCAATCGTCCGGAGAAGGTATCGTTCGGCTAACTTCTTGTCTGCGCCGGCCCGGTCGAGCATATGCAACCCCCGGAAGCGCAAGATCGATGCCGCCACTCGAGGCAAATAAAAATCACCTTGATAGAGGAGCAGGTTGCCAAAGCGGGCCGTTGGCTGCACGTTGCGCATCGAAGGCATCTCGTACCAGTCACGCAGGGCTACGCTAGGGGCGCGCAGGCACAACCAACCTTTGACTTCTCCGTTGCCGATTTCTTCCGGCTGCGGTTCCCAGACTTTTACGCCACCGGCCTTCAACTGCTCCTCCAAGGCCCAGTAGTCAACCATCACCGGAGCGGGAGCCACATGGCTCTTATAGAAGGCGATAAACTCGTCCGTCCGCTGGCCCAGGTCGACACTATCATTGTCGAAGCCTTGCCATGCGCTCTGCGAGCCGCCAGCCAGAACGTTGTGATACTCCCAAATTCTGCGCTGGGGCAGCACGGTCACAGCAATCCACAGCATCGCGGCCACCGCTACTGTTCGCCGCCACAGGATGGGAGATCGCAGCAGGTACCAGGCGCCCACCGCGGCGCACACTGCCAGCAAGGGCACGGCAAAGAGCCAGTGCCGCAGACCAGCATAAAACACTCCGTTGTGGGCGATGAAGAGCATGAAGAACGTCCCGATGCCGGCAAAGCCTGCCAGCGGCAGCGCAACGTCCGCCGGCAAGCGGCCCAGCAAAAGCAACGCGATGCCAAAGATGGCCAGCAGCAGAAACGTAATGGGCAGCTTGACCACAAGGTCGGCGAACGGAACCCACCACGGCGCCTTCCCCTGGTAACTGTGGCCAAAGACGCTAATCCAAAAAAGGCGGCCTTCGACGCCCGCGCGGAGGGTGTCCGCCAAGCCCCACAAGTAGGCGCGGGGGACCAGGTGCAAGCTCTGGGCGGTGGTCAAGGTGCGGCGCAGTACCGGCGAATGAAGGTCTGCGATCTTGGCTGCCAGCGGACGATTGAAGGTCTCGGCCAGTTGGCCTTGTGCATTCAGCCCGGGACTCTCGTGATAGCGAAATCCGTAGGTGCTCCACAAAACTGCCACGCTCAGCGCCAGCGCTGCCGCCAAGCCGAGCGCCTGCCTGGCGACAGGCTGCTTGTGCCCTGCCTGCCAAGCAAGGGCAAGGACGCAGCCAGCCAGCAGGGGCAAGACAATCAGAGGCGCTGAGTGCTTGGTTGCCAGCAGCAGCCCGTCCGCGATGCCCAGCAGGATCCAATCAACCTTCCGCCGGGTGCGAAGGGCGAGGATTGCCAGGCAACAGCAGATTGCTCCCAGTAGAGCCGTGGGCAGATCGGTCATGACGACCGGCATGTGCGCGCAGACGGTGGGATCGAGCGCCAGCAGCAGCAAGGCGGCCAAGGCAATGCCGGAGTTGAAGACACGCCGCAGGAGCCACGTGAGCGCAGCGAGCAACAAGATGTTGAAAGCGAACAGCGCCGTTCTCGCCCGGCGATGAACTTGGCTGCTGTCGCTGTCCTGAAATACCGCTTTTTGCGTGTATTGGCGCTCCTGGTCCTTTTCGCTCAGTAAACGTAGTGGAGCAAGATGCAGCACGCTTGGCGGCACGGCCAGTGCCGCGACCAGTTTGACCAGCGGCGGATGCTCAGGATTCAACCGGTAGTCGCCCCAGCGCAGGTAGGCCGCTCCGGCAGCGATGTGATAAGGCTCATCGATGGTGAATCCGTCAAGGCTGGTCGCCCACAGGGAGTGCCCGAGCGCAAGCGCAAGCAGCAACGGCAGCCCGATCCAAAATACGAGGTCAGGGGGCGGGGCAGCGTGCTCCGGTGCAGGACGAATACTCGAAGTGGACATTTGGTCGCAATATAGCCCACGTTTCTTGTGGATTACATGCCCCTTTCGGGCACCGGAAGCCGCTTAACTACCGGACCAGGCAGGGCCGCTTGGGATGAAAGGTCCAGCCCGGCACAAGAAACTGCATTGGCTTCCGATCGTCGCGGTCTCCTAGCCCTACCTTCTCGTACAGTGCGTGTGCGGCCTCGATGCGTTCCCAGTCGATCTCGATGCCGAGGCCGGGACGGCTGGGGAGTTCGATCTGGCCGTTCACGATTTGCAACGGCTGTTTGGTCAGGCGCTGTCCGTCCTGCCAGATCCAATGCGTATCGATTGCTGTTACTTTTCCCGGAGCAGCGGCCGCCACATGGGTGAACATGGCCAGCGAGATGTCGAAGTGATTGTTGGAGTNNAGCCCTGCATGGTCCAGAAATGCGGATCGGCCAAGGGGATGTCAACGGCGCCCAATTGCACCGCATGTTTTAGCTCGCGCCAGTCGGTCGCAATCATGTTGGTCGCGGTGGGCAGGCCGGTGGCGCGGCGGAACTCCGCCATGATCTCCCTGCCGGAGTAGCCGTGCTCCGCCCCACATGGGTCTTCCGCGTAAGCCAGGACGTGGTGTTGGTTGCGACAGAGGTCCACTGCTTCCTCTAAAGACCAGGCGCCGTTGGGATCAAGGGTGATACGCGCATCAGGAAAGCGTTCCGCGAGCGCGGTCACGGCCTCCATCTCCCGCGGCCCGGCGAGCACTCCACCCTTGAGCTTGAAGTCGGCAAAACCGTATCGCGCGTGGGCGGCCTCAGCCAGGGCCAGCACGGCCTCGCTGGTGAGCGCCTCTTCATGGCGTAGATGCAGCCATGGGTCGGAGGCGTCAGGTTCGCTGGCATAGGGCAGGTCCGTCTTCCGCCTGTCACCGACGAAGAACATGTAGCCAAGCACGGGGACGCTCGACCTCTGCCGGCCTTCGCCGAGCAGCCCAGCTAGGGGAACGCCCAGGAATTGCCCCAGCAGGTCGAGCAGCGCGCACTCGACTGCTGTGACCGCATGCACCGTGGTGCGCATATCAAAGGTCTGAACACCACGCCCGCCGGCATCGCGATCGGCAAAGCGTTGCCGCATCTGCTGCAAAATCTCGTTGTACGAAGCGATCGCCCGGCCAACGATCGCAGAGCTGGCCTCTTCGAGAACCTGACGAATCTTTTCGCCGCCTGGAACCTCGCCGGCGCCGGTGTGGCCGGCATTGTCGGTAAGGACGACGATATTTCGGGTGAAGAACGGCGCGTGGGCTCCGCTCAGGTTCAGTAACATGCTGTCATGGCCCGCAACCGGAATCACCCTCATGCTTGTCACTCTAGGGGACGATCCGTTGGCCGCGCCTATGGTCTCTTGAGCGGATTTCCGATTGCTATGCACCAACGAAAGTATCGCAGAGCGGCCTACACCGTGCGGGAGAAAGCCTAAGCGAACGTGGAGAAAAGAAACCGTAGGTCCCTCCACCGCGGTCGGGATGACAAAGTGTAAATTTGGTTCAGCACTTCATGATTGTGGCTTGGACAGAGTTATCCGGTTGGCATACGCGATGCATGAGAAAGTCTAAGCGAAGCGTGGAAGGGGAAAACCGCAGAGTAGAGTCGAGATGT
>PLZN01000603.1 GCA_003152195.1 Acidobacteriaceae bacterium
GAACGGGTTCAAGGATGGGGCACCCATCTTTTCGCTGTGCTTCCCACCGTGCCCAACACGATATCGTAGCTCCTCACCTCACCTCTGGTGAGAAATCCGGGCCAGCTCCACGGCGGTTGCTTTCTCACCCGCCGCCGGCGTGGTTCCGGGCTCAAGCATTGCGTAGCCCGCTGACCTTTTGAAAGCCGCTTGCCGTTCCTTAGAGGCGAGTCCCACTCGTATGCTCAAAATCACCTTTGACAACAGAGGTAGTTGCATCGGTCTGTGGAGTCGTTCAGCTTCCTCTGATAAGTAGCGAGTTTCCTTGCAATGCCACCCGTGCTCTGCGAAGAACTCGAACCAATTTTCGGGGTTGAATTTAAATGGAGCATTCTGCATCTTTTTCCCCACCAGCCGTTGCCGGTATTTGATTACCCAGGTAGAGAAGTAATCCACGATCCAGTAGCAGGCATGCTCCAGCGCTTTGAGATCATCGGCTAAAGAACCCACCTCCTCAACGCTCAAATAGGGAACGACTCCCTCGGTGAGAACCAACATCTTCTTAGCTCGTGCATTGACGCTGGTAAACATTTGCCGGCGTTCAGACAAATTCGCCAGATCGAGTTTCACACGCTCCAGCTGGCAGCGCGGTTTTTCGCTCGATAGCCGCTTTTCCTTGAATTCGATCATGTCAGGATAGTCGGCCTCGACCCAGACCAGGGACCTCGGAAGATCCAAGCGATACGGGCGCGTATCTAATCCGGTGCCGAGGTTTAGAACGGTGTCAACCCCTTGGGCGATGGCAAATCGAATGTAGTCGTCAATGATGCACGTGCGGATCACGACCGCCCATCCTGTCATGAATGACTTGGGCATCGCGTTTGCGATTTGTTTGCCTCGCTCGCCGGCTAGAAGACCGGCAAGCGGATCATGGAAAAGTGCATCGGCCCGTTGGGTTTCGAGTGCTCTGTAATGTGCGATCCAGAATGCAGTGTCTGAGACATTTTCGATCAAAGTGTCTGTCACGCCCTACTCCCTTCATACGCTACGCTCGCCGAACAAACCTTGGTTCGCAACGCGTGATTGCCTTTTCCGGACAGCCGCCTGCCTCACTTTTTCCGGATTCAAGCGCAGCTTTTCTGAGGAACTTCCAGGTGCTTCAAGAGTCATGGCTTCTTGGCTCGGATCTCGTCAATTGCCCGGCGCAGGATCGCGAAGACTCGCTTTCTCTCTTCCGGGGAAGCATCGAGCTTCTCGTACAGCGCCGCTTTTAGTTCATTTCGTAGCTCGCGGACTTCCATCTTTACCTGTCGCCACTCACTCTTGATTCCACCCCGGGGACCGGGCCCAAGGTCATCGCTCTCTTCGTTATCCTCTTTGAACTGCTTTTGGAATTGTGCGAGCTTCCGGCCAAACCGGGCCAGTTGATCGAGCGTATCCTCAACCCCCACACGGTTTTCGTTCAGGTAGACAGTACCCGCCTCGGTGATCCGGTAGAGTTTCTTGGTGCCTTCCGATTCCGGGGCTGTGTAGCCCAGTTCCTCCAGATAGGTGAGCGCCGGATAAACCATGCCCGGACTTGGCGAGTAGATGCCGCTGGAGTGCTCTTCGACCGCCTTGATGATTTCGTATCCATGGCGTGGCTTTTCGCTGAGCAAAGCGAGGATGATGAGCCTTAGGTCGCCCGAGGCGAGCATTTTTGCTGCGCGGATTCCCGGGCCACCCATGAACCCTCCGCCCATGCGCTCAAATGGCCCTCCTCTTCCTCCAAAGAGACCGTGGCGGCCTCGGCTTTCGAAGAAGGGGAATTCTTGATGATGTCGGTGCAAATCGATTCCTTTCAAAATACATCTTAAGATATATCATACGATGTATCTCGAGGCAAGACTGGATCGCGAAGTTTTTTCAGGGGACGCTTGAAATGACTGCGTCGAACTGCATGTAACACGGCGGGCGTTTCCTGCAGATGAAACGAAGGCTTGATAGAGGTTTGGATATTGGGCACCTGGCGGAGTGCAACTTCGAGAATTTACAAAGGAGTGTGAACAATCCTTCAAGCCAACTCGTCCAGTCATTTGTAGTGCTCGCGGGATGAACCCTCTGGTCCATCCCAAATGTAGAGATTTGTAGAGCAGAGGAATTCTGATGTCACAGATATTTCACGGAATCACACGCGCGATTTTTGCGCGTTTGCGGCAGAAAGCTTCGAAAGTCGGAATCCACGTTGCCAGCCCGAAGGGAGAAGCAGTCAAGGATGGAGTCAAGATCCAGTGGAACTACGACGCAACCGCGGGAATTGCTTGAGGTGGAATGCAGGACGCCATTTTGGATCAATTCCACGCAGATCAGCCGGAATCTCCGTCATGAAATTGAAGCCACTCTTGAGTCCACCCGGGCCGCTTGAGTGATGTTAAGCCTGAGTTCGTGATCGCCGCTGACTCTGGATAGCAGTTTCAATCGCCATGTCTCAAACGTAACAGACCTCCTTGGGGCTGCTCATCGTACAACCTCCCGGGCCCCACTTGTCTACTCGGGACACGATCTTGCCGTCATGGCCTCCGGGCGATCGAACCTCTCCGCTAAACAAGACTGAATCTCGCTCGAGAATGGGGAATACTGGACGTCTCGCGTGCATACAGTTGTAGAAGGACCACCGATCGGCATGATTGGCCCCGAAAGCCTGGCTGGATTCCTGCTCCTGCGTGTGCTCTGGGGCGGAGGAACACGATGAGCTCACGCATTGCGCGGCTGATCTTTGGCGCCCTTCCTGCCAGGGCACCGGAGTTCGGAGAAGCTTGTTTGGCTGATGTCCCTGCTGCGGTCCCTGCGCCGGCCACGCCTCTCCTGAGCGAACGACGACAGAAGCTGGTGAGGGACGAAGCACTGGTCGAGCAATTGCAATGTGGGAACGCGGATGCTTTGACAGTGTTGTTCGAACGGCACAGCCCACGGCTTTTCGGAATCGCAAGACGTATCTTGCGCAATGGCGCGGACGCCGAAGATGCAGTCCAGCAGATCTTTCTTGATGTCTTTCGGTCTATACAGCAATTCGATGCGAAAAAAGGAGAGTTCAAGACGTGGCTTCTCATGTTCGCGTACCAGCGGATCCTCAATTGCCGTCGGGCTCTGGTCGCGAAGCGATTTTTTGATACAGAACCGTTCGATGAGCTTCTGCCTGAGGCGCTTCACCAGTCGAGGCGCTCACTCGGCTATTCGGTGGCTGAGGTGAGTGTCCTGGTCGAGGAAGTATTAAGTCACCTCCAGCTTCGCCAGCGCCGGACTCTTGAGCTTATCTACTACGAAGGCCTCACCGCGGAAGAGGTCTCTATCCGGACCGGAGAGACGGTACGGGTCGTGCGCCACAATCTATACCGCAGCCTGGAAAAGCTCAGGAAAGCTCTTTGCGGAAGTGCCTCGGGCATCGTCTCGAAGGGAGGGTCGAGATGACTACGAACCACGCCTATTTCGAAGTCATGTGCGCACTTGCGGCGAGCGGACAGCTGACAAAGACGGAGCAGGTCGAGTTGCGTGAGCACTCTGAACACTGCGTTCTCTGCCGTAACCGGCTGCTCGAGATGCGCCAATCAGGGTTCCAATTGTTTCTCGCACGAGCGTTCAAAACCCCGAGCAAGCGGCTGCCAAAAGGCATGCAGGAACGCTTCGCCGCGCGAGCAATCAGCGAAGGAATTCCGTTGAGTTCTCGATCCGCGGGAAGCGGCTTTCATGCACTCGGGATGGTGACCGTACTGTTGCTGGTCTTGTTGCTGGTGGCAGCAGCACTCCAAGATGGTCCGTTCACAAGACCTGCTGTTGAAATGGACGTGGCCGATACCTCGCATGTTTCAGGATTCCTCGAAAAGGAAAAAATCTCTTCGCAAAACATTCCGAACCATACGCTTCCGGGGAAAGTTCGAGCCAGTCGTGTTCTCGATCGGCAGAGTCAACTTCCTGCATCGCCGGTTTCCCGCGCAACCGGGCCCAGACGACTGTACCCGGCTGATCCGGCGCCCCGGCAAGACCGCCAGTTTACCTTCACTCTGTACTCGCGAAACCCTACAGTGCGCGATGCTCCTTTCTCGACAACCATAAGCCTGCCGGAGGTTGTCCCGTTGTCAGCTTCCCCAGACCGGGCGCCGAAACTCATTTTTAACGTCGCTGCGGAAATTGTCAGACGCAATGCGCCGCACTTTCTGGCAGAGAGCGAACATGGGGTATTGGGTCCCTCAGACTTTCGATCGAATATCGCCTTCGCGTCTGCCGGCACGCGAACTTTCCAAGGAAGTCTTGATCTGGATGCGTACGGGAAACCTTGGCAGGTGGACTTCAAAGCCCATGTCGCCGCATTTAAGCCGAAGGTTGTTCTGTATGCGACACAGCCAGGAGAGAGTTCGCAATGAAGCGATTGAGCACGGTGCTGCTTCTGTCGTCCGTCTCCACCTGGGCAATTGCTTCCCAGGCCCAGTCGTCCCCGAGCCAGGCGACAACCCAAAATATTGTCGCGGTGAGCTTCAATGCTGCCGTACTTCAGACCGCTGAAGCACAGAAGGAGATGGCCGCGCTGCAAACCAAGTTTGCTCCCCGGCAGGCGCAGCTCAAGGCGCTCAATGACGACGTGGAAGCTCTGCGAAAACAGATAAGCAATACAAACGACAAGCTCAGTGACACAGAAATGGCAACGCGCGAGCAGGCGCTCGAGAATAAAGAGAAGCAGCTTCAACGCCAGGCCGAAGACTTCAGGAACGATTCGCAGAGCGAGTCGCAAGAGGTGTTTCAACGAGTTGCGCAGAAGGTTTACGCCTTCCTGCAGGCATATTCACAGCAGCATGGTTATTCAGCTGTTATCGAGCGCGGTTCCGACGCCGCCCCGGTTGTCTGGTACGCCGCCAACAACATGGACATCACAGAGCAGCTGGTAAAAGCCTACAACGTGCAGTCTGGAACTACTCCAACTGGACCTCCAGCCGGTCCTAAGAGTGGCAGTCAGAAAACCTTGCCTGATGCTCCGGCACATCAATAGACGCTCTGCTATCCCGTCATAGGGTTGGTGTTCGATTTTGGACCTCGAAAACCAACATCGAACATCGGCGGCTCACAGAAGCCAGACCTGGCTCCGCTTACCCTTGAAAATACAAGATTTGACACCGGATCGTTTGGCGATCGAGATGCATACTGCAAGATGGGAATAGGGAAGGGGGTATCCAATGGGGACAGTTCTCCAGGAAGTACGTTACGCGTTGAAGCAGTTGCGCAAAAACGCTGGTTTTTCTGCAGTCGTTATCATCACCCTGGCGCTGAGTATCGGAGCGAACACGGCGATCTTTAGCGTGGTCGACGCGATTCTCTTGCGGCCCCTTCCCTACCCGGAGCCTGACCGCCTGGGATCGTTGATGCAGAGAATCTCCGGGTCGACGAATACCACATACCCCGTCTCTATCGATCGCTACACTTGGCGGCAGCTTCGGGATAATGTTCCCGCCATAACGGCTGCCGTCGCCGGCAAGACCGGCGGCGTGAACATGGAGGCAGCGGGACGGGCTCAATATATTCACGGCCAGCGAGTATCCGCACACTATTTTGACGTCCTGGGTATTCACCCCATGCTGGGGCGAAACTTTAGCGATACAGAAGACACGGCAGGAGGACCGAGCGCTGTTGTTCTGAGTTACGGTTTGTGGAAGAAGACTTTCAATGGGGACGCCAATATTGTTAGCCAGGCGATACGGCTCAAAGGGATTCCCTATACCGTCATCGGCGTCCTGCCGGCAAAGGCTCGGACCCCAGCCGCCGTAGAGCTGTGGACTTCCCTTCGCCCTGATACATCCGACGAGGGGGGAGGAGATAACTTTGAGCCGATCGTCCGGTTACGGGATGGCGCTACCTGGCAGCAGGCCGAAGCACAGTTGGGCCAACTACGATCGTTTACGTCTCGTTACATGGAGCAGAAGGATCCCGGCTCGCGAATTACATTCTACGCGGTACCGCTTCAGCAGAGTCTCGCGGAAGAAACACGTACGCCCGCAATGATCCTGATGTCGGCAGTGGGTTTTGTTCTGTTGGTCGCTTGTGCCAACCTTGCGGGTCTTGCGCTTGTGCGCGTTGGCCGCCGAGAATCCGAGATTGCTACCCGCCTCGCGCTCGGGGCAACAAGATGGGCCATTATGCGTCAATTCTGGATCGAGAGCCTGCTGCTGACAGCGATGGGTGGACTAGCGGCACTGCTGGTTGGGAGTCTTACCCTGCAGCTCATGAACAGGCAAATTCCAGAAACT
>PLZN01000109.1 GCA_003152195.1 Acidobacteriaceae bacterium
GGGGCAAGAGGAGCCGTTCTAATCCTTGTCGTTGCCGGTCGTTTTGCGGCGTGTAGCTTTCTTCTTGGGCTGTTTCTTCGGGACTGCAACCTTTGGTGCCTGAAAAACAGCCCGTGCTAGCTTCTCGAAATTGTTCCCAGCCTTGGGCCCTTCGTGATATTCGTGTTTCATCTGTCCTCATTATCCCCCGGAAGAGTTGATTGCTGACATGTGGATTCCGCGCTGGATCAAACGGGTTCTTCAGGCGGTACGTGAAGAGTCCAACGATATTCAGAAGACGCTGGAGAAGCAGGACGCCGCCATACACGAACAAGCCGTTGCCCACGAGCAGAAACAGCGGGAAGCAGGGATCATCATCGCCGAGGCGATTAAGAGTGCAGCGAGCACCGTACCCGTATATGAAAAGACCCAGCGCTATAAAGAATATCGACTTCAGAAGAGAATCTTTTGCACGACTTTGGTAGCGGGCATATTCACTGGGGTAGCCGCTATCGGCGCTATCGTCTATGCCATTGAAGCTAAGTATCAATTGTTTGAAATGGTCTACCAGACCGACATTCAAGATATTCACGCAAGAAATGATCGGAGGGATGCCGCTAAACAATTGTGGGCCTCTAATGAAGCTCTTCAGATAGACCAGAGAGCATGGGTAGGGATTAAGGCTCTTGTTGTGACCGGGACGAAAGCCAACTCTGGAATAGAAGTGAATGCTGTTAATTTCGGGAAGTCCCCTGGTTTGCATGTAATGGTAGTCAGCGGCATGTACAACCATCCCGGCGACTACACTCCTACCGCAGGAGATGCACAGTGGATGCAAATGATCATTCAGGAGCGTATTTCTAATTTCTTCAAACCGATACCAATAGCGAAAATTGGTTCCGTTCATTCGATCAAGAACCTGGTAATAGAGATGCAGCCTCCGCCTGCTCCAATAGATATTCTCCAGATGCCCAATAAAGACTTGGAGCCTCCCGGACCGAATCGAGAAAGGCAAATGGATATCACCCTTCCAAATTCGTACTCCTTGGGGGTGCTCCCTCCCGACACTCCATATCCCTTGGAAATGCCACAAAATTGGTCTATTAATGGCGCTACCGTCATCATGTACGGGGAAATCACCTACTCGGATATATTCGGTGGCGCAAGTCGCATAACGCGATTCTGTGCCTACCGACCGGATTGGCGCATGCCCGCCGTGTTCCCTGCCCTATTTATAACGACATGAAATAGGAAAAACCCCAGCAAGACAAGAAACACAATCGCCAACATGTGTGTCAAGCGTTTTATTGCGCTTACGTACGGGCTAAACAGGCTGCGGAAAAACTCCCTGGTTCGAAGGGTACGGGCTTCACCGGGTGCGGAAGTACCCGGTGTTTTCCTAAGGAGTGAAAGGGTACGGGCTTCACAGGCTGCNNGCCCGTACCCTTCATTGATAGTGTTTTTCCGCAGGCTGTTAAATTCGCCGCGGCTTCTGGCCGTCGCACTTCGCCAGGGCTACAGCAGCAAAGGCGATCAGGAGCGGGAAGCATTCCAGGGTATAGCGCGGCTCGGGCGCCTCGATGGTGGCCAGCAGCAGGCTGCGCAGGACGATCAGGGCCAGCATGGCGCCCGCCAAACGGGGCCGGCGGAGCATCCCCAGCAACGCCGCCACAAGATAGGCCAGATTCAGCGCGCCATAGAAAATGGCCACGCGCGTCTCTCCCGGATGCTGCGCATACTGCCACCAGCGCAGTTGACCAGTCAGCGTCTCGACCCGCGGGCGAAGCCACATGTCGGCCAGGCGCAGCAGGGGCAGCGTGACGTAATAGCGGAAGGGGTGGGCGCGGATGCGTTCCTGGGCAAGAAGTGCAAATCGGGTGTCCAGTTGCGGCGTGAGCGTGGTGGTGGCGTTGTAGTCGTTAAGGAGCCGGAGCGTCTCTTCGTATTGCCCCGCATTGTCGAAGGCTCGCGCGGGCAGATTGCCTGGATCGATGGCGTCGCTGTTACCGTTCCAATAGATCTCGTTGGTGGAAGTGAAGTCCACACTCAAGGTTCTGACCCAGCGCACAAAGCCGGGCGCACCGAATTCCCCGGGATCGGTCGCGTAGCGCGGGGCGAGCGGCTGGAAGACGTGAAAGGTGTGCCAGTTGCGCAGCGTCCAGGCGGCGAACGGAAGCACCGAGAGCAGGCCCGCGACCATGGCGAGGCGGAGCGATTCAGCGAGCCCAAGGCCACCGCGGCCATAGACGATCAGGGCTACCCACAGCACGACCGCCAGCAGGGCGCCGTCGGGTCGAAGCAGCGCGCCATAGCTCCAGGAAAAGATGAGCAGAACCATCCAAATGCGGCGCGGGCCTTCCAGCACCGCCGCGAGGGCGCGAAAGCCCAGGGCGACACAGAAGATGGAAAGAGTCTCGGTCAACGGGCTGGCGGCATAGTTTGCGGTGAAGGGGCAAAGCGCTGCCAGCAGCAGCGCGGCCCGGGCGGCGCGTTGCCCGCAGATCTTGCCCGCCAGGCCGGCAATGAGCAGGCAAGTAGCCAGATCGATGATGGCCTGCAAGTACAGCACGGCGCGATAATTCGCCCGCCCGAAGAGAGCAAAGCAGAGGGCGAGAAATGCCGGATAGCCGGGAAGGCGCAGCAGCGTGGGCTGGATGGTGGTAAGCCCGGACGCGTTCCCCACGGAGTGACCGTAGATGCCGTGGGTGAGCCAGTTGACGGCAATATCCCCGTAGAGCAACGAGTCGCCCTGAATTTGCGGGTGAGCATGAATTGCCCACAGGCGTAATGCGGCTCCGGCTGCGAGCACAACCAGGGTGAACCGCCATCCGCCAGACGGAAACCATGCACGCAGCCACGCCGGGACGGAAGGAAAACGGTGTACATGCATGCACCAGCATCATACAAGTGGGGCAAGGGACTCACGAACGCCGGGTGATGTCATCGCAGCCCTATAATCGCGTCCCCACAGGAGAGTTCCTGTAAGCTTTCTGCAGGCATGAATCGCCAGATTTTCTTCGATCCGCAGCGGAAGCGCTGGAAGCGCCTTCGGCGCATTCTGGACGCGGTCGCGGTCCTGTCCACCGTGATTCTGGTGCTGTTTTTCCTCAACGTGGTGAAGAAGCAGCAACTGCCGGAGCTTCTGCTGCCCACTCCCAAGCGGAACTACCGGGCGATCCAGCAGCAGGCCGCCGCAATCAAAGCCAAGTACCTGAAGGGGGCGCGGCGCAAGACCAGCCGCAAGCCTTCCGAGATCCCATTCAATTCCGGCGAAGGCCTGCGCGCCGCCTACTACGTAGACGATGACGCTGGCAGCTACGCCTCGTTGAAGAATCACGTCCACCAGATCGACATGCTCTTCCCGGTGTGGCTGTACGTGACCACGCCGGACGGCAAGCTGCAGGGCGCCCAGACGGCGGAGGCCCCGCTGCGCGTCTACGACGTCGTTGATGCGCACGGGGTCCACGGCGTCGATCCGCAGAACAAGGTGCATGACCTGATCGCCGCCGCCCACGAGGAGATGGAAATCTTTCCTCTGATCAAGAATTTCAACGTGCTGACCCAGCAGTGGGATCAAAATGCGGTCGCCATGCTGAAGAATCCCGCGGCGCGCAGCAACCTGGAGCGCCAGTTGGCAACCTTTCTGGCCGCCAACCCCAGCTACCGCGGCCTCAGCCTTGACCTCGAGGATCTTCCCGATGATGCTCTGCCTGGCTACCACGCCCTGATCGGCGAGTTGTACCAGCAGATGCACCCCAAGAATCTGCGCCTCTTGGTCAATGAGGGCGTAGGCGCGGACGACGCGGAATTCGCTCAGCTGGCACAACAAACCGACGGCATCCTGTTGATGAACTATGACCAGCACGAGGAGACGGGCCGTCCCGGACCCATCGCAGCCCAGGACTGGTTCGAAAACAACCTGAAGCGCGTGCTCAAGGTTGTGCCCAAGGAGAAGGTGATCTGCGCCCTGGGCAATTACGGGTACAACTGGACCATGTCCTGGCCGGGAAAGGGTAAGCGCCGCGTGCCCAAGGTGCTGGACACCGAGGACATCTCGGTGCAGGACGGATGGCAGGCGGCCTCGGATGCCAATGCGGATCTGCGTCTGGCAGGCGATGAGCTGAATCCGCATTTTACCTACGATGACGAAGACAACCGTGTGCGCCACCAGGTGTGGATGCTGGATGCGGTGACGGCTTTGAATGAGTTGCGCGCCGCGCGCCAGATGGGGCTGCAAACCTTTGCCCTTTGGTGCCTGGGCGAGGAGGATCCATCGCTGTGGTCGATCTGGGATCATCCCAGCAATATGACGGCGCCGCAGTTGCTCAAGCAGGTGCCCCCCGGAGACGATGTCGTCACCGACGGGGATGGAGACATCCTGCGCATCACCGGAGAACCGCACCGGGGCTCGCGAACCATCGACATGGACTCCTACAACTGGACCGTGACCGACGAGCACATGCTGACCTACCCCTCGCCGTACACCATCGAGTATTACGGGTATAAGCCGGGAGTGGTGGCGCTGAGCTTTGACGACGGACCCGATCCAGAGTGGACGCCCAAGGTCCTGGACATTCTTAAGCAAAAGAATGTGAAGGGGACCTTCCTCATGATCGGCGAACAGGCACAGGACAATGTGAGCCTGATGAAGCGGGTTATGGCCGAGGGCCACGAGATCGGAAATCACACCTGGACCCATCCTGACATCAGCGACATCTCTCCCCGCCAGGTGCAGCTGGAACTGAACCTCACGGAGCGGTTGTTTGGCAGCAAGCTGGGGGTGAAGCCGCTTTTCTTCCGCCCTCCCTACTCGATCGATCAGGAACCGGACACCAACGACCAGGCAGCTCCCGCATATCAAATCCAGAAGATGGGTTACACCATCATCGGCAACAAAATCGATACCGGCGACTGGGACGAGCGGCAGAAGAAGACCCCGCAGGGCATCACGGAAGACGTGCTCGAACAGTTGCAGACCATGAAGGCCAAGCCACAGTTCCGCGGCAGCATCATCCTGTTGCACGACGGCGGCGGGGACCGCAGCATCACCATCGCAACCCTGCCGGTGCTGATCGACGGACTGCGCGCACATGGCTATGCCATCGAGCAGGTCTCCGACCTCATGGGCAAGACACGAGCCGAAGTCATGCCGCCGTTGAATGCCAAGGAACGATGGCAGGCGCGGGTGGATTCGGTGGCCTTCTTCGCCTGGGCCTTCTTCAATCACTTTGTGGTCAGCCTCTTCTTCCTGGGCGATGTCCTGATGAGCGGCCGCCTTGTCCTGGTGGGCATCTTTGCGCTGATTGACCGCTTGCGCCGCCGCCATGTTCCCGAAGTAGCCGGCGGCTTCCTGCCCCGGGTCGCTGTATTGATTCCCTCCTATAACGAAGAGAAGGTGATCGTGCGCACGATCCGGTCGGTGCTGAACTCCGACTACCCCTATCTGCGCATCATCGTGATCGACGACGGGTCAACGGATCGCACCTCCGAGGTGGCGCGTGAAGCCTATCCGGAGGAGATCGCGGCGGGCATGCTGACGGTGCTGCGTACCGTCAATGGGGGCAAGGCGGAGGCGCTCAACTTTGCGCTTGCCGATCTGGAAGAAGAGTTCTACGTGGGCATCGACGCGGATACGGTCATCGCGCCGGATGCAGTGTCGAAGCTGGTCTGCCATTTCGCCGATCCGCTGGCCGGCGCGGTGGCGGGCAACGCCAAGGTGGGCAATCGCGTCAACCTGTGGACGCGCTGGCAGGCCCTCGAGTACATCACCAGCCAGAACTTCGAGCGCCGTGCGTTGGACCTGTTCGATGTAGTCACCGTGGTTCCCGGTGCGATCGGCGCTTGGCGGACCGCGGCGGTGCAACATGGTGGCTGCTACCCGGTCAATACCGTAGCCGAGGACGCCGATCTGACCATGAATCTGCTTGAACAGGGCTACAAAGTGATTTACGAAGACCGCGCGCTGGCATTCACCGAGGCCCCGGCCACCGCCCGCGGCCTCATGCGGCAGCGCTTCCGGTGGTCCTTCGGCACCCTGCAAGCGGTCTACAAGCACCAGCGCGCCTTCCTCAATAACAAGGCGATGGGGTTGTTTGCCCTGCCCAACATTCTCATCTTCCAGATCCTGCTGCCGCTGGTCTCGCCATTTATCGACCTGATGTTTGTCGCCGGCGTCTTCCACTACCTGCTCGACCGCCACTTCCACCCGGAGGCGGCAAACGCTGCGAACTTCGAAAAATTGCTGACCTTCTTCCTCGCCTTTCTGATTATCGACTTCGTCACTTCGGCCCTGGCCTTCTGCCTGGAGCCGAAGCACGCTGCCAACAAGGGCGATGGATGGCTGCTCTTCCACATCTGGCTGCAGCGCTTTGCCTACCGGCAACTCTTTTCCCTGGTGCTCTTCAAGACGGTGAAGCGGGCGATCGATGGACGGCC
Organism: Acidobacteriaceae bacterium; assembly: GCA_003152195.1. GTDB lineage: Bacteria > Acidobacteriota > Terriglobia > Terriglobales > Acidobacteriaceae > PALSA-350. The sequence continues at coordinate 6,415 of PLZN01000109.1, forward strand.
CTTCAACTGGGACAAGCTGGAACGCACGGCCATGATGTCGGCGCAGACGGAACGGATCACCGCCACGCGATAAGAAAGATCTGGGCGTAAAATTATTGTGTTATGCCAACCGCCCAGATCAGCACCGTTATTCAGCCTGTTGCTCCGAAAGGACTGTTCCGCAACGAACCCTTTATCGACTTCCACGACGATGAAAACGTGCGTGCGATGCAAGCTGCGCTGACGCGTGTGGGGGACATGCTCGGTCATGAGTATGCACTCGTCATCGGTGGGCAGCGGGTGCGCACCGCGGAAAAGATCGAGTCGTTGAATCCGGCGCGGCCGGCGCAAGTTGTCGGTGTACACCAGAAGGCTGGTCTGGAACATGCCGAACGGGCGATCCAGGCGGCGCACGAGGCTTTCGCGAGCTGGCAGTACACGCCGGTTGAGGAGCGCGCGGCCTTGCTGCTGCAGGCGGCGGAGCTGATTCGCCAGCGCAAGTTTGAGTTTTGCGCCTGGCTGACCTACGAAGTGGGCAAGAATTGGGTTGAGGCCGATGCCGATGTCGCCGAGACCATCGACTTCCTGGAATTCTACGCGCGAGAGGCCTTGCGGCTAGCTGGGGCGACGACGCCCATCCAGCTTTCCGGAGAGCGCAATCAACTGCGGTATATCCCCATGGGGATCTGTGCGGTGATTCCGCCCTGGAACTTTCCCTTTGCGATTATGGCCGGCATGACGGCGGCGGCGATCGTGACCGGCAACACCGTGGTCTTGAAGCCTTCCAGCGATTCTCCGACGATTGCGGCGCGGTTCCTCGACGTGCTCGAAGAGGCGGGTATGCCCCCTGGTGTGGTGAACTTCTGCCCCGGTTCGGGCGCGACCTTCGGCAACGCGATCGTCGAACACCCCAAAACGCGTCTGATCGCCTTCACCGGCTCAAAGAAAGTGGGTCTGGATATCCACGCGCGTGCGGCCCAGACTCAACCGGGACAAATCTGGATCAAGCGCACCATCCTCGAGATGGGGGGCAAGGATTCGATCATCGTGAGCACGGATTGCGATCTTGACGCCGCGGTCGAGGGCGTTGTGGCCGCGGCCTTTGGCTTCAATGGACAAAAATGCTCGGCGTGTTCCCGGGCCATTGTCGAAGACCCTGTCTACGATGTTTTTCTGGAGCGCGTCCGGGAGCGGGTGCAAGCGTTGCGGGTAGGCGATCCGGCGGAAAACGCGAGCATGGGGCCGGTGGTAAACCGTTCCGCGATGCAGACCATTCTCTCCTACATCGAGATCGGCAGGGGCGAGGGACGGCTGTTGACTGGGGGGCACGCACTTGTGACTGCGGAGGGCGGCTACTACCTGGAACCAACCGTGATCGCGGATGTGGCGCCCACGGCGCGCATCGCCCAGGAAGAGATCTTCGGNNGCGCATCCCTTCGGTGGCTTCAACATGTCCGGAACCGACTCCAAGGCCGGCGGACCGGACTACCTTTTCCTTTTCACCCAGGCGAAGTCGATCGCGGAAAAGATTTAGCTTAGGGGCGAAGCCGGAGGGGAAAAAGAAACTGCAGATCCCTCCATTCCACGTACGCTCCGGTCGGGATGACATATTCAATGTTGGCGCGAACGGTTAAGCCAGCGGCCGGTTGGGACTTTCTTTAAGCAGTTGCTTCCCACTCGAGTCACAACACTACCCTTTGTCATCCCGACCGCAGTGGAGGGATCTGCGGTTTTCTTTTNNAGCTCGTCTTCCGCGATGAACTCGATGGCCTGCTCCAGATTCATTGGCTTGTAGGGCACCAGGCGGATGGCGTCGTCGGCGCTCGAGGCACGCATGTTGGTGAGCTTCTTTTCGCGCACCACGTTTACGTCGAGATCGTTATCGCGCGAGTGCTCGCCAATCACCATGCCCTCGTAGACTTCGACGCCGGCGGTAAGAAAGAGTACTCCGCGGTCCTGCAGTCCATTGAGCGCGTAAGCGGTGGTGGCCCCATAGCGGTCGGAAATGAGCGCTCCGCTGGGCCGCTGCGGAATCTCCCCCTGGTAAGGCATGTAACCGTCAAAGAGCGCATTCATCACGATGGTGCCCCGCGTCTCGGTCAGCATCTCGCTGCGCAGGCCGATGAGGCCGCGGCTAGGCACACGGAACTCCAGACGTACGCGGCCGTAACCGTGATTGTGCATCTTCACCATCTCGCCGCGCCTGGGCCCGAGACGCTCGATCACCGTCCCAACAAAATTGTCGGGGACGTCGATGGTGAGATGTTCAACCGGCTCGAGTATTTTGCCATCGACGGTTTTGGTGACAATCTCGGGGCGCCCAACCATCAACTCAAAGCCTTCGCGGCGCATCATCTCGATCAGGATGGCAAGCTGCAGTTCGCCGCGGCCAAGAACCTTGAAGCTGTCGGGACTTCCGGTCTCTTCTACCCGAATCGAGACATTGGTGAGCAGTTCCTTATCCAGGCGTTCGCGCAGATTGCGTGAGGTGACAAACTGCCCTTCCCGTCCCGCCATGGGCGAATTGTTGACCGAAAACTGCATGGCGATGGTCGGCTCGTCGATGACGATCAGCGGCAGTGGTGCAGGATTTTCCAGACTGGTGATGGTCTCGCCGATAGTGATGCCGGTGACCCCTGCGATGGCGACGATGTCGCCCACCTGGGTCACTTCCGTATCGGTGCGCTTGAGCCCATTGAACGTGAAGAGCTTGGTGATCTTGGTCTTCAGCAGGGATCCGTCGCGCTTGGAGATGTTCACCTCTTCCCCGTTGTGCAGGGTTCCGTTGAACACCCGCGCGATGGCCAGGCGGCCAAGGTAGTCGGAGTAATCGAGGTTAGTGACCAGGATCTGCAGCGGGCCGTCGGGGTCGCCGCTCGCCGGCGGTATGGTCGAAAGAATGGTTTCAAAGAGCGGTTGCAGGTTTTCTCCGGGCTCGGTCATGGAGGTGCTGGCGGTGCCCAACTTGGCGTTGGTATACAGCACCGGAAAGTCCAACTGGTCTTCCATCGCGTCCAGGTCGATGAAGAGGTCGTACACTTCGTCGAGGACTTCTTGCGGGCGCGCATCGGGACGATCGATTTTGTTGATCACCAGGATCGGTAGCAGCTTGGCTTCCAGGGCCTTCGAGAGCACGTAACGGGTTTGCGGCAGGGGGCCTTCCGAGGCATCCACCAGAAGCATGACGCCGTCCACCATCTTGAGGGCGCGCTCGACCTCGCCACCGAAATCCGCGTGGCCCGGCGTATCGACAATGTTGATCTTGGTGTCGTGGAACTGGATGGCCGTGTTCTTGGCCAGAATGGTGATGCCGCGCTCGCGCTCCAGTTCGTTGGAATCCATGACCCGTTCCGTAAGGGCTTCATTGGCACGGAAAGTGCCAGCCTGGCGCAACATGGCATCCACGAGAGTCGTCTTGCCATGGTCGACGTGGGC
>PLZN01000611.1 GCA_003152195.1 Acidobacteriaceae bacterium
CTATACGACATTCCAATACAGTGACCTGACCGTGACGCCGGATCGAGTCTCAGCAGATCAACCGGCCGAGGTAAGTTTGAAGGTCACCAACACCGGCACGCGTTCAGGAGCAGAGGTGGTCGAGCTCTACGTGCATGACGGCCACTCGAAGATCGATCGCCCGATGCGCGAGCTGAAAGGCTTTCACCGCGTCGAACTAAAGCCTGGCGAAACCCAGACGGTAAGCTTCACCCTGGACCGCGCCGCGCTCTCGTATTGGAACCCGGCAAAGGAGGCCTGGGAAGCAGCGCCCGGCAGGTTCGAGATTCAGGCAGGAGCATCGTCGCGCGACATCCGTTTGACCGCGCCGCTGGTGCTCGCGAAGTAACCGGGCCGTCGCACTAAGACATCGCGCGGTCGCACCGCAACAAAAAAGGGCAGCGGAGAAAAATTCCGCTGCCCCTGTTTTTTGCGATCCAATCGCGCTTTATTGCTGCGGCTGGTAAGGCTCCACGCGCAGAAAATTGGAAAGAATGCCGCGCTCTTCAGGCGAGAAGGTGCCCTGGTATCGAGCCGAATTCAGCACCGTCTGGCGTTGATCCAGAGGAACTCCGCGCAAATCCTGGAACGCCCGCTTCATCATCGTCTGCCGATCCTGCGGCAGAGCACCCCATTGCCGTCCCGAGCGGTTGATGTTCATGCGTTGCTCAGGCGAAAGGCGCTCCAGCATCTCGTTCCGCGCAAGCCGGCGATCGCGCTGTTGCTCGGGCATCTGGTCCACCTGGCGCAACTGCTGCGTCAGCCGCTGCTGATCGGCGGAAGGCAGACGCTTGAAGCTCGGATCGTTGCGAAGCATCCGCTCCTGGTCCTGCACGGGAACATTCTGGTGCTGATTCAACCAGTCTCCTAGGTGGCCCTGGGGCGCGCCGCCCGGGCCTGCATAAGCTGGACGCTGCGAACCGTTGTACGCCGGACGTCCGTAGGATCCACCCGGATTGGCAGCCCCGGGAACATTCGCTGGATATCCGTTCTGCTGACGCTGCATCGGGTACCCCTGCGGCCCGCCTTGCTGTTGCGGGACCGAACGCCCGTAAGCGCCGCCCGGATAAACCGGCCGTGCACCATTCGCGGGATAACCATTCTGCGGTTGCTGTCTGTACTGCGGCGCCTGCCGATACTGCGGCCCGCTCTGCAGTTGGGGAGCGGAGCGATACTGCGGCTGCGGAGCCTGACGATACTGCGGCTGTGGTGCCTGCCGATACTGAGGCTGCGACCTGTACTGCGGCTGCGCCTGCCGATACTGAGGCTGAGACCGATACTGCGGTTGAGAATTGCGAGGCGCAGGCGCAGACCGGGGCTGGTTACCGCGCTGTTGCTGGCCAAACGCTAAGCCCATGGGCGCACAGAGAGCCAGCACCGCCGCAACCAAAATTGCGGGCCGCATCCTTCGCGCATTGGATACCCAGGTCACAAGTCTCTCTCCCGGCCCCCGGCCGAAAAGTGTGTAAAGCTAGTCCCCATTCTGATTGTCAGAAAGGGACTCCAACTGATCCAGTATCTGGGCATTGTTGTCCAGCAACTGCAAATCATGAACCACTGCGGTTTGGGGTGCTGGCTGCTCGGGGTGGTTCCAGTCCGTCACGCCCAAATAAGTTCCGCCGCCTACCAGCAGCATCACGGTCAGCGCCATCGCCGCCAGCGGACGCACATGCGAGGCCGCGCCATAAGCAAATCCGGCGCGCGCGCGTGCAATCCAGCCTGCCAGCCAGCCGCCTGGCGCAGCCTCTCGCTCTTCCCGCATCCGGGCATCGAGCCGCGTCAGAAAGTAAGGGTTGGGCTCCGGAGCTTCCCACTCGTCCAGCAGGTTCATGGTCGCCTTCAGTTCGGCCAGTTCTGTCTGGCAGCGATCACACTCCGCAACATGCGTTTGAACCTTGGCTGGCACGGCCGCCGGATCCAGCAACAGATCCGCCAGCTTCGAGTCCATCCCGGTGCAATTGTTCTTCATCTGTTCCATAGGTTCCGCCCCGCTTTCCGCCGGTGTCGTCCGGCGTGTTTCCACTTACACAAAATCCTTCAGCTTGTCCCGCAGCGTCTGGTACGCACGAAAGAGCAGCGACTTGGTTGCCGATTCGCTCAGCTTCAGCACGTCGCCAATCTGCCGGTAATCCATCCCCTGGTACTTGTGCATCAACACCGCCATCCGCTGCCGTTCAGGCAGCGCCATCACGTGCAGGCGAATGGCAGCCATGCGCTCATCGCGCATCAGCTTTTGTTCCACACTCGGTTCGTCGTCGGCCACTTCCGGAGTAGTGCCCGTCTCTTCGTCCGGTGCATCCAGATAAACGGTCTGCGCCGCCCTTTCGTGTTTCGTGTCGCGCGCATAATTCATTGCCAGGTTGGTCGCAATCCGGTAAAGCCACGTCGTAAACCTTGCCTCGGCCCTGTAGCTGTCTCTTGCTCTGTAAACGCGCAGAAAAACCTCCTGCGCCAACTCCTCGGCAACCGCCATGTTGCGCACCATCCGGAACAGGAAATGAATCATCGCCCGGTGATGTTTCTGCACCAGAAAATTGAAGCTCGCTTCATCGCCCTCGGCCGCGCGCAGCATCACCGCCGCGTCACTTGCCGGATCCAGTTCGGCACGTGCGCCGGAACCGGCTTCAGGCCTAAAGTCCGGCGTGGCCGAGCCCACTCCCAGGGTCGAGTTGTTCAGGACCATGGTTGCCATGTCTTCTGGAACACGATTTTCGGCGGAAGGTTGCGCTTGCTCAGCAGTTTCCGGGTCCAATTCGTCGCTTTTGGCTGGATTCCGGCTGTCTTCAGCTTTGGCGCCGGAACCGCTCGCTGCAGGCGCCGATCCCGACCCTTCCTGCGCCCCTTTAGCCATCCTCACGCTGGCCAGATTCACCCCGCCCAAGCCCGACCCACCCCCGAGCCCAGCTCCAAGTCCAGCCCACGGCGCCGCCTCCCCGTTCGCGGGAAACTCGCCTGTAGGTCTCCCTGCGTACCGGCCCTCGTCGCGGATTGCCTTGATTCTCCAGCCCATGGTTCGGTCGATACCGGCCTTCACCGGCCACAGAAAAAGCTCTGCAGCCGCAGTTTTGAAAGGGCGCGACTTCACAGGCTCCAGAATAATTCGATCGGGCGGTAGGCCGGGGATTTATCCCCGGTGTAAACCGAATACAATGAGCGGTGGCTTTAGCCACTGAGGTATGCTTTTCGCCAATCACTCACCGAGGTCCGACTTTTTCCGCAAGCTGTTTAGCCGTGCCGAGATTCTCTCAACGCGCATCCGTCNNTACTCTAACCTACGGGATGCCCCGCGGTCGCGGTCATTTCCCGCCCCCCTCAAGGGCGCTTAACTCAGCGGTAGAGTGCCACCTTCACACGGTGGAAGTCGCAGGTTCGAATCCTGCAGCGCCCACCATAGAATCAATCACTTACGGCAGGTTGTTCAGAAACATTTGTGGCGTTTTGTGGCAAATTCTCAGCAGGCACTTTTTCCTCCCCTCCTTTCATAAGCATTGCGTACACCGATCCCACCATCTCCCGCACGCTCTCCGGCAGTTCCTGCATGTACTCGTTGGCCGTCGTATCGGGCCGCGAGTGCCGCAGGTGCGCCTGGATGTCCTTCACCGACCCCATCTTCTGCGCCTGCGTCGCCATGGTTCGGCGCAGAATCTGGAAGTTCAGCTTCTCGATTCCCAACTGCTCCGCGAGTGGTTTGAGGACCCGGAACCGGTAATTGTCGGTATCCATAAACCCGCCGTCCGCGTTCGGGAAGATGAAGGCATCGGGCGAGGTTTTTTGGGGTGAGGCCTTTTTGCATTCCAGCTTCCATCTCCAAAGTTCGGTCGCTAGGCCGTCCGGAAGATGGACCTTTGTCAGGCTCCCTGGTGTTTTGCCGAAGGGCCGGAGTTGTCTTCGATAGACCGTCTCCGTCAGTTCGAGCGTGTTTTGGTTATCAAAGGAGCGCCAGCGCAGCGCGAACCAGTGGAAGAGCCATCACGCCGCTCGACATGAGTGCTTGCAAAAGCCTGCCCCGCCAACCCAATAAGGCATGGGGTTCAGGCAGCGCTCACGATTGTTTTGAGGCGGTTTACGTTAAAGACGGGGAAACCTATTACTGCAAAGTGGAGCAATCGACTGAGGAGTTTTGGCAAGCAACAGTTCTCAAGGGCCCGCTACACAAACCACAAGATGATCCCATTGGAGCCGATAGTCTAGAAGACGCCAAAGAGCAGGCTCATGACGCACTGGTTTACAAACTTGGCTTAGAACCCGCGACTACTTTGGACCTGACCTGGCGGAAATGCCCGGAGTAGCTCATCACGTGTTTGAGGGGCTTCCATTTTAGGTGTAGCTGTTAACACCCGGGTTTCCGACAATCCGAGCCCCTTCCTTCCAGCGAGCGAGGCAAAACTTGGTCATCCGTTCGTTATCGTAAGCGTCGCGATAACAAATAATTCCGTAGACGATGGGGGGACGATACCAAGAACCGCCAACAGCCACAAACTTGCTCCACTCCGCTTCATTAAGGCTATCAGGGCTTGTGGCCTCAATTACCTTCACTTGCTTGCCGGGTGGCAACGGGAGTCTTTCCACGTCGCACGATCAAATTTCGACGGCTTCACGTGGAGTAGATAGTAGAGGCTTCCATCGGGCATTTTCCNNTGCCCAATCCCAGAATCTCTCCGTCTCTTCTGACCATGGTTTAGCTGATACAGGTGAATTTACGGTGTTCGCGATGGCGTTGCTCCACGTGCGTAAAGCAAAGGAACGGATGTTGGGCATCTCGCGTTCAAGATCCAGGACCTTGGCAGTAATCCGGGCCCGGGTACGCTCACGCGCCTTCTCGAATCCGAGTCCAAGCAGCGCATGTCTGGTGAGAGGGATGGTGCGTGGAGCAAGACGGCGGAACGGCGAATCAGGTTCCGTCGCCCAAGCGCAGATGTCGCTAAAGAAGGTGCGGATCTCGGTCAGCCAGGAATGCGCAGTCGCGCGGACCTCTTCTCCTGCGCTGGCTCCCCGCTGCACGGCGAGGGCGTGCGCCATCGCATGGGGAACGTACTCGCGCAGGTGGAGAGGAAGCACTTGCGCGGAGGTCTTCACTTCCGGATGCTTTTCCTCCAGGAAGCGCCAGAAATGAGCGATGGCGACTGACTTCCCCCTGCGAGTTGTGTAACAGTCGCTGACGCGGGCTGAATAAGTCTCCAGGTAGAGGATCATGACCTCACGAAAACGTCGAGGAGTACGAGTAACATCTACAAGTTCCGGAATAGTCAAAGGCTGACGCCGGCTGTGGCGTGTTGATCCATGCTTGGGCGACCGTGAGAAGACACCCAACGAACATAACGCCGCATCGAGCACATCGATACCCTTCGAATAGCGTAGGGAGAGGGTCTTCAGGTCTTCATCCTGAATCTGATGCACGCCCTCGTAGCCATGGGTCGGCAGCAAACGCAGTCCGCTGCACACAGCAAGGTGTTGCGAGTGAGCCGAGGCCCATCGAATGCCAGCGGTGGTCTTCAATAACAAGTTATGTTGCTGGACAAGGGGATCTTTAACGGGAAAGCGCATAATCCACTGGTTGACGCGCACATCGCTGAGCCACTCCATCGTAGGCACAACCACACGAGCGGGCACGATAACGCGAGCGCCCCAGGTCCAGAGGACACAAGGCCGGTTCACGCCCTTTACCCATGAAGGCCAAACTGATTTTTCGAAATCGCGCCACCGCTGTTGGAGCGGCCGCGGCAGCGGCCCAGAGCATCGGCGAGATGTTGGCATGCGTTGCGCGCTTTACTCTTGTCGGCGTGGCTAAAGCGAAGAGACGCAATTATCTGATCGGACAGAGAAAGCAATGCCGTTCTGTCGTAGGACTGCGCTGCCAGGGCAGGCTCCGTCGGGAGAGTCTTCATTTACGGGGGCTCCTTGCTGGGGATGGTGCAGGCAATGCTGGTCTGGTTATGGTGTTCTCCAACTCCGCAATCGTGTCTGCGTCGTAAGGAAAGGCATAGCGCGGTGCCTGCCTTCAGGCCGCGACTAGGGACTTTCCCCCAAGGGCGGCCATCCACCCACCCTTGCAACCTCCCTTCCTTCGGCCCGAACCTTCCGACATCCTTAGCAGCCCGTGGTTAAAGTCTAAAATCCGTGAAACTGATTTTCTNNGATGTTTCCAGAAAGGCACTTTAAGCACGGGCTGTTAGCCCGGGGGAAGACATACGGCAACCGCCTCCCCCCGGATTTCCTGTCTCGCGCACCAGACACGACCGCGTGTGCGGCCTTCATCGAGGAAGACCGCATAAAGCCCGCGGAAGCCACAAATCTCGACAGCAAATCCGGCTCCACAGTGCAAAGTCACTCGTCGTTACAGCCCGATCCAACAGCCACCGGCCGCCGTGCTGACATCGTCTGCCTCTCCGACGTCCAGCCCCGGCCCGTCGAATGGCTCTGGCAAGACAGGCTCGCGCCGGGCACCTTATCCATGCTCTCCGGCGATGGTATTGGTCCCTGCCGCTCGCGGAACAAGATCAGCAAGCCTGTCAGGAGGCAACATGATCATCCTGCGCGTGGGGGTGTCATGCGCAACTTTGAGCGCCTCGATGAAACAAAGGACTTAGCGGCATTTTCGCTCCTGGTGTAGAACCCTTCGAAAGGAGCGAAGCATGTCTGTGTCGGATACGGCAGCCACCGAATACCACAACCTTCCTCTTACCGTGCTCACCAAACCTGTGCCCAACCCGCGGCGTATCTTCGATGACGATGCCTTGAGCAATTGACGGAAAGCATCTGAAACCGGGGCGCCCTCTCAGTCCTGCTTATGCGGCCTTTAAACCAAAACAATACGGATCCTTTCCGCTTTTCAGCGGAATTGGTGGGTGCAAGCCGGCAAGAGTAAAATAGTCACGAAATCGGGGTTTGCTCATAGTTTCGTCGACGACGCGAAATCTAGCCGGTTGTTAAATCCATCGACCCGCTTTTTAGAAAGCAGTGATGTTGCAAGCGCTTAAATCCCACCGTGCTGCCCCCGTCACCTATCGCTCGTGGTCGCCACTCACCCTGGGAATGATTGCATGGTGCTGGTTCGCACTCTGCTGGCCTCAAGAGAATTCCGCATTGCCGCAGAATTCCGATTCCTCGATGCGACCAGCGCAAGTGCAGGATTCCGCGGGTGCTGCGGCTGACGCGCAAGGGAACTTATTTGCCCACAACAAAGACCTCCCCCATGCACTCGCAAGTTTCACGCAGGAGATCCAAATTAGCCCTGAAGCGTGGCAGGGGCATTACCACGCAGGTTTGGTCTATCTGGAACTCTCCGATGGAAAGCGCGCGGCAGCAGAACTTCAGATTGCCGCCGAAAAGGCGCCGGCCCGGGCAGAAATTCGCCTCGCGCTCGGCGTGGCGGAAGAATTGATCGGCGAGGACAGACAAGCAGAGCTGGCGTACCGTACCGCATACGCGTTGGATCCAAAATCACCGGAGACGATCGCCCAACTGGCCGGGGTTCTCAAAAAGCAAAAGCAAAATAAAGCTGCAATTACCTACTGGCGGGAGGCTGTGGCGTTGGCCCCGTACGATCTCGACCTGCAACTGTCACTGGCGGCGGCATTGATGGATGATGGCCAGGACGACGCTGCCGGCACACTGCTGACCTCGATTGTGCGGCGGAATCCAAAATCCGGTCTGGCTCTCTTGAACTTAGGCGCGATTCTTTACCGCCAGGGAAAGTACACGGAGTCAGCTGATGCTTATCGCAACGCCTTACAGATTGATACGGCGTCTGACGATGCTCGACTTTCCCTATGTAAGGTCCTCATTACCTTGGTGCGCTATGACGAAGCGCGACCGCTTCTCGAACCCTACGTCCGGAACCATCCCGATAACATGGAAGCGCACTATCTGCTCGGCATTACGTACCAGGAAATCGGCATGCTGCAGGAATCGGTCACAGAGCTGCAGCGGGCTGTGCAGCTGAACGGAGCCGATTATGACAGCCAATACAGGCTAGGTACCGTACTGCGGGAAAGCGGCAAATTTGAAGAAGCAATTTCACACTTGAAGCGCGCGATCAATCTCAAGCCGGACTCTCAGCAGGCCCACTTTCAGCTATGCCGTGCTTACCACGCAACCAACCAGGAAGAGCTGGCCAATCAGGAAAACGACCTGTTCCGTGGGCTGCAGCAGTCCGCTGTCGATCAGCGGCGCGCCGGCGTGCTCGAGAATGAAGCAGCGCAGGCGGTCCAGGATGGCGACCTGCAGAAAGCGTTGTCATCCTATCGGCAAGCGCTGCAGCTGGTTCCTCGAGATGCCAGGGTGACATACGATCTGGCTTTGGTATTTGAGAAACTAAACGATCGCCGGTCGGAACGCGCGCTCCTGCAACAAGCGGTAGAGTTGGATCCGTCTTTCGCTGACGCGCACAATCAGCTCGGATTTTTGGACATGCTGAGCGGCAATAGTGCTTCGGCCGAACAAGAGTTTCAGTCAGCCCTTCGAGCCGATCCTGCAATGACAGAAGCCCTGGGCAATCTTGGTGCCTTGTACGGACAGCAAGGGAAGCTTGCTCAGGCACAACGCTTGTTGCGCTTAGCCGTCGAAAGCAACGCAGGTTACGAGAGAGGATACGTAAACCTGGGATTGATTCTTGCCGCCGAGGGCCGGTTGAACGAAGCACGCACCCAGATCCACAAGGCTCTGGCAATCTCCGCGACGGACCCCCTTGCCTTGCATGCGATGGAGGCGATTGACGCGCAGCAGCCCAGCGCTGCGAAGCACTGATTGGTTTACCTGCGGTTGCGCTCGCCAGCCCGGAGCAGCCTCATAGCCGCTCCACATATACGTAATACGCTCCACGGGCATTCAAATCCGCATCGTAAAACGTGGTTCGCAGTCCTGCTTCACCTTTGGGGAGAGAGACGACAAACTCGACGAACTTATCCGTGGGTTTGATCAGACTGCCTAACACCGCGCGAACATAGCGATCGCCATTTGCCGAGGCCCTGCTCCACCATGCGTCATATTGACCAACCAGCGATTGAACAACTTCCGGAAATTTGCTGGCGACATCGGCCATCTGGCTCGGGTCTTTCGGCATGTCGTACAACTCAAGTTTGGTTGGGTCTCCAGTCAGCGTGGGGTTGACCAACCGCCAACGCTGGGTCATAACTGCAGTCTCTTTCCACTTGATCAGAAAATCCTCGCGCTGGGAATCGGTCACCATCGTGCGGTCGGGCCACTGTGACTCAGTTTCGTATAGCAAAGGACGCAATGATTTCCCGTCCACCTCCTTCCCCCGATTCTTCAAATTGCATAGCTCAGCAAGCGTGGGAAGTACATCAACATGCGCGGTGAGAGCGGGGATATCACGGCCGCCTTTGAGACCTCCCGATGGCCAATACATGAACAATGGAACGCGATGGCCGCCTTCATACGCCGACCCCTTCATGCCCCGCATCGATTCGTTATATACACCCTGTCCGGCGGTGGTGCCGTTATCCGTGGCAAATAGCACGATGGTGTTGTCGGCCAGGTTCTGGGCGTCCAGGAAATCTACCAGCCGCCCTACGTTGGTGTCGAGATTCGCAATCATCCCATAAAACCCGGGCGCGCTCAGGGCTGTCACGCCAACATAAGGAGCGGTGTCCTTCTCCGTGGCCCAAAACGGCCCGTGCGCCGCCGTCGTTGCCAGATAACAGAAGAATCGCTGACCGCTTTTCTGCGAGTCTGACATGAAATTCATTGCCTGGCGAAACCAGATGTCCGTACTAAACCCCTCGTATCTCTCCCACTTCCCATTGTGAAGGTAAGTGTCATCGACATCGTCATTCCCAAAATAGTCTGGAGTGTGGGAGATGCCGCCTCCGCCGCACACCACGGCCTCATCGAAACCAAGGTCGATTGGCCTGGATGGGTAATTGTCTCCCAAATGCCATTTCCCAAAGATTCCGGTCTTATACCCGGAATCCTTGAAGCATTTGGCCATGGTCACATTCGACGGATCCAACAAGTTGCGCCCGCAGATTGTGTGCCACACTCCCGTCGCATCGTTGTACCTCCCGGTCATCAAGGAAGCGCGCGTCGGAGAGCAGCATGATCGCGCTGGTCGCCGCCACGCCATTCCTGAATGGGCTGACCAGAGAGCCGTTGGTTGGGCTGGCGTCGGTCGATGGCTGACTTGATTGAACGGACGCATACCTGTTCAGGTAGCGTAGCGTCCCATCGGGCTGATGTGTACAAGCTGGTCAGAGGCCGAAGCAAAGAATGTTCGGACCCGCAGCCACGACAACGTACTGCTTGCCATCCACCGTAAACGTCATAGGCGAGGCTTTCATGAAAATGTTGGTGGGGAATTGCCAGAGCGTTTTGCCATCCCGTTGATCCACCGCCGCGAAGCCTCCGTTGGGCTGACCGTAGAAAATTAGGCCTCCCGCTGTGGCAAGCACGCCCGACCAGGTTTTGGCGCGCGCGCCTCCCGGTTGCGGAACCTCCCAAACGATCTCCCCAGTGTCAATACTGAGCGCACGCAGAAAGCGCTGGCCCTTCTCATCAGGGTAGCCGCTATTGTGCTCGCTGACGCATTGTTCCAACGCCAGGAAATAGTAGAGGCGCGTCTCCGGAGAGAAAGCGGTGGAGTCCCAATTAGCGGCATCGTTGGGGCAGCCGTGCGGATCCTTCACCACCGGCCGGCCATCCGGGCCGATGCTCGAAGCCCAGTCCACGCGGTGTAGAAAAGGCTTGGCCAGCAGCAGGTTACCGTTAGTCCGATCAAGCACGTAGAAGAAGCCGTTGCGGTCGGCGTGAAGCAGCAGCTTGGAGGGCTTGCCTCGATACACCGTATCTACCAATACATCGGGTTCGGCGGCGTCCCGATCCTCCACATCGTGAGGCGTGAACTGGTAGAACCATTTCAGCTCCCCCGTCTTGGCGTTGAGAGCGAGAACGCTATCGGTATACAGATTGTCGCCGGGGCGGTCGCGGTCCTCGCCATCAGGCCAGGGATTGCCGGTGGGCCAGTAGAGCGTGTCGGATGACGGGTCATAGGAGCCGGTGAGCCAGGAGGAACCCCCGCCCGTGATTGGTTCTTTGCCTTGCCAGCTTTCTATTCCGGGTTCGCCCTTACGCGGCACATTCCAATGCCGCCAAACAAGAGCGCCATTTTCAGGTTTGAAGGCGGCGACGAAACCTCGAATACCTTCGTCAGCACCGGAGACGCCGGCAACAATCGTATCGTTGACGATGAGCGGCGCAATGGTGCCGCCATAGTGTTGGCCTTCTCCGTCCGCCGCGATCGGCGTCTCCCAACGCAATTTGCCAGTGGCTCGGTCAAGCGCCAATAGATGACCGTTGTCGGTAACAAAAAAAACCTGGTCGCGCAAAATGGCGACTCCGCGATTGGTGCCAAGTTTTGCATCGCCCACCATACCGGCGCTGGGAGGACGAGAGTACTGCCAAATCGTACTGCCGGTGACGGCGTCGAGGGCGAATACCTGGTTCGGCCCCGTTACATAGAGAACTCCATCGCCGGCGAGTGGCGTGGTTTCAAGTCCAAAGTACTGGATAGGGAAAATCCACTTTAATTTCAGCGACGGCACATTCGCCGTGTTGATCTCTTTGAGCGGGCTGTAGCGATTGGATGAGTCATTTCCGTTATAAGTGAGCCAGTCGCCTGGTTGCGCTGGGCCCCAGGTGATTTTGCGTGTGGGCTGGGAGGCGATTGTCGGCCTGATAATGATTCCCACATTCAAACGGCGCAGGTATTTTGCCAGCGCCGCCCGGTCGGCCGCGGGCAGATCGGAGAACGAAGGCATGCCGCCGGCGATATTGCCCCGCTCCAGGAACGCGCTCAGTTCCTCGGGAGATTGCCCCGCCACCCGTTGGTTCATGGCGAGGCCAGGCGCTTTAGCTGTGCCGCGCGCATCCTCACCATGGCAGCCCGCACAGTTCCTGTTGAACAATTCCTGTGACGAGGATTGTTGAGAGAGTAATGGCTGAGGTAGTAGAAAAAGTGTCAGCGCAAACAATATCATGCACGCGATCCTGATGCGATCAAAGCGCACGCCGATGCTTGTTAAAGCTTGAGTGGCCGTGCCGAAGAGCATGTAATCCTCTCTGCCATCAGCCCCCGAGGGTTGTGGTGCAAAACCAATGATTGGCTGGTCCAATCAGAGTATCGCTGGTTATCTGCACATGCAAGAGTGAGTCGCAGATCATTGGTGTAAGACACCATCAACCATCCCGGCCTTCCTCTGCACAGCATCCACCGCAAACGGCACATTCTGCCAATTGAAATACGCAATGCTTCAGTGTGCGCGAAGCCACGCCCGCACCCGCGGGTTGAAGTCCTCGATGCGCTCCCAGTGAAATGCGTGCCCGGCACCTTCATACAGGTGCAAATCACAATGCGGAATTCTCGCAGCGACCTCTTCCGCCATCCACACTGGGGTAAAGATGTCGCTGCGGCCGCCAATCACGAGGCAGGGGCAGCCAATACTCTGCAATTGGTTCGGGGTATCGTGGTTGATGCACGCTGCTGCTTGCCCCTCGAAACCATGTACCGGTTGTGGCATGAGGTCGGTAGCTGCGCCCGCTCGCCCCTGCTGCAACTCAGCGAAACCAGCATCGCTGTCCCAGTACGGTTTGGCAAAGATCAGGAGCTGTATATAAGTCGCGAACTCCTCCGGCCGGAGCCGGCTCTTGATGTCCGTCATGTGCCGGAATACATCGCGTGCATAGCGGTCACATCGGGCCCATGTGCACATGAGAACCATACTGCGTACCAGGCGCGGGTGCCGCAATGCAAGTTGTTGGGCTATGGTGCTACCCATCGAGCAGCCCACGACGCGCGCGCTCTCGATTCCGAGCGCGCCAAGCAGCCCGGCGTAATCATCAGCCATCTGTTCGGTGGAGTATGCTCCTGTTGGTTTATCGCTAAGTCCCACCCCGCGATTGTCAGGGATGATACAGCGGAACTCCTCTGCCCAATGTTCGGCGTGCTTTTGCCACACGGCCCCGCGCGCGGTGATTCCCATCAGGAGTAGCAGCGGCTCGCCCGTGCCACACTCTTCGTAATAAAGCCGGATCCCGTTGCTCTCTACGAATGGCATATATCCTTCCCTTACACCAGGGGCTCAAGATGTGTTTTCACCCAGGCGCCGTCCTGCAGCGTCACACCGTCAGGGTCGTCAACGGCGCGTTCTCCCTCGTCCTCGCATACGATCCAGCCCGGGAAGCCGCTATCCCGCAACCATGTGGTGATGGCCGGGAAATCTACCTTGCCTTCGCCCATCACGGCGAACTCCGGGTCGCCGTCCCAGTCTTTGTAATGAACATGATTGATAAGGTGCGCGTATTGTTTCATCGTCTCCAGGGGGTCCATGCCGCCGTTGATGATGTGCCCGACATCGGGAGTCCAGCCGATTACCTTCGAATCCAGCCCGTTGAGCAGGAAGTCGTAGTCCTCTCGCGTGCGCGCAATCGAAGCCTCCGGTGAATTTGGATGGAATGTGGTGACGATACCCCGGTCGGCGGCACGGCGCGCGAGTGCGTTGAGGTTGCCGACAAGTCGCTTTTGCCGGACCTCCACATCGAAGCGGCCCCTCGGCATCTGGACCACGCAGAGCAACGCGCCGGGGAAGTGTCCGAGAAAGTTCATGACGGATTCGGCTTCGCGCAACTCATCTTGCGTCTCGCCTTCGTGATTCCAATCCAGGACGAAGGACATGGCAGCAAGATCAAGGCCGCCATGAGACGCGAGGCTGTCCGCAAGGCGGAGAGGGTCGCTCAGATCCCCCATCCAGGAAAAGATCGGCTGGATGCCGGCGAAACCGGCCCGGGCGATCACGTCAATCATGTGGTGGAGCCGGTTTGCATGCGCAAGGCCGTTTTCCTTCATGAACCACGTATAGACTTCGCTGCCGAACCGAATGCCTGATGAAGAAGTTTGCACCATGAATCCTTCCCCTAGATTGATTTGAAGATCGCACGTTCGGGGCACCAGCCATCCGCGTTTAACGCAGGTCCGCCGGGGTGCGGCCTTTGGCATAACCGTCAAAGTCGAACGGTCGCGGATGGTACTCACCCACCAGCCCCACCTTGGCCTTTGCGTTGATTTGCTTCTCGAGCCCGAGCGCCCAGTAACAGGCATTTACCAGCAGCCGGCGGTTCGCCTCGGTCAGCAAATCCTCGGAGGTTCCAAGTGTCGTGGCGAAGACGCGGGCCGTTTTACCGCTGCTTCCGGTGTAGGTTTTTGTCCATGCGATCGGCATCATCGGATCGTTCATCGCGCCGGAGACCGGGGGGGCCTTCGGGTCCATACCCGACAGTACCTCGCCAAACACCAGTGTCTTGCTATCTCCGGGAAGCGGCAATCGAGCTTCGTAGACATCCGTCTTGCTCCACAACTCGCCGTCATGAATACCCCGCAGGATAGGATTTGTGATCTCCTTCGGGTTCAGAATACCCATGGTGCTTTGTTTCCCATGGTGTCCGTGGTGCTTGATCCAGGTTTCGCCGAGTACCATGCGTCCGAACCCGCCATCGGGACTGTTCCAGCTATATTTTGCGTAAGTTGGACTGGATTTGAGCTGAAACGCATGCGTTGCTGTCCGTATACCCACAATTGGTTTGCCTGACTCCACATAGTCCACGATGTGCTTCATCTGATCGTCGGGCAGATCGCGAAAGCGGGTCAGGATCACCATCAGATCGGCAGAATCGAGCGCCTCCAATCCAGGGATGTTGTCCACCCGATTCGGGTCGATCGTGCCATCCTTTGGATCGATGGCGAAAAGGACTGTGCAGTGGAAGCCATGGTAAGTCGATAGGATTTTCGCCAGTTCAGGCAGCGACTCCTCGGAACGGTACTCTTCATCACCACTGATCAGGACAATGTTCTTGCCTTTGGCGTGACCGTTGGGCTGAAAAACCAGGAATGGCTCAGCTGCGCGAAGAGACGGAATTGGGCCCGTTAGGATTGTGAGCAGGAAAAATAACCAGACTATTCGGCGCATCGATGAATTCCTCTTCTATTCAAATCGACCCAGGCACTATCCGCTGACCCGATGTGTGACCGATGAACTGCTTGCGCTCGATAATGAAAGTCATCGGTGATTCCATCATTGCCGGTTCGGTGGAAGATGTTAGTGTCGCAGCGTCATCCTCAACTTAGCCAAAGTCTATCCTCACGTGCGATTGCAACTGGCCTAAGCGACATCGCACAGCGATACCGCTTGCGTGAGACCGGCAAGGGGATCGCGTGTGGGGATAAATTCCTGTCCGACATAGCCTTTATAGCCAGCTTCTAACAGCGCATGCATGATCGCCGGATAATTGATTTCCTGACGATCGTCAAGCTCATTACGTCCGGGATTACCAGCCGTGTGTATATGGCCGATAATGTCGTGATATTGGCGCACACGCCGGATCACGTCGCCATTCATGATCTCGACGTGATAAATGTCAAACAAGAGCTTTACGTGGGGCGAGTTGACCTGCTTGACTATGTCCGCGACATAGTCAACATTGTCGCCCTGATACCCGGGATGGCCCTTCATGGGGTGCGTCTGGTCGCGCGTATTGAGCTGCTCCAGGCAGATGGTGACGTTTTTGCTGGAGGCGTACCTTCCCAACTCCGACAGGGCCTTTACAGAGTTGGCCGCTCCTTCCGCAAGCGAGATTTCTCCGCTTTTTGGATCTTCCGAATCGCGCCATTTATAGCCGGTAAAGGCAATCACGTTAGGAACCCCAAAATCGGCGGCCTGGTCAATTGCATGTTTCGTCCGGGTGAGCACCTCTTCGTGATAGCGCGGGTTGTTCACACCTTTGTGGAACGGCGGATCAGGCATGCCGTTCTCCGCCAGGGCGCTTTGCAATCCATGCTTGCGTAGTGCGGGCCACAATTCCGGTGGAACCAATTCCACGCTTTGGCAGCCCAAATCCTTGGCCGTTGTACAGATCCGATCGATATCCCAGTTCCAGTCTGTTTTGAGGCACCAGTAGGTGAGTGACTGCCTGATACGCCCATACTTGACCGCGCGTTGCACCATCGCCCCTCCCGAACTTGCGGCCATAGCCAAAGACCCAAGAAGTCCCGTGAACAAAACCGCTCTTCTGCTCACAGAATTCTCCCCACCCAAATTCGCATCTTCGTCTATGTCTGTCACGCTTAAGTCTCCTACCAAAGTCTCGACGCAGGTTCCTACAGAGGTGTCGTGCGCTCTTTAGAATTCGCTGCTGTTTACCTGGCCGGCGAATGTGTTTATGCCAACGATATTTTCAGTGCCGCTGCGTAGTCGGTGGTGGGGCGATATCGCTTGGGCAATTCGACACGCAAACCGCCGGCAGTCTGCCTCCATACGAGCTTTTCGTCTGTACCCAACACTTGGACGTTTTCGATCTTTCCTGGCTGGTTAGCACTCGAGGTGCCGAGCGACTTAACTACGAACGGATCTGTCGGCCAACCCAGGACCATCGCATAGATAACGGTGTTGGCTTTGTTGCGGGTAAACCGGATGTCCTTAGGTCCCAGCTTGCTGACGCTCGTGCCTTCCATCGCCCCGCTCTTAACCATGTCCGGCCCTTCGCCATATACCTTCCATGGCCGGGTCGCGTAGATCGCCTCGCCGTTCACCTTCATCCAGAGTGTGATCTGATCAAGGACAGCGATTTCCTTGCTGTCGATGGTGCCATCCGGCTTCCCGGGAATGTTCAGGATGAATGTACCGTTCTTGCTTACCGTGTCGATCAGCCAATGGATAACGTCGCGCGGCGGTAGATAACCGCCATATTCTCCGGGTTGATCAAATAGGCTGCGTTTGTAGTGCCAATCTCCAATGCAGGTCTCAGACTGCCACGTATACGGCATAATTTGACTGGTAAGGCCGCGCTCGTAATCAGCAACGACAGCCTTTGCCAGACGGTCAGGCACCTCCTTGAGGTTGATGATGCCTTCCATCTTTCCGCCGTGGGTTTTCAGGTTGTGGTTATAGAAGTAAGAGCCGATATTCATGCCACCCCAGCCCAGCGGTAGCAGGGAATTGTCGAAATAGAGCAGGTCCGGATCGTGCTGATCGATCAGATCGCGGGTACGATCGTAGAAATTCTTTACATAGGAGATGTCCGGGAGGGCGTCGTAGGGGTGCTTCGGTCCATAGAGGCGCTGCGGATCGAATCCTTCCCACCATTCATCCTTTCCCTCAGCCGCGGTCAAGTCGCCGTCATAGGGCACGCCCGCCATCGAACCGGTGTTACTCGCGCCGTGTGAAGTTTGAAACCACCACCAGTTGCGGGCCTGATGCACGGTGACGCCGAATCGCATGTCCTGCTTGCGAGCGGCCGCTGCCCAGGTGCCGATCACATCGCGATGCGGGCCGATTTTGACGGAGTTCCACGGTTGATGTTTGGAGTTCCACGTATCCAGGCCATCGTGATGGTTGGCGAGTGCAATGAAAAGCTTGGCCCCTGCGTTCTTGTAACGCTGGATCAACTCTTCGGGTTCCCAGTTGAGCAGCGTCCACTGAGGGCACAGATCCTTGTATCCAAATCTTGACGGATGACCATAATGTTCCAGCTGATACTTGTATTCCTCGGAATCGTCCATGTACATGTTTCGCGCATACCAATCGCCGGCTTCCGGAACGCATTGAGGGCTCCAGTGCGCCCAGATGCCGAACTTCGCATCGCGATACCACTCCGGGGCGTCATATAGCAGCAGGGAATCCCAGGTGGGCTGATAGGGACCTTCGCCGCCTAAGTCAGAAATTGGTGAGCGCATCGGCACGCCATCCCAGGAACCCCCGGGAACAGGCAGATCGGGCGCCTTGCCCCACTCCGTTGGCTTCCAGCTCTTCCCATCGAGCTTTGTCTTGATAAACTTGCCGTCTTCCAGCGTATAAAACACTCTCTCCTCTGCCGGCGTGGCGCAAAACTTCGCGTAATCTTTCGTGAACGTGTCAAAACCATTCAGTGGCGCGGATTGGCTCGGTTCACTGGTTTGCGCTACAGCAGGCACAGCCCTCGCTGCTGCCGCAGCCGCAATGAGTTTGCAAAAGTCTCTTCGCCGCATGGTTACCACTCCTCAGAGATCCAAAGGTTCGTCCAATTGTACGGATTTCCTGGACATCCGGGGCCTCCTCACGCTGGAACTGCACGCTACCGTGAGGCACCCCCGCCGAATATATCGAGCAGACAGCTATAGTGTCAACGATTCAGTTTAGAGTACTCGCCACAGCCAGCCGCTCTTTGGCTCAACCATTGCCTGCGTATCCGCGTGGCCGAGATCTTGTCCTCAGGACGCGCCGTGCCCGAACGCCAAGCCCTTCCGCTTGGTATTCCTTTCCGCAGAGACAGAAGACTATTCCGTGAACCAAGCTCAATGCTGTGGACAGGAGTTGTAAATATACGGAAGCAGCAAGGTTTTCTTCAGGGATAGGATCGCCGAGATCGAGAAAGCCGGCCTCTCCAAGCGTGAGCGGGTGATCGATAGTCCGCAACAGGCGCTGGATCGTGCTTCGATGCCAACGGTGGTTTGTTAGTCTGAATTCTTATCGGCGGCGTGGTCCTATTCCGCTTCAAACCAGCGGAATCCCTGCCGCTGTTCTTTGGCGGCCTCACGCAGCAGGGCAAGGCTCCTTTCGCGGTCGTAATTTGCGCACGCAACGAGAATCAGATTGGCCAATGACATCGGCGCGACGTAGGAGTCGATGTAGGAGTTGCTCTCTACCGGCGCGACAAAGAAGTCGTCCGCAAGCCGAGCAATCGGAGAAACATACGTGCCCGTAATTCCTATGCAGTACGCACCGTTGTTGCGCGCACGTTGCATGCCCTCGACGGTCTGCCGTAAGCCTTTGCGGAAACTGATCGCGATGACCACGTCGCCGCGGCCGATGGATCGAGTAATGTGCAGGCTACGGCCCGCGGTCGTAGCAGTTAAGACGGGAAGCCCGATGATTGTAAGGTGGTGCTCGAGGTAATGCACCAGGTTTTCCGCCAGGTCCCCGCCCAGGATTAGCCGGTGCCGCGCACCATGGATCCGCTTCGCTACAGACTCCAGCCGTTTCGCGTCAAGGTTGGTCCGAATTGAGTTCAGGTTCCTGACATCCTGCTCCATGGTGGCGTTCAGGTAATCCGGAATATTAGCCGAGCCTTTCGCGCTGTCCTGCATGCCATCCAGTGAAGTGGCGTTCGCGATCGAAAGATCTCGCAGGTAATTCTGAAACGATCGGTAGTTTTCAAAGCCCATCCGTTGCACAATCCTGACCATTGTGGCCGGATCGGTGCCCAGCTTGGCCGCTGTTGCCCGCACGCTGAGTAAGACAAACTCACGCGGATTGTCGATCACGGGGCGAATCAGCTCCTGCCGGCGCGGGCTCAGGTTCTTCATCCAAAGCATAAGGGTACCGTGCGGTAGTTCGTTCCTTTTCTTTTCAGCATGTGCCATAGCGCGCAGCATCCCTGAAAGCCTGATGGGTGTCAAATCATTTCTTCCGCCGCATTCCGCCAAGCGGGTCCGCTCCCGGCAACACGCGCAATATAGATTGCGGAACGTGGCAGGTTCTCCAGGCCTGTTGACTCAATCCGACTCGCTCGCTGTGGGTAGCCTTTCTCCTGGGACTCTCTTTGTCCGCTCGCGTCTGTGGATACTAGTGGGCATCGAGCGCGGATTTGTCGATCGGCAGGGCATAAACGGCGGTGGCGATGGCGCCCAAAGCCTCACCGGCGATCACATCCGTTGCGTCCGGATCGTCTGGCAGCTCCACATGATTCACGTAGAGAGCGAATGCCAGATGTTGACCACTGGGCGTTGTTGTGTAGCCGGCAAGCCCCTTGCCCTCAAGCATGTTTTGCATGTTCAGCAGGTCGAAGGAATCAAAGGTGCCGGTTTTGGCAAAGACATGGCCCGCCGCGGGCGAATCGTGCTGGATGTTCACCAGGGTGCCGTCGCGTCCAAGGATTGGGAGCGCCCGCTCAAATATAGGGTAGATCGGCTGACTCGCCATGTACGCCAAATAGCGCACCATGAAGTCCGGCGTGTAGAAGGCCGAGGCTGCGCCGCCTGCTCCGTCCGCCTGCGATGCGCCCGAAAGGTCAAGACCAGCCTTGGTCAGAAACTCGTGTTCCAGCGCAAAGCCCTTTTGGTCGATCTTCGCCGTAGCCTTGCCCACGATTGCGCCCAGGATGTAAGGCGTCATGCTGGCATGCAGGTTTTGACTGACCTTGAGCGTGACTTTTGCTTCCTCTGCGAGCGGGGCCGAGATGTGCTCGGCCACTTGGTACTGGCTGTTGTAAAAGCTCTTTAATGCCTGCAGCCACAATCTGTTTTGCAAACTCGTGCATCGCCACCAGCGGATCTCCGGGAACCAGCCGGGAACGGGGGCCACCGTACGAGTGGTCCTCATCCGCGAACGCCAACGTGCCGTCCGGCTGCATGCGGTTTGATAGGTTTGGATCGCCGCTGGCAACCAGCACGAGGTCACCCTTCAACTTTCCTTTGCTATTTACCTCACCGGTTCGATAGATAAAGGTGTGGAAACGGTAGTCCGGCCCAAGCAAGTGCAGCGCTGTCCCTTCGGTTAGCAGCTTGGTAGTCGAGCCAGGGGTGAACAATTTATCCCCGTTCAGCGCGAAGAGTGTCTTCTGCGTATCAAGGGAGTAGACCTCGATACCGAAGACGGCATGCCGGAACACCGGACGGCTGATAACCTGCTGTACGGCTTCGGTAAAGCCTTGGGGTACAGATGTCTGTGCAACAGCATCGAGCGTGCAGAGGGCCGCGCAGGCGAGCGGAGCGATCCATGCTATTTTCTTCATTTTGCAGCTTTCATCGGTATAGGGATGTGCGGCTTTGCCGCCTGGCGATGGCGAAAGATGAGATAAAGGGGCAGCCCGAGAAGGATCACCGCAACGCCAATGGCGGCGTGCAGCGGCACACTCGCCACTGTATTGATGACGATGGCGGCAGCCGCAAGCACGAACAGAGCCGGCAGCACCGGGTAGCCGGGCGTGCAGAAACTGCGAGCCTGATGGGGATACCTCACACGCAGTACGATAACTCCAGCCACAGCCAGACCATAAAATATCCAGGCTGTGAAGATGACGTAGGTGTATAGCTGTTGGAACGTACCCGTCAGGGTAAGTACCGCGGCCCAGGCGCCTTGAACGATCAGAGCAAAGGTCGGTACTTTACTGCGCGCGCTAACCCTGCCCAAACTATGGAAAAATACACGGTCGCGCGCCATCGCGTAGTAGACCCGCGGCCCGGTGAGGGTCATTCCATTGATCGCCACCAGGATCGACGTGACAACCAGTACTGAGATGAGCCGCACAGCGTTGGCTCCGTATGCTGCCTGCGCCGCGACAGCCGCAGCGCTCCCCACGCCGGCCATCTGAGCTCGCCCCAGCACCGCATAGTAGCCCACATTGAGCGTGAGATAGATAGCACAGACAACCAGCGTCCCAACGATGAGGCTGCGCGGCAGGTCGCGTTGCGGCCTACGAAATTCGCTCGCCGTGAACGAAACAACATGCCAACCTTCGTAGGCCCAAAGGACGGCAATCAGTGAAACACCGTACGCCATCCAGCTAGCTCGTAGCGGTGCATGCCATCCTGTACTCAGCGTCGTAAAGCGGCCACGAGTCAGGAGCATAACCGCCAGTCCGATCAGGCCAACGAGCTTTGCCGCCATCCCCACGTTCTGAATGTGTTTGGCACGCCGCACGCTCATCAAATTCGCGGCAGTAAAAAACAACACGCTGCCGGCCGAAAATAGCTTTTGCTCGGCTTGGGAAAGAGTAAGGACTTGTGACAGGTAGAGGGCGAAGCCGGTAGCCAGGGTGGCGATGGTCCCGGTCTGGATCATCGTCAGCAAGCCCCAGCCATAGAGAAATGCGATCACGTTACCGTATGCTTCGCGGAGATACGTGTAAAGTCCGCCGGCCTGGGGAAACATCGAACCCATCTCTGCCAACGAGAGAGCACCGAAGACGCTCAGTGCACCGCCGGCAACCCATACCAACAGCACGCCGCGGAGGGATCCAAGATTGAGGGCGATCGCTCCTGGTACAAGAAAAATTCCTGAACCGATCACGGAGCCGGCGACCACGCCGAAGCCGTCCCAAGCCGTTAGCTCCCGTGCGAGCGCCACGGAATGGGCGGGCAGAGGAGGTGTGCTCATGCTGCTACTCCCTTCCAAATCGCTGTGCCTCAATGTCCACCATTAAGCCGCTTTGGCAAGAACCGAGCTGTCGTCTGTAAATGTTCACGAAATGGCGGTGCGACAGAAACCTGCAAACTCCAGCATCTACATTTAGCAACGGATGTTACATGCGCCGGCCGATTTTCATCTGGCCGCTAGTTTCACGGGGACCGGGGCGAATGTCAACGAAATTATAGACATATTGCCGTTCTCAATTTGCCGCTGCCCCGCATTTCGTGTTTGACAGTCCACTGTCCTTGTCCTAGTCTGACAGTGTTGCCTCCGAAACGTTTGCCCAGTGCAACGTTTGTTACACTCCGTTTTCGCCGCAGGTCGCTCATGCTGGCATCTCCACAGCCCGCCATCAATGTCCGGCCGCTTCGCGAGCATAGTGAGCTCGATGCCGCAGTCGCCCTGCAGCGCGATATCTGGCGCTATGAAGACCGTGATCTTGACTCCCGCGCCCTGCTCACCGTTGCGGCACGATTCGCTGGGCAGGTCATCGGCGCCTTCGATGGTGAGCGTCTCGTCGGATTTACGCTGGCGTTTGCTACCTTCCCTATCGGTCGCCTGCACTCTCACCGGTTGGGCGTTCATCCTGATTATCAGAGTGCCGGCGTCGGCCGAAAACTTAAGCTTGCCCAACGGGCAGATGCGCTCTCCCACGGGATTACCGTGATGCAGTGGACCTTCGATCCCCTACAGTCGCGCAATGCGTATTTCAACCTCGTGCGGCTTGGCGGTATTGCGACAGCTTATCTCTCTAACCTGTACGGCATCACCAGCAGCCCTCTTCACGGGACCCTTCCGACAGACCGGCTGCTGATCGAATGGCAGCTTGAAAGTGAGCGGGTTCAGAGCATTCTTGAAGGCGGGACGCCGCGCGTAAGCAAGGATGCGCGGCAAGTTTGCTTGCCCCCGGATGCCGAGCGCCACGACCCAGCCCATCAGGCCCGCATGCGAGAAGAGTTCCTGGACTATCTGGGCCGGGGCTATGTGGTTACCGGCTTTCGCCAGGACAGCGAACCCGAGCTCTACGTGTTGGAGAAGATGTGAAGATTCAGAGCATTCATGCGCGAGAAATCGCCCTTAGGTTGCGCAAACCTTTCGAGACAAGCTTTGGGGTCACACAGGCTCGTCGCATTTTGTTGGTTGAGCTCAAAACAAACCATGGCAGCGGTTGGGGCGAGGTTACCGCCGGAGAGGGTCCCTTTTACAACCCTGAGAACACGGACACGGCCTGGCTGATGCTGCGTAATTATCTGGCCCCGTTGGTTACAGGCAAAGACTTTGCCGATGCCGGCCAAGTGCTTCATGCGATGGCACCCATTCGCGGGCACGAGATGGCGAAGGCTGCGATCGAAAGCGCTTTCTGGGATGCACTTGCCCGCGAGCAAGGAGTGCCGCTGCACCAAGTGCTTGGCGGCTCCCGTACGGAGTTGGCGTGCGGCGTATCTCTCGGCATCGAAACCGATATCCATAGTCTTCTCGAAAAAATTGCACAGGAGCTGGAAGCTGGCTATCAGCGTATCAAGCTGAAGATCAAGCCGGGCAAAGATCTAGCGGTTGTCGCAGCGGTACGCAAGCACTATCCGCACATCGCGCTCACCGTCGATGCGAATTCTGCTTACACTCTCGACGACGCCGAGCTGCTCAAGCAGCTGGACGATTTTGATTTGACCTATATCGAGCAGCCGCTCGAGTGGAACGAAATCTTTCAGCACGCGGCGCTCCAGCGCCAACTCAAGACGCCGATCTGCCTGGACGAATGCATTCATGGATTGCGCGATGCGCAAGCTGCCATTGCACTCGGGGCCTGTAGGGTGATCAACATTAAATTAGGCCGCGTCTCCGGCCATGGCGAGGCACGCCGTATCCAGCAGTACTGCCTCCAGCAAGGAATTCCTGTTTGGTGCGGCGGCATGCTCGAGTCCGGCATTGGCCGCGCTCACAACATCGCCATGTCGTCGCTGCCGGGGTTCGTCCTGCCTGGCGATGTAAGCGCCAGCAAGCGCTACTGGCCTGAGGACGTGATCGAGCCGGAGGTTACGATCAAACCGCAAGGAACCATCCGCGTGCCACAAGGCCCGGGGATCGGGTTTTCTCCGCGCCTTGATTATATAGAGCGTCTTACAGCTCGGAAGGAAGAGTGGCCGCAGAGGGCGGGGGCTGGCAGCTATGCTGTTGCCCGTAGTTCCGTCGAAAACCCTGTGACCTAGCGTCTCAGAAGCGCAACCCTGGGCGCCAAAACGAGAAAAGTGCCGGCCAGCCTGTCGCTGGAACTAGCTAAAAGGGAGTTCGGTATCGAGCCGTACCGATCAGAAGAGGAGCAACGATGAACCGTTATGACAGGCGCGCAATTTTGAAAAGAAGCTTGGCGTTGTCGGCGGGGTCGCTCGTCGCAGCCTCCCCGTTCGCCGCCACGTCCGATGCAGTCGCAGTTCCAACAAAACACAGCCGGGAACACGCCCCGTTTCAGCCGACATGGAATTCTCTGCGGAACATTCCTACGCCTCGCTGGCTACGCAACGGGAAGTTCGGAATCTACACCCACTGGGGTGTCTATTCGGTCCCGGCATTCGGGGACAACGGAACATGGTACGCACACAACATGTATACCAAGCCTGACTCTCCCGAACGAAAGCATCAGGAAGCTACGTACGGGCCGCTCAATAAGTTTGGCTATAAGGACTTCATTCCGATGTTCAACGGCAAGAATTTCGACGCGGACGAGTGGGCTGATCTTTTCAAGAAGGCAGGTGCGCGCTTCGCCGGACCGGTTGCGGAACATCATGACGGCTTCGCCATGTGGAATACGAAATACTCAAAGTGGAACGCGGCGGCGATGGGCCCAAAGCGTGATGTAGTCGGCGAGCTATCCAAGGCCATAAAAAAGCGTGATATGAAGTTTCTCACCGCTTTCCATCATGCTGAACACTGGTTCTACTTTCCAACCTGGGACAAGCGGTATGATGTCAGTGATCCGCGGTATGCAGGCCTCTATGGCAAAAGCCATGCTCCCGACGCGTTGCCCAGCAAGGAATTCCTTGACCTCTGGAAGGCCAAGCTAATCGAAGTTGTCGACAATTATGGCCCGGACGTCGTTTGGTTCGACTATGGTTTGGAGTTGATCCAGCAGGATTACAAAAAGACTTTCCTGGCCTATTACTTCAACAAAGCTGCCGCTGAAGGAAAACAGGTAACCGTCACCTATAAAGATCACGACTTCGTTCCGGGTGTCGGTATCAACGACCTGGAACTAGGCCGGGAATTGAACATGACCTACTGTGAGTGGATTACCGACACCACGATAGATTCGGGGAGCGCCTGGGGTTACGTGCAATCTGTCGGCTTCAAATCCGCAGATGAGTTGGTCCACGGCTTGATCGATCGAGTCAGCAAGAATGGCTTTCTGCTTCTGAACGTGGGTCCTAAGCCGGACGGCACTATCCCTGAACCAGCGAAGGAACGCCTGCTCGCGCTGGGAGATTGGCTCCGGATCAACGGTGAGGCGGTTTATGACACCAGCCCGTGGCTGGTTGCTGCTGAAGGCCCCACCCAATTGAAAAAGGGCGGTCAGTTCAACGAAGACAATAGCCTTCGCTACGCTGCACAGGATATTCGGTTTACCTGTAATGGCAATGCTCTCTACGCAACCGTTCTCGCCTGGCCCGGAGAACATGCTGCGATCAAGAGCTTCGTTCCCGATGGAGAAACCTGGGCCGGTTTGTATCCCTCGGAGATCTCCTCGATCACGATGCTTGGCGATGGTAAACCCCTTGCATGGCATCAGACCCACGAAGCTCTGATTGTGTCGACCCCCAAGCAAAAGCCCTGCGACCACGCGTTTGTGTTCAAGATCTCCCTGAAAGAACCGTTCTAGAACCAACCACGGGCCTGCTCTTCCCCGGTTAGTGATGGCATAGCAAGCGTGATGCGACGAGGGTTGCGACGGACCGAATAGGTTCGGCACATCAGACGGTCTCCTCCCGCGATCGACTTTTAAGCACGATTGGACGGAACGAAAATGCAAAAGCTTGATTCCGTAAGCAAACTTGGTCTTGTGCTGACCGTGCTGGTATGCGTACCGCTCCTGCCGGCACAAAATGTTCTTCCCAGCGCGGCCTACAAACCTCTTGCCGGCCAGCTGACGTCGATTGTCCAGCACGAGATGAAAGACAAAGGAATACCCTCCATCGCCATCGCATTGGTCGATGATCAGGAGGTTGTTTGGGCCCAGGGATTTGGCTGGCAGGATGAAGCGCAAAAAATCCCCGCCACAGCGCATACGATATTCCGCGTCGGCTCGGTGTCCAAACTGTTTACGGATATCGGGATCATGCAAATGGTGGAAAAGGGCACACTCGATTTGGACGCGCCCGTACAACAATATATCCCTGACTTTTCCCCTCAGAATCCGTTTCACACCCCCATTACCTTGCGCCAGCTAATGTCGCATCGCTCTGGATTGCTCCGCGAGCCGCCGGTGGGCAATTACTTCGACGACAGTGGTCCATCGCTGCAGCAGACCATCCTTAGCCTGAACAAGACCGCGTTGGTCTATGCGCCTGGGACCAGGACCAAATATTCCAACGCAGGCGTCGCTGCAGCCGGCTATGTCTTACAAACACTGAATCATGAACCCTACCCTGAATATTTAAAGAAATCGGTGTTGCTCCCCCTGAACATGCAGGAAAGTTCCTTCGCTCCGGACCCTCGGCTCATGGGCGCCCTGGGGACCGGCTATATCTGGAGTTACGACGGCTTGTGGTTTAAAGCACCCAGCTTTCAGCTAGGGGAGGGACCGTGCGGGGCCATGTATACCACGGTGACCGATTTGGGCAAGTTTCTCAGTGCTCTCTTTAACAACGGCTCCGCAAACGGACAGCAAGTGGTTCAAGCAAAGACGCTGCAAGCCATGTGGACCCCGCAGTTTGATTCACCCGGCTCAGCAAGTAACTTTGGGCTTGGATTCCAGTTGAGCAAATTTGAGGGTCATCGCAAAGTGGGCCACGGAGGTTCGATCTACGGCTTTGCCACGCAGTTGGAGGCTCTCCCGGACGACAAGCTGGGTGTCATTGTCGTGACTACGCTGGACAGTACCAACGCCGTAGCCAGCCACATCGCTGAAGACGCACTGCGCGGCATGTTGGCGACGCGCGCAGGCACCCCCTCGGCGTGGATTGACTTTAACCACAGGTTGCCGCCAGCTCTTGCTACGAAGTTGGATGGAAGCTACGCGAACGGCAGCGATATTGTCAATCTGAAAAACCAAAGTGGAGAGGTGTTTTTATCGCATCTGAGCGGTGGCTACATGATCTCTCTTCGGGACAACATGGGCAACATCAGTCGCGATGGCCGGCTCGGATACTCGCCGGATCCCATCGTAAATGTAAGACCGATGCCGGCGGAGATTGCGCTCAACCTGAACAATCAGGCCTATCATCTCAAGCCGGATGTCGAGCCCCCTCCGCCCCCAGCAAAGTGGAAGGACCTTATCGGGGAATATGGATGGGATTATGACAAGCTCTACATTCTGGAAAAGGGTGGGGGTCTGACCGCCCTGATCGAATGGTTCGAGTTTGACCCTCTGACGCCTGTTTCGGATTCCGAATTTAAATTTCCGGATCGCGGCCTCTACATGGGTGAACAGGCGGCATTCCTTCGCGATGCCGCGGGCAAGATCACGGCAGTGCAAGTCGGCGCGGTTGTGTTTCCGCGGAGACATACCAATGCCGATGGAGAAGTCTTCCAAATCAAACCCCTTAAGCCTGTTGACCAACTGCGCCAGGAGGCACTCCGCGCGAGACCTCCAGTGGAGAGCGGCTACTATCGGGACCCTGACCTGGTCGATGTGACTTCGCTCGACCCCACGATCCATTTGGATATACGCTACGCAACAAACCGCAATTTCCTCGGCACTCCGCTCTACACCGAGGCGCGGGCATTCCTGCAGAAGCCAGCGGCCGAAGCATTGGTGCGGGCATCCCACGCCCTGCATGCCCAGGGGTACGGCCTCCTGATTCACGATGCCTATCGGCCGTGGTATGTCACCAAAATGTTTTGGGATGGAACTCCCGGCGACAAGAAGATCTTCGTTGCCGATCCAAGCCAAGGGTCGCGGCACAACCGCGGATGTGCCATCGATCTCACGCTCTACAACTTGGCCACCGGAGAACCACTCGTCATGACTGGAGGTTACGATGAAATGTCGGAGCGTTCCTACCCGTTTTATCCCGGGGGGACTTCTTTGCAGCGATGGAAGCGGGATGTTCTGCGTAAAGCAATGGAGTCAGTGGGCTTTACCGTCTTCCAATATGAATGGTGGCACTTTGATTACAAAGATTGGCAGGTATATCCGGTCCTGAACCAGACCTTCGAACAGCTCGATAGGGAAAACAAATCACCAGGGCTGTAATAACCGGGCACTCGCATGCATGCGAGGTGGTCATCCCACCCAGACGTAGAAACGAGGACGGCGCTTTCGATGGGATTTACGAGAAGACGTTTCGTTGCAATGGCGGGTGCGGCAGCTGTCGCCGGCCCGGATCTATTTTCACAGAGCGGGGACACCGCAATCTTCGCCCCCGAGCTCGAGTCTCTCAAGAACTACAAAGCGCCAGAGTGGTTTCGTGACGCCAAGCTGGGATTCTGGGCATGTTGGGGGCCTGAATCCGTCCCGGAAATGGGTGATTGGTATGCGCGCAACATGTACATCGAAGGACACGTCCAGTATGAAGAGCACCTTCAGCGCTATGGACATCCATCAAAATTCGGATACAGGGATCTGGTGCCCCTCTGGAAAGGCGAAAACTGGGATCCGGAGAGATTGATGGGCCTTTACAAGAAGGCGGGAGCAAAATACTTCTGCGCAATTGCCCAGCACCACGACAATATCGATTGCTGGAACTCTAAATACCATCCGTGGAATTCTGTGAACATGGGGCCCAAAAAGGATGTGATCGGTTTGTGGCACGCTGCGGCGCGCAAACATGGTCTCAAATTTGGAGTGACTGAGCATCTTGGAGCGAGCTGGAATTGGTATGGAGTCACCAAGCGTGCGGATACCATGGGTCCGTACGCGGGTGTACCTTACGATGGAACCGACTTCAAGTATGCGGATTTGTATCANNGATACCTATCAGCCAGATCTCCTATACAGCGATGGCAGCCTTCCATTTGGAAAGCATGGGCGCGAGCTGCTGGCGCATTTTTATAATGCCAATGTTGCGCGCCATCATGGAAGTCTAGAGGCTGTCTACAACTGCAAGTTTAGCGATGACGGTGGCCAATTTATTGATGGAATGTGCGTTCAAGACCTTGAACGAGGTGTGGAAGGGCAGATAAAAGCGCTCCCATGGCAGACAGACACCTGTGTAGGGGACTGGTATTACAAAAAGGATATTCAATACAAGACTGCGGCAACCGTCATACAGATGTTGGCGGACATTGTGAGTAAGAATGGAAATCTGCTGTTGAACTTCCCCCTGAGAGCGGATGGAACCCTGGATTCGAGAGAAGAAGGCATAGTCGAGGAATTAGCGGCGTGGACGAGTATCAACGGCGAAGCAATTTATGGAACACGCCCCTGGAGAATCTCCGGTGAGGGTTCCGAAGAAGCCGACAACGGTGATTTTGATGAAGATACATTGGAATACACAGCACAGGATATTCGGTTTACGGCCAAGGGAAATTATCTTTATGCGATCGCGTTGGCATGGCCTGAATCCGGGACAATCACGATCCGATCCCTCGCCGGGGCGGATCGGCCGGTAGTTCGAATGCTTCACGGAGGTGGTCTGTTGACCACAGCCCGCACCCCGCGAGGACTAGCCATAACCCTTCCTGCGGAGAAGAGAGGAAATCATGCCTTTGTCTTTCGGCTAGAAGGTGTGGTCCGTCAGGCGTGATGAGGCGCGGCAGTACTTCGGCTAAAGCTACGATCTGTTCCGCGTATCGTGAGCGCAGTAAGCCTCCAACCGAACTCTGTTTGCGGATGCGCTTTGAATCTGAAGTACGATCGCGAAGAACGGGCCACACAATGGATGGAGCACTGAAAAATAGAAGAGGTTCACGCGTACGTCTCTTTCTGCTGGCGGGAATGTGTATGTCGGTAATCTCTGCTATGGGGCAGTCAACAGCAGGTCTCACCGCGCAGTGGACGTTCGATGATCATCGCGGAGACAGTGTCCACGATAGCGTCAGTGGTCGTGACCATCCAATTTTGAACAACTATAAGTGGGTAAAAGGGGTACTCGGGGATGGCCTAAAGTTCGACGGATTTACCACCGCGATCGAACTGCAGCCAAAAGACACTCCGAAAGTGGGGCCGGGCTTTACGGTCGAGTCCTGGATCGCCGTTCAATCCTATCCCTGGAACTGGGTACCTATCGTAGATCAGCACCAGGATGAGGCTGCTGGTTACTTTTTTGGAATCGACGCGGAAGGCCGCCTTGGGCTCCAGCTTTCGGTGTGGGGCATTTGGGAGGTTTGCCGCTCAGAGATACGCGTACCTCTGCAGCGCTGGACGCACGTGGCGGCAGTTTACGATCCAACGACGGGAATCAGCCTCTATATCGACGGAAAGCCGGCAGGGAAGCTGCCCGTCACCGGAAACTTCACTCCGGCGAAAGACACTCCTCTAAGAATTGGGAGGAATCTCCGGGATCTGCCTCCGGTGGCGCTGGTGCGTCCCAATGCGTCTTTCCCCGCGCTCTATTCCTTCGACGGCATCCTTGACGATCTGCGAATTTACGATCGTCCTCTTTCGCCCACAGAGGTTGCATCTGCCTACAGCCCAACCATCGCAAACGCGCAGCCCGAGCTCACTGAGCGTCGCTGGCCTGTCCTCCCAGGGGAAGCTTCTCGCCTCAAAGCTGTATATACCACGTTAAATCTCTATCCCGAATGGGATGCGCTTTGGCGGACTGGGCCCGCCAGCGACGTGGTCGTCAGCTTCAAGGAACTGCCTTTCCATTATGTGTTCTGGCATGGTGCGAATTACGGACCCAATATCGTTACCGAAAACGGCATCTGGATGAGTGATCAAAGCTTCGAGGCAAGCACCAGCATCGGCACCGCCGAGCACATGAATGACAAGCATAATATGCACGCGAGCATCGGTATTCTTGAGACCAGCGATGCCAGAGTGGTGCTTCATTGGCGTTACGCGCTCGTCGACGTGACCGGCGGCTTTGCCGATATCGATCCAGAGACCGGTTGGGGAGACTGGGTAGACGAATATTTCTATATCTACCCGGATGGTGTCGCAGTAAGATATGGCACGATTCACGGCAAACGCAAAAAATATAGTTTCACTGAACCTACCCTACTTTTAGAGCCAGGTAAGAAGCCGGAGGACTATATCTCATTGCAGGCTGCGACAGTTGCCAACAGTAAGGGCCAGAGCCGCACCTACTCCTATGACCCGGTTTCCCCTCCGTTCCCCTTTCCCGACCAGCCGGCCGATGCCAATATTGCGGTCATCAACCTGCAATCGAAATACAAGCCGTTTTACATCTATAGAGCAGGCACATCGCTTGGTCCCTATGGCTGGCCACCGGAACTGCGGCCGCAGTATTCGCATTTCCCCGTATGGGACCATTGGCCGGTTAACCAAATCCCGTCCGATGGGCGGTTTGAACTTTTTCCGGACCATTACGCCAGCGCAGCGATTATGTCGCCGAATCCGAATGCAGTGTGGATCGAGGGCGCAGGTCCGACGAAGAGCACGTACTTTCTCTTTGGTCTGTCCGATGGCTCGGTCGAAGAGCTCGCCCAACTCGACCGATCATGGATGCATCCTCCCGATCTCAAGATGGCGGACAAGAGCGTTGCGGCAGTATATGACCCGGCACAACGCGCTTACCTATTGACCAATACTGCTTTGGCAGCGAGTGGAGGCACACCGATAAAATTTACAATCGCGGCGAGTGAATCCTCTCCCGTTGTAAATCCCGCCTTCGTCATCAAAGGGTGGGGCCAGTTTCCGGCAGCGGTTCGCATCGATGGTTCTCCCGCCGGGGGCAGGGAAGTCGAGACAGGTTTTATCAACACCCTGAGCGGAACGGATCTTGTGCTATGGCTTCGGAGAGCAGGGACGAGCCCGGTGCAGGTCTCCATCACGGCCAAAAGGTAGTGGGTCCTGCCTCCAACCTTTCCCCCTCTCGCTCCAACATGCAGGTTGGGCTTGGGGGCTTCTATCGACCTCTCGAGGTCAATCCAATTCTAGGCCGCCGGAGATATTGAGACGGTTGGCTGTCACATAAGAGGCGCTCTGTGTCGCGAGCCATATGATCGCCTCCGCTACTTCTTCCGGTGTAGTGCGCCGGCGAAGGGGAATGTCCACGGTGCGTGAGTGTATATAGGTTTGCAGATCAATGCCGGCAGCTGCGGCACTCGCCATTTCGTTAGTCCGCTGCATGGCAGTATCCATCCGGCCTGGAACGACAGCATTCACCGTAATCCCGTACGGGCCCAGGGCGGCTGCCGCCGTGCGTGTGATGTAGTCGCCGGCGGATTTTGCTGTCGAGTAGGCGACATACTCCTCCCGCGTCATGCGCGCAGCAGGTGACGACACATTCACAATCCTGCCACCTCCGGAATCTTTCATGACACGTGCCGCGGCCTGAAGCAAAAAAAAGAGAGCCTTTACATTAACAGCGAACACTTTGTCCCATTCGCCCTCTGTTACTTCTAAAAGTGGTTCGACTGACGAGATGGCCGCATTATTGACCAGGATGTCGAGCCTCCCGAGCAACTCGGTTGTCTTTTGGACAATCCTGGAAGGCGCGCCAGGGTCAGTGATGTCCGCAACAATGGCGGTGCATTCGGCACCGTGGGAAAGCATCTGCTTGACCGTATCGTCCAGCGTGGCCTGATTGCTGTCTACTAAAGCTACCTTGGCGCCACGGCGGCCAAACCCGAGGGCGGTTGCTCTACCGAGACCCTGAGCTGCCCCGGTGACAATAACCACCCGTCCTGTTAGAAGATTGGAGTCTGCAGTCATATTGGCCAATGCGAGATTGTTTTGAAGAATGTTCGTCGACATAACTCCAGAAGGACAGGGTGGACCAGGCTACAGCTTTTGCATCGACATAGAAAGAGTCCCGCTTGTTGGTCCCCATCGTCCCATGGGAAAATTGACAGGTCCTCAGCGTGCGCGCCAGGGAACCATCGAGCAAGAGGAAGTCCCTGTGAGGCGGATCCATGGAATAGGGGATGCTGGCGGCTCCACTGAACTTGAGAAAGTCACGACATTTCATGGAATCTTCCGAATGGACGGACCAAACCATAGATTGACTCTTGGCTATTGTCAAGCATGTTCCTTCGTTATCTCCTCGTTGGAGTTCAGGTACAGCGGTCCTAGTTCCACCCATGGCTTGACAGCACTAGTCTACGGCGTAATTATGGTTCGTCCAATGAAATTGTCGAAATGAAATGCCCCGCCAGGTCGTGCAACAAGCTTGATTTCGTGCCGCCCCTGGCATGCCTGCTCGTTATTCTGCTTTTTGTGTTCAGAGTCTCCGCTCAGACAGCCGGCCCAATTGCCCACTGGACTTTCGACGAGGCGGAGGGGGATGCGGCGCATGATTCGATCGGCCATGCAGACGGAAAGATCACGGGCGTGTACAAAAGCGTCAGCGGCGTTTTGGGCAATGGACTGCGCCTGGACGGGGACACGTCAGGGGTAATCGTTTCGGCGGCGAAGATGCCGCATCTGAAGGGCTCTTTCACCATAGAGAGCTGGATCGCAATCAATGCCTATCCCTGGAATTGGGTGCCGATCATTGACCAGCGCCGGGACGAACAAGCGGGCTTCTTTTTTGGCATTGACTCTTTCGGCCATCTCGGCTTTCAGCTTTCGGCAAATGGGGTATGGCAATCTCTAACTTCTCGCGAACCCCTGCCGCTGAAACGATGGGCGCACGTTGCCGCCACCTTTGATGAGTCGAAGGGGATGACACTCTACATCGATGGGAAGACAGCCGGCGAACAGGACGCGAAGGGGCCCTTTACCTCCGCGGAAGAGGCGGATCTCTTGATCGGCCGCGTACGAAAGCCGCTTATTCCCTCGCAATGGATTCATCCGAAATACCCCGTATGGTATTCCTTTGACGGCATTCTTGATGAACTAAAAGTGACCAATGGTGCGCTCTCCCCCGATGAGATGGCCGGCCAATACGCCCGGATTCGTCCTCCGGCAGGCGATGCTCTCCCGTATCCCGCGCTACCCTCCGGGCCTCCGGGAGCCGGATCTTTCGGAGCGTTCTACGCCACCCTGAAATACGAGGAGCTGTGGGATGCCCCACGCCGTGTGGGACCGGATTCGGATGTCGTGGTACGTTTCGACCAGTCACCTATGCGGCTGGTTTCCTGGCAGGGTACGAACTACGTGCCTGCATGGGTAACAGAGAACGGCAAATGGTATTCCGATGAGTTCGTCGAAACCGGAGGTTCGCCCGGCTGTCCTGATGGCGAAGACTGTGAGCCCATGTCGGACAAGCAGAACCTCTATGCCCATGTAAGGGTCCTGGAAAGCACACCTGCTCGGGCCGTGATCCACGTTCGCTACGGACAATGTGAAGTGGAGCACTCCATCTGCGCCAATCCGGATCCCTTTACCGGCTGGACCGATTGGGCGGATGATTACTACACGGTGTATCCAGATGGCGTGGCCGCCAGGAAAACTGTCGCCTGGACTTCGAACTTCAAGACATGGCACGAATTCCAGGAAACCATCATCATCAATCCGCCAGGCACACGGCCGGAAGACAACATTGAAACCAACGCTCTCACGTACGTCAACATGAAGGGTGAGACCGTTACTTATTCCTGGGAGCATCCGCCAGTCGCCGTTTCCCAACCGGCCGGTGCAAATATCCAGGTGGTCAACCTGAAATCAAAGTGGAAACCGTTCCAGATTGTCTCGCCTGTTCATCCATTGCTATCAACCTACAGCGGCGAAAAATCCTATTCGCTTTTTGAGTGGTGGAACCACTGGCCAGTTGCTCAGGTGCAGTCGAGTGGCATCTCCGCTGTTGCACCTGACCGGCCGTCGCACACCTCGTTGTCCCACATCGAAGGCCAGCACTACGAACAAACCTCGAACTCGATAACGAAGATCATGCTCGATGGGTTAACCGATCAACCAGCGAGTGAGCTGGCTGTACTGGCCAAGTCCTGGGTCTCGCCTCCAGAGCTAGTGGTTACAGACAGCGAGTTCAAAAGTAACGGCTACGACCCTACGCAGCGGGCATTTGTTTTAGACCGCAAGGCTGGAAGTTCCGTCTCCCCGCTGCGCATCCGCATTGGCGCAAAGGATGACGCTCCATTGGTCAACCCGGCCTTCGTTGTGAATGGCTGGGGAGACGCGCAACCAAGACTGAAAGTTAACGGCAAGCTGGTTTCCTGGGGCCACGATTATCGGTATGGGCGTGTGAACTCGCTGGGTGCGGACAAACTCGTCGTGTGGCTTCGCATGAAGGCTACTTCCGCCACGACAATGGAGATAGATCCACTCTAAGACCGTCGTGAAAGGTCCGGTTTCTAGCAAAACTTGGCACTAGTGCCGTGACGTGCAAATAGGTTTGTTTGATAGTGGAAACATCTCTGGGCGTCGAGGCGAGAGAAGTTCCATTCAAGGATGGTTTTGTGACGGTTGATGCGCTGGTTCC
This sequence comes from Acidobacteriaceae bacterium, assembly GCA_003152195.1. GTDB lineage: Bacteria > Acidobacteriota > Terriglobia > Terriglobales > Acidobacteriaceae > PALSA-350. Next base: position 35,852 of record PLZN01000611.1, read on the forward strand.
ACGCCTTAGCCTGGGAGCGCAGGGTTTCCAGGTTGGGGATTCTGCGTTTGCCCAGACATTGCCTGGAAAACAGGCTGATCTCG
>PLZN01000056.1 GCA_003152195.1 Acidobacteriaceae bacterium
ACTGCACTTACGTTTGTCCCATGGGTGCTATCTACATCGACCCTGTACTGAAGCGGGCGACAATCAATCGGGATGAATGCGTAGAGTGCTACGCCTGCTACAACGGGCTGAGCCAGGAACACCTGAATCCGACCCTGGTGCGCACCGTGCGCCGCGTCTTCGCGGCGTTGCGCATTCGTTTTGAACCCGAACCCGATGTTTGCCCCACCGCCGCTTTCGAACCGGATGAGCTCACCTGGCCGCGCGTCGTGCGGCGGGCATTCTCAGACCCGAGCGTGCCCCACGAGTCGACCGGAGTTGAAGGCCGCGGTACCGAAGAAGTAAAAACCAACGACGTGACGGGACGGGTGAAGGTTGGAGACGTCGGCTTCACCATTGAATTTGGTAGACCCGGTGTCGGCGTGCGTTTCCGCGACATCCAGCAAATGTGCTGGGCCCTGGCAGAGGTGAATGTGAGCTTCGAAAAGAAGAACCCCATTACGTCGTTAATGTCGGACGTGAGCACGGGCACTCTGCGCGACGACATTATGGATGAAAAGGTTATGTCGGCGATCGTAGAGATTAAGGTGCCGGTCGCGCGCACCGAAGAGATTATTCGCCTGGTATGGGATGTTGAGAAACGGCTGGATACCGTGGTTGCGATCGGCGTCGCCACGCGTTGCGGTGAGCACGGAGAAGAGGATATCGTCGCCCCCATTCTTGAAGGGTTGGGCTATAAGCTGCAACGCGCGAAGACAAATATAGGTTTGGGCAAACTCGTTCAACCAACAGGCGAACCTGCCAGGGAGACTGCAAACGTATGACCAACACACTACATCGGTTTGGCGATTCCGAGAGCTTTCGTGACGACTTTATCGTTTTTGCCATTCCAAGCAAGAGCAACAAAGACCCGAATGCGCTCCCGAAACTTCACCGCTTCATGGAAATTGCGATGGAATATAAGCCGGTGAATCTGGGTGAAACCCGGCACGGAGGGGCGCTGCGGTCCTCAAAGAATCTGAGCCCGTTGTCGCATTGGAAGCGGGATATGAAGCCGGACTTTCAGGCCGTAATCAAAGGCCTCACCATTCCGACCACGTGCGCCGCGGTCTTCGACAATCTTCCCGCCGCGGAGCAGTTCGTCAAGCGCATCAAAGAAGAGAATCTGGGGATGAGCATCAACATTTCGACGTCCATAGAGGGCGCGGAGAGTTGCTGTAACTACGCCTGCATCGACAGGCACAGCGTAGGCTACTCCCTCGGCTTCGAAGGGAAGACGGAAAAGATTCCCAACTCGCAAGTGACCACGCTCTCGACCATGTGCGGGCACGGAATGATCAGCCACTCGTTAGCCAAGAAGATGATCGACTTCGTAAAGGAAAATCGCCGGAGTCCGGAACAGGCAGCGGCCTATCTCTCGCGCTTCTGCTCTTGTGGAATTTTCAATCCATCACGCGCGAAGAGGATTCTCGAAGATGCCCGGACGAATTCGAAATAGCGTCGCCGCTGGTCTGGTTCTTTTGTGCGCTACGTCCTTGCTTGCGGAAGTCAAGGTCCTCAAGAACTTCACATTGATCGACGGCACGGGCCGCGCTCCTGTCGCCCATGCGGCGATGATTCTCGACAACGGGCGCATCGCCTGGGTGGGGGCCGTCGCGGCGCTGAAGACTCCCCCTGCGGCACAGGTCGTCGATCTGCAGGGCAAGTACGCCATGCCCGGCATCATCAACCTCCATGTTCATCTCGGGGACACGATCGGCCTCGACCAAAACGCAAAGTTCTTCACCCCTGAAAATGTCGAGAAGGATCTGAAGACCTACGCGTCCTACGGCGTCACGACCGTTCTCAGCATGGGCACGGATAAAGACTCAATTTTCAAGATTCGTGACCAGCAGCGTGCCGGGCGTCCGAGCGAAACTCGCGTTTACACCGCAGGCCAGGGGTTCGTCTTCAAGGGCGGCTACGGCGGGGTCGAAGGGATAAACCAGGGAGTGGCGGCCGTGGCGGAAGTAGAGCCTATGGTCGCCGCGCAGGCCGCGAACCACGTCGACGTCATCAAGTTATGGATGGATGACCATCTGGGCACAAAGAAGAAGATGCCCTACGACATCGCGAAGGCCATCATCGAGAGCGCACACCGGCACCATCTGCGTGTGGTAGCCCATGTCTTCTATCTGCAGGATGCCAAGCAGCTGGTCGCATACGGAGTAGACGGTCTGGCCCATAGCGTCCGCGACAAGCCCATCGACCAGGCGTTCATTGACGAAATGAAGCAGCACGGAACGTGGCAGATGGCTGCGACGCTCTCCCGTGAAGGCTCGATGTTCGTTTACGGGCAAACGCCTCCTTTTGCCAACGATCCATTCTTCACCCGCAGCGTCTCAGCGGACGTCGTTGCCAAATTGAAGAGCGCCAGTTATCAGGCGACGATTCGATCGGATCCTGATTTCGGCCAGTACCCCGGATTCCTGCGAACCGCGGAAAGCAATCTCAAGACGGAGGTTGCTGCCGGTGTGCATTATGGGTTTGGCACCGATAGCGGTCCTCCCGGCCGCTTTCCCGGCTACTTCGCCCATTGGGAAATGGAGCTCATGGTGCAGGCGGGTTTGACTCCGATGCAGGTGATCACCGCCGCCACCGGACATGCCGCCGAGTTCCTGCGCGCGAAGGATTTGGGTACCCTAGAGGCCAGCAAGTGGGCCGATCTGATTGTGCTCGACAAGAATCCGCTTGACGATATCAAGAACACCCGCACCATTGACGCCGTCTATATCGCCGGAAATCGGGTCGCTGGCCCGGCGCCCCGGTGACTTGTACCCTCCAGTAGCTGACTGAAGTTCCGCCGACTACATCGCGAATCCAAGCTCCGCTACATGCCATGGAATCCGGAAGGTCCGAAAACTACAAGTGAAGCGCGGCGGATCCCACCCTTCGCAAGAAACGC
>PLZN01000410.1 GCA_003152195.1 Acidobacteriaceae bacterium
ACATTTTAACTTGCTACGAACAGGGCGCTGCCGCCAATCGCAGGGCCCTCGAACTGCAGCCGGATGATGCCATCGGCCTGGAAAACGGGACCTCGGTAGCGACTATCCTGGATGAATCAGCCGAAGCGAGGAAGTATATTGCGGAGGTTCAGCATCTCGGCTTGAACGGGACTTCCCTGTTGCTGAACGAAGGCCTGTACTACGCCAGCCAATCTGACTGGAATAGCGTGCAGAGAATCCTGGCAGAGACGGCCGGACGTCCCGACCAGTTCTCCGTTACTACCTTCTGGGGCGGTATCCTTCCACAGCTCGGCCAGATTCAGCTCGCGAGGACCACCTTTCTCCGCGCGGCGGATCAGGCGGCGAGCGTCAAAGAGAAGGATGCCCAGGCTGGCGGTCTGCTCAGCGCCGCCGGCGCAGGCTGGATGGTTGATCGATGCCTCGATCCAGACCACGCCGTCAAAGAGGCCCTGCAATTGGATAAAGGCAAGGTCACCCTCATCGCTGCAGCCACTGCACTGGCTCTCTGCAATGAAGAGAAGCAGGCTACGCCGATGCTCGCTAGTCTCGAAAAGCGATACCCGGAAGATACTCTCGTTCAGGAGCTGTACGTGCCACAGTTCCGTGCCTGGCTCGCGATCAAGGCTGGTGACGCGCAGCGAGGCCTGGTTCTCCTGGAACGGGTTCGAGCCCACGACGCTGCTTCCTATGCACCCTACCTACGGGGTCTCGCATATCTCCAGCTCAAAGACCCGCGCAATGCTATCGCCTCGTTCCAGGATGCGACACGTCTGAAAGGCCTTGCCTATTACGCCGGCAGCCCCTATGCCTTGTCCTGTCTCGGGCTTGGCCGCGCCTACGCCATGTCCGGTGATAAGGCCGCCGCGAAAAAGGCCTACGACGTCTTCTTCACCGAGTGGAAGAACGCCGACTCCGGCCTGCCCGTGGTTGCCGAGGCAAAGAAGGAATACGCGCAGCTGTAAAGAATATGTATTGCAGACGGCGGCGGTTCCTATCCCCATGCTCCTGCAAGCCAAATGCCAGGGCCGTTTACCATAGGGATAGGCCACCAGAAAGGGCGGCCTTCCCTAGATGACAGCCGCCAGCCGCAAATCCTTTGAACGCACGCTCGCCAGTGCCAAACGAACCATGGTGCTGAGCGAGATCGTGAGCCTGGCCATTGACAGCTTTCGCACCAACAAAGTGCGCGTCATGCTCACCTCGCTGGGCATGGTCATCGGGTCGGCCTCGCTCATCTTGGTCGTGACCGTAGGGATGACTGGGAAACAATACATCCTCCACCTGATTGAGGCCATCGGGACCAACATGGTGGTAGTGGAATACTCCGGCGGCGGACCAGGATCGAACGCACAACACGACTTCCGCAACGATTACCTTACGCGCGCGGACGAAACGGCGGTCGATGAGCAGGTACCGTCCGTGGCCTTCTCCTCCCCCGCGCTGCAAATGCATGACCGCATCAGCTTCGACAATGGCGTCGTGAAAGACATCCTGGTGCTTGGCGTCTCACCCCAGTACAGGCAAGTACGCAATCTGATTCTGCTCACAGGGCGTTTCTTCGACGAGGAGGACGATGTCAGTCATGCCAAAGTCGCGGTGGTAACCGAGCCCTTTGCCCGGCAGAAGTTCGGCAGCACCAACGCAGCCGTCAATCAATCCTTCGCGATCAGCGGCATCCCGTTCACCATCATCGGTACTTTCAAAGAGGCCGTGGATACCCTGGGACAGACCGAGGTTGCCAATCAGACCATCCTCATCCCCTACTCGGTAGCGCGTTACTTCACCGGAACGAATGACGTCAAGCAGATCTTCTTTTCCATCCGGGACACCGGCGATGTGGAGCTGGCGACAAAACAGATCCTGCGCGTGATCCAGTCGCGACACCAGCCCAGCTCGGTCTATACGGCGCAGACTCTGACCGAACTGTTGCATACGGCAGCGCTGATCGCAAACGCGCTGACCCTGGTCTTGCTGCTGGTATCGTCGGTGACGCTCGCCGTAGGCGGCATCGGCATCATGAATATCATGNNCGCGAGATCGGCATTCGCAAGGCGCTCGGGGCGACCTACCGCGAGATCAAGCTGCAGTTCCTGATTGAAGCAGTCTTCATCTCGCTGAGCGGCGGCATCATCGGGACGATTCTGGGCCTCGCCGTTCCCTATTCCGTGCGGCTCTTTACCTCGTACCGCATTCCGATTTCAGGGCTGTCCGCGATTATCGCTCTGGCTGCGGCGACGCTGGTAGGCGTCGTCTTCGGCACACTCCCCGCCACCCGTGCCGCGCAGTTGGACCCGGTCGAGTCCCTGAAATTTGAGTAGGAACTTGTGAGATCCCACACTAGACCCACGCGCTGAGAAGACGTCCGGCCGTGCCACGGATCGCGAGTTGATCGGTACGTCCACTGAAGTAGCACGCGTTAATCTCGGCGGCGCCAAGATCCTCGAGGCCGTGGAAGCGAGAGAGCTCGGCGGCGATCTCGGGCGGGGTAAAGAAAAGCCGGAAGGGCTCGCCCGCCCTTTCAACGCGCGACGCAAGCGAATCGTGTGCCAGCCGTTCGATGACTGGAAGAACGTCGCGGGGTTGCCCGTAATCCAAAGTCAGGCCGCTTCCCGCAGGCTGTGCGGAGACCAAGCTGAGAGTGGCTCGGAAGGCTCCCAGGGTGAGGTAGGGGACGACCCCCAGCCAGGCGAAAAAGGCGGGCGCGCTGTGGTTGAAACCGGCATCGCGAAGCTGCGTGGAGAGCGACTGGCATTCAAAATCGACCGGTGTGTACGTTAGGCTATCCGGAATGGCGATGCCATTGCGCTGAAGCAGCTCGCGCTTCCAATGTTGGGTGGCGGGGTGGTCTACCTCAAAGACGCGAAGCTTGGCGAAGGGGTTT
>PLZN01000448.1 GCA_003152195.1 Acidobacteriaceae bacterium
CCCAGTGCGAAGTTTTGCGAGCCCCCACCACAATGAGGTCGGCCTTGACACGCTGAGCGAGCAACAGAATGCCATCAGCCGCAAACCCATGCTCGAGAACACATTCCGGCTCGCACCATTCCCGGGCCATGTCGGGAACCAACCGCTGTAGCGCGCTCGTAAACCTGGCATTCAGTTCATGATCGTCCATTTGGTCAACGCCGGCAGGCTCTGGAAGCACATGACAAAGGTAGAGATGGGCGCCAAAATCCTGAGCAAACGATAAGGCAAAGACGCATGCGTTGGCGGCCTCCGGAAAGAAGTCGGTGGCGTAGACGATCCTCTGGAAATTTATCGGCTGCTTTGGCGGCGGCACTCCGGGTCCGATGGTGAGAATTGGACATTTGGCTTGATGAATCAGCTCTTCCGCCGTCGATCCAAGAACCAGCCTGGCCAGTCCTTTGAGTCCCCGCATACCGATAACCAACAGGTCGGTGGACCGGTCTTGTGCTGCTTGCAGAATCTCTGTGGCCGGATCGGTTGCTTCGCATAGGACTGCCTCTACGCGTATTTTCTCCGAGAGTAGTTCGCTCTGCAGGCGGCAGAGGGACTCCTCTCCGATCCTGCGGAAGATGTCGATGCTGAGACCCGCGTCTGGGGCTTTGAAGGCCGCGGCAAGATCGACGACATGGATCAGGCGAACCCGCGATCGATAGCGCTCTGCAAGGGCTTGCAGCTAAAGCTTGGCGGTTTGCGCGCTCGAAGAGAAGTCTGTGGCAAACAGACCAGGCTCACCTCAACTGGATTTCCAAGAATCGTCATATCACACCTAAAATGATCCAACGCTATCTGAAGAGCAGGCAGAGTATCTACTGCAAATCAGTGAGAAAGGTCATGAGGAAATGTCATGACCGGACAGTGGGCCTGGCGAATCGTGGCGCTCACTACCCCATCGGCACAATCGATCATATGGTTGCCGCTGCGGTGCAGGCCAAACAAAATGACAGAAGATCTCGACTCCGCTGCGTGCGCAGCAAGCACCTTATCGGCTTGCCCGTGGAGCACGGTCCAACTCACCGAAATGCCTCGATCGCGCAATTTTCTACTCCATCCTTCGCAGAGCTGCTCATCAGGTTTTCGCCACACTTCCTTGTGTGTGGAATCAACGACGTGGACAAGCTCCAGATGCGCTCCCATTTGGGCGGCAAAATGGCCCGCAAAACAGAGAATATCGTCAGGAATCTCGCGCGAGGTCGTAGCGCAGAGAATACGCTGAAAAGGAGGAGCCTCGCGATCGCGGAGAAGCGCGCTCGGCCCGAGAATAAGGACCGGGCAACGGACGGTTCGAAGCAGATGCTCCGCTGTCGAGCCAAGCCGTGGCCGGTCAATTAGACCGTAACCAAAGGCGCCAAGCAGAAGAAGATCGGGCGTATGTTCGAGGATGGCTCCTTCGATGGTGTCTGAGATGTTGCCAATCCGCCGAACGGAATCGCTCCATATCCCCTCCGTCCGAAGGCGCTCTTCGATTCCTTTGAGGCCAAATTGAAGATCACGTTGAGACATTTCCATTGCGAGCGGCCCAGCCTCAAGCGCGCTGGCGTATTCTGCGGGGCTCTGCACGCCGATGAGGTGAATGAACGATCCAAACCGTTTGGACAACATGACCGCATACTTCAGCGAGGAGTCTGCGGCTTCAGAGAAATCGTAGGCTACGAGTAGTTCCTTGAAATCGTACTGAATCGATTCTGCGTAGACAGGAAGTGTAGTGTTTTGCGTCATAATGGTCACCGGAAGTGTGTCTTAAGCTTCTAACGATTGTTATCCGCGAGGCTGTGATAGACATCACACGCTTGCCAGTACATCTGCGCCGCGTCAACTCCCTGCCGTGACCGATGATCCCGAAGGTCTGACACCAGCCGCGCCGGGCAGTTCGGCAACTACACATTCTTGCAACACGCCCCTGAGTACTCTCCTGATTCGAGAGCACTTCTGGTCGCCCTCTCTCTTTGAGCCGCAGGGTACAAGCAAGGGTCCCCCATTATCATCGGAAGCTACCTTAAATCTGGAAGAGCAGGTTGGGCATAGCCAGAAGAATTCCGAGTGAAACTCCCGCCCAACACCCATCTCCCATTGATAAACAGAACCTTGCCGGAGATAGCGTAACTCTTCGTTGCATTCAGGATTGAAGCAATGCCCTATCATGGATGCTCTTCGTAAGTTCTTGCGGCCGCGCCGGCCTGTTGCTGTGATCCCTGCTGATAGCGGCTCCCGGCGTGGCAAGCCTCCTTGTCTACTACGCTGGGCACGAATATAAGCGTTCCTCCATTTATTTCTTCTACCATTAGATCCTCATCGAGAAGGGAACACCAGCCAGCACCGCAGGTACTCTCCAGCGCGGCCTGTGGGAGACTATTAAAAGTAGGATCGCCGATCATGTCCCATCCGTCGGTGATTTGCGTCACCTTCCGTGATAAGTCATCTGAGAGCCTGCTGTAACGTCCGAGCCAACACTTGTCTCAGCGGTTGCCGACGACCTGATCCGGTGGTCCACGGAATCCAAAATCCCGGCGTACGTCGCGCTCGCGCTTGGCTGCGCGCGGCATGACAGAATGAGTATCAAAGCCATGTTACACCCAGAGTGCCGCTGATCCGCCCACCCATTCCAGGTTGCGGTTGTGATCTACCCCCATCATGATGCCGCGACCCATGCGGAGCAGCGGCAATACTGGTGTGATCTCACCGCCTTCAGGCCAAACATACATAATGCGAATTTCGGCTTGGGTGATGCCGGCCGGGGTCTCGATGACAGGCTCGAAGCGCATACGCCGCTGGAGAATGTAGTGATGACGTTGCTCTGCGGGTATGGCATTCACGTCGGCCTGGGTAGGATCGAACTTGATGCCGATTCCCGCGAAGGAGTAGAGCGGTTTCAACACATAGTTCTCGTTGTCGCGGGGCACGATACTGTTCTGATCAAGCAACCAGGTTTCCGGCACGCACGTATGTTTTAGATAGGGAATCGAGAACTTACTGATGCGGTAGTACCAGTTGGGATGGCCAGCCCATTCCACGTCGAGTGGCTCCGTCAGGTCGAAAGGCAGCGCGATATCTTTACGCTCCAGCTCATCCACAATACATCGGTTGTAGATGCGGCGTACTTCGATATCGCGGCCGGACTTCTCGTAGAACAGGCGCTTACCGCGCTTCTTCAGCTTGAGGATGTCAACGATCGCGATGCCAAGGTCGCGCTGCGTAATCAGAAAATCACAGAGGGTCTTCTGCTTCTCCGGGTGAATCTCCAGAAGGATGACATTCTCAGGGTCGTGGCCGGCGACAATCAGTTCCCGCATGAGTTGGTGATATCCATCGTGGTCGTAGCCTCCGAGGTAAATCCCGAGGCTAGAGGGGAGTCCATAGGACTCAATGTATTGCTTCGCCAGCACGGGCTGGTATCCGTAGAGGGAAGGAAAAGCCTGGAGCTCAACCAGCTTGGGTTCGAGTTCGCCATTCGAATTCCGCACCAGGCCGAAGTCGACTTGCAAGAACATCGGCCGCGGAGATTCGTTGGGAACGTTGTATTGCGGCGGTACCGTGGCGTCCGAAGCACGCCGGTATTCCGGATTGTTCACCAGCTGCAGAACCAGGTCACGACCATAGTCCGCCATCTGGTCAAGCAGGGCTTTGGGCAGAAAGCAGGGCGTCTCGGAAACACGAAATGCGATGGGCGTGCCGGCACTCATCGACAATTTCTTGAGGAGCTGATGGTATGTTTCAGGTAGAAAGTTATGGTTGAACGCCTCGCGCAGAGCGGGGATCATTGTCAGTCCTCGATCAGGAATCGACCCTTCTCCATGATCCGCCGCCCGTCTACCCAGATATCGAACTTGCGGCCAACCACATCGATGTGGGTGCTGGAGTACCACATCGCTCCGGTGTGCTCCCCGTATGGATTGCCGAAGGCGATGTGAATACCGGGGAACTTCTCGTCCTGCAGGATCTGGCCGATCACGTCGGTCAATTCAATATTCGTGCCGATGGCAAACTCACCGACTCGATCGCTGTTTTCGTCCGTGTGGGTGTAAGCCCAGAAGTCCTGTTCGAGCGCCTTATTTTCGCTGAAGACCTCGGTGATGCGATTGCTTCTCATACGGATGGTCAACGGCTGATGTTCGAGATCGCCGTACTTGTCGCAGAGATAATCGCCGACCACGCCGTCCACTACGTACACACCGTTCACTTCCCCCGGAGAGGTGAAGATTTCGCCACCGGGCAAATTGCCCCATTTGTCACGACTGATAATGCCGCTGGTCTTGAGCCAGCGGTACTCCGGGTTGAGCGTGCCGGTGAAGTTGCTGCCTGCGGCGGTTTTGCCGGTGATCTCCTTTGCGTTACTGACGATCTCGAGCACTTTCTTACTCAGGGCATCGACGTGGTTGAAGTCGGCGCGCATACCTTCCAGCATGATCTGGCGATTGATGTTAACCATGTGCGCGTGGCGCATATGCCGTCGATTGACGATACTTGTCATCTCCATGCGAGACTTCAGCTCGTTGGTCTGTACCCGCACGGCGAAGATGCTCACGTCGCTCGTCTCCATGTCCTCCGCGATTTCGCGGGGCAAGCCAGTCAAGGGGCGTAGGGCGAGATCTTCCAGCACAAAGGCCTTGAAAGCACAGCCGACCTTTGTCAGTTCCTGCGCTATGCTGGCTGCAATCTCCCGGCACGCGTTGTCGGTAATGAGCGTGACCTTTTCCGAAGGTTGAATGCGCAGGCAGGTGTTCACGGCGTTATAAGCGCCGGGAGAGAACTGGGAATCGAATTCGATCTTGGTGATATCGGTCAAAACGGGTTGGGCCAAGCAACTCCCTTTCTCTTGCTTCGTACAAACTACATCCTTTCCACTATTCTACTGGCGCAATGCTGCCGCCTCCTGCATCACGCCGACACGTGTCTCGGCGACGATGTAGTCGACAACCTTCTTCAGATCGCCAGTTTCTTCGTAAACCTTGAGTTGCCGGTCTGCACCCGTGCCCATTTTGAGCATCTCGTGAATGTAGGCGATGTCGCGCTCGCTGCCAAGTTCTTTCGCTGCATCGGAAATCAGATCGATGTATTCGAGCATCAGATCGCGCATCGGCACCTCTTCCTCTCTGCCGAAGTCGATCAGCTTGCCATCGATGCCATAGCGGGCAGCGCGAAACTTGTTTTCCATAATGAGGGCGCGCCCGTAGATACGATAGCTCTTGTTTCGTGCATGCAGGTCATAGAGCATCCCTACGGTGGCCTGGATCAGCGCTGCGATCGCCATGGTTTCATCGAGCCGCATAGGTATGTCGCATACGCGGACTTCGAGAGTATGGAAAAAGGGATGCGGGCGGATATCCCACCAGACTTTCTTGCCGTTGTCGACGCATTTGGTCTTGACCAGCAAGTTGATAAACGTCTCGTACTCAGCCCAGTTGGCATAGACGTCAGGGATGTTCGTGCGCGGAAACCGCTCGAAGACTTTGGATCGATAGGACTTGAACCCCGTCTTCGTACCCTCCCAGAAGGGGGAGTTCGTCGAAAGCGCGAGGATGTGGGGCAGGAAGTAGCGCATTGAGTTCATGATGTGAATCGCGGTGTTGCGATCCTCGACGCCTACATGGACGTGCAATCCGAAGACGAGATTCGCCCGCGCCACCAGCTGCAAATCTTCGACGACTTGCTTGTAGCGATCATCCGGGTAGATATCCTGGTCTCTCCAGTGGGCGAAAGGATGCGTGCTTGCAGCGGCAAGTAACATACCGCTTTCACTCGCCAACGTGATCATCTGCCGCCGTAAATCGAGGATGTCTTCGCGAGCTTCCTGAATATCTCGGCAAACTTTTGTGCCCACTTCAACGACGGACTGGTGAAGCTCCGGTTTGGCGCGATCCAGGGTTGCAAGCTTGGCTTTAGAAAGAATTTCAGACTGTATATGCGATCGAAGGTCGCGCGTTTCCGGATCGATCGTCTGGTACTCCTCTTCGATTCCGATGCTGAGGCTAGGACGGTTCATCTGCTTACCTCCTGGCTGACTTGCTTGGTTGCTTGCTCGATGTTTTCCGAACGCTTGGTCGTTTTCCGTTCGCGGAGGCGTCTGAGGGCCCGCCGAGGAAGGCACTCCAGCGATATTCAGGAGCCTTCCCGGTATGTTTCCTGGCTTTTTCCATGGCCAGATCAGCGACCTGATTCACAATCCAGTCGAAGTTTGCCTGTCCCACGGAGCTTACATCCGCATCGGGGGCTGGATTCATAAAGTCGATCGCGTACGGGATACCATCCTCACAGGCAAATTCTACGGTGTTCAAGTCATAACCCAAGGCGCGGCACAGTGTCAGGCAGTCGCGCTCGACGCGATCGAGAAGCTTCGGGTCGACCGGCGCCGGATTCTTCACGTAGCGTTCATGAAAAGGCGCCGAAGGATCGTACTGCATGATGTGGACCTTCTCCTGACCGACACAATAGCAGCGAAAATACTCTTTGAAATTCACCGCTGTCTGCAGCGTCATGCAGAGAGTGCGCGTTTGGTCGTAGGCATCGAAGAACTCGTTGGGCGAACTTACCTTGTACACATCTCTCCAGCCACCCCCGTCGAAGGGCTTCAGGAATGCGGGAAATCCCACGTAGGTAAAAATGCTGTCCCAGGGCATGGGATATTCCAGGTTCCGCATGGAGGCCCCGGTGGTGCCCGCCGGGTGGTGTTTGTGGGGCAGCAGCACGGTTTTGGGGATGGCTACACCGAGCTTGGTGCCGAGCGCGAAGTTAAAGAACTTGTCGTCGGCGCTCCACCNNGATAGAAGGGGATGTCGTGGGAGATACGATCGATGATCACGTCGTATGGAGAGGGTTCCGCCATCCGAACTTCCCCAATGCTGGCCAACTCGGCTTTCAGATCCGCGTCGTTGAAGGAGTTGATCTTATCGACCAACGCGGGCGGGAAGGTCGTCTCCATGCCGAAAATGATTCCGACTTTTTTCACGGCGACTCCTTGGCGGGGGACACGAAACCATCGCGTGTACGCTCGCCGGAACAGATAGCGGCCCGAAACACAGTCCCGTGGGGTGCGGCGAACAGCCCAATTCTAAAGCATTTTCACTTTTACCGTGCGTGGGAAACGGTGGTTATGTGCAGCCGTTCTT
>PLZN01000051.1:0-165 GCA_003152195.1 Acidobacteriaceae bacterium
GCGCTTACCTGCTCTTTCCGGATCGAGCCGGGGTAACAGTAGTGGAGCCTGCGCCTGCCCATCCCTTTGCGTTACCGATCTCGCCAGTCAGCGGTCTGCTGCGATTCAGTCCCCACCCCGCTTCGAATCACCGCGTCCACATTCGTGGGACGGTTACTCTGGCCT
>PLZN01000051.1:196-2649 GCA_003152195.1 Acidobacteriaceae bacterium
CGTGGCGATCATGACGCCGAATTGGTTGAACTGGAGGGCCAGCTTGTCGGCCAGGACGAAACTGCAAGCGACCCAAACATCGTGTTGTCTTCCCAAAATCATGTTTTTCCCGTTATCTTGCCCGCACAATCCGGAGGGCGACTGCCCACCTTGAAAAAGGGAACCACACTCAGAATAGTCGGGATCTGCTCGATGAAGGGCGGCACTGACATGGCTGGCACCCCTGCTGACGGCCTTTCAATCCCTGAGTCGTTTCGAATCCTGCTGCGATCGCCTGAGGATGTTGTCGTGATCAAGAGTCCCTCTTGGTGGACTCCAATTCATGCCATCAGCATGCTTGGTTTGGCGGCTGCGCTGACACTGGTAGTTCTTGCTTGGGTGTTTGTGCTGCGGCAGCGAGTCCATGAACAAACCCATATCATCCGGCAGCAACTTCAGGAGGCGGCCAAGCTCGGGCTGGAGATCCGCAAGCTCAACGAAGACCTGGAAGAAAGGATAGCCAAGCGTACCGAACAACTGGAGGCCACCAACCATGAATTGGAGGCCTTTTCGTACTCCGTTTCCCATGATCTTCGTAGCCCACTCCGCCACATCGCTGGTTTTTCCAGGATCCTCGCGAATGACTTTGGTCCGATGATGGCTGTTGAAGCACGAGAGCATTTGCAGCGCATCGAAGACGCCGTTAGCCGGATGGGGCTGCTGATCGATGCTTTGCTGAAGATGGCAGTACTCCGCCGACAATCCTTGAAGCTGCGCCACACCGAATTGAATGCCATCGTCGATCGAGTGATTTCGATGCTGCAGCCGGAGTGCGAAGGACGCGATGTGGAGTGGCGCATTGCGAAGCTGCCCGCGCTCGACTGCGACCCAATCTTGATGGCCCAGGTTTTTCAAAACCTATTGGACAATGCTCTGAAGTACTCCCGTGGCCGGGCCAGCGCCGTGATCGAAGTCGACAGCATCCAACAGCCGGGTAAACCGGCAATCATTTTCGTGCGCGATAACGGCGCTGGCTTCAACATGAAATACGCCGAGAGACTGTTCGGCGTATTCCAGCGCTTCCACACCGACTCGGAATTTGAAGGAACCGGAGTGGGTCTGGCCACCGTGCATCGGATCATTCAAAAACATGGAGGCACGATCTGGGCCGAGGCGGAGCCCGATCACGGAGCCACTTTCTATTTCACGCTGCAAGGGACCGAGCAAGCTGGGATGACAGAAAAGCAACAGCAGCTTCATGACCTGGCCGTTGAGCCCTAACCAACGTGTCTGAAACGTTATTCAAGTCTGTAGCTGTGGTGCTTGGGATAGCCCCTGACTGCTTAGTTGACCTTTATCGCCTGCGCTTGCGTCTCAAGCAGCGCGTCTTCGGCCTGTCCCTGGTCAGATTGTTCCATGGGTCGGCGGTGTCGGAGCGGCGGGTCTAGCTCATAGCCCGGCTGCTTTGAGGCGGCATTTGTCGCCGTTCACTCCGTATGTAGACGTGATGACTAAGCCGGTCGAGCAGAGTGCCAGTGAGGCGTTCGGAGCCGAGCACCTCGGTCCATTCGCTGACCGCAATGTGCAGCGACGTGCCGGGAGGAACGATTGAGCCGGTGCTTGGTTCGACCACCAGGACGTTCTCTGAGTCGCTGATGGCCCAGCTTCTTCATCAGGCAATCGCGACACCCGGTGGTTCCTTGAGCGGGAACAAGCAGGGCGTGCGGGAGATCGGAGCATCAGCAGTCCCTTATTGGCTCTCAAGCTCCCAAGCGGGCCGTCGGCCTTATGGTCGAGATTTTGGGGGGCAACATCACAACCGTAAACCAATACTCCGCCACCGATCGAACGATCACCAAGAACCGCTCGAAATCGACAGGTTTGACAATGTAGGAGCTACAGCCCAGCTTGTACGCCTTCAGGATTTCCTCATCATTCGAAGAAGTGCTTAGGACAATGACCCGTAGATAGCAGAGGATTTCATCCGCCATCATCTCGGTCAAGACTTCACGCCCGTTCTTTCGGGGCATATTTAAGTCGAGAAGGATCAGATCAGGCGTTGGCACGTTGACGTACTCGCCCTCTTTGTGCAAGAAGGCCATGCAGTCAACTCCATCCTTCACGTGATGAACGTGGAAGGGCAGCCTGGACATCTCAAAGGCAAGGCGGGTCAGCTCTACATCGTTCTTGTTGTCTTCTACGAGAAGAATCTGCGCAGGTCTGCTACTGGTCTGTTTGCTGTCCACTAGTTTCGTCCGATCCTGCGGGAATTGTGAAACGAAATGTGCTTCCTTGTCCCGGCTCGGATTCCACCCAAATCCTGCCGCCGTGGCCACCTACTATGCGGCGACAGACAGCCAGTCCAATGCCGGTGCCCGGATAATCTTTTTTATCGTGTAACCTTTGGAATATTTCAAAGATCCGCTCGTAATACTCGGGGGCGATGCCAATACCGTTGTCGCGGACGGAAAAGG
>PLZN01000397.1 GCA_003152195.1 Acidobacteriaceae bacterium
CGCGGGCGGTGATGCTGTATGACGGGCTATGCGGCTTCTGCAACCGCACTGTGCAGTGGCTGTTGAAGCACGATCGCTACGATCGTTTTCGCTTCGCACCGCAGCAGTCTTCGGCTGCCGCGGCAATTCTCGCCCGGCACGGTATCGATCGAGAGAAAATGCTCAAGGACAACAGCGTGTATCTGGTGCTGAATCTCGACTCGGGGCAGGAGAGGTTGTTGACGCAATCCGACGTGACGGTGAATTTGTTGTTGCTGCTGGGTGGCGGGTGGCGGGTGTTAGGAAGTTTGTTGCGGGCGGTACCTCGGTTTGTGCGCGATGCAGTCTACACCGTGGCCGCTCGAAACCGCTATCACATAACCGGCCGCTATGAGGTTTGCCCTGTTCCGCCGGAAGCGGAGCGGAAGAAGTTTCTNNGAATTATCCGGGCTAGAGCATTTTTATCTATTGCTATATCCTTTGCCAGGGCGCTACGTCGAAGCAAATGCCGGCGTGCGAGATGGTAATGCTTGAGTTAACCTGGAGCTTCCCAGCATATGGAATTGCGCATTCAAGGTTTGTCCAAGACCTACCCCGGCGGTGTGAAGGCAATCGACGATGTATCGCTCACCATTCCCGCCGGAATGTATGGACTGCTGGGGCCGAATGGCGCCGGCAAGTCCAGTCTTATGCGGACGATTGCCACCCTGCAAGAACCGGACAGCGGAAGTATTTTCTTCGGCCCGCTCGATGTGCTCAAGGATAAGCGGGAGCTGCGTCAAATTCTTGGATATCTGCCGCAGGACTTTGGCGTCTATCCCCGCGTGACTGCGCAACAGATGTTGGATCATCTCGCGCTTTTGAAGGGCATGACCCACAGCGGGGAACGCAAGGACGCGGTGACCTCCATGCTGCACCGGGTCAACCTTTATGATCACCGCAAGAAGGCGCTGAGCGGCTTTTCCGGAGGCATGCGGCAGCGTTTCGGGATTGGCCAGGCGCTGCTCGGCAACCCACGTCTGCTGATTGTCGATGAGCCGACGGCCGGGCTTGACCCGGGGGAGCGCAACCGCTTCTATAACCTGCTCTCCGAGATCGGTGAGAATGTCACGGTGATTCTCTCCACGCACATCGTGCAGGACGTCATGGAGCTATGCACCAACATGGCAATCATCCACCAGGGCAAGGTTCTCTACGCCGGAGCGCCTGATGCCGCGGTCAAGAGCCTCGATGGCTGCATCTGGCAGAAATCCATTGGGAAGCCGGAGATGAAGGATTACGACCAGCGCTTCCGCGTGATCTCGAGCAAGCTCACCGCGGGCCGGCCTTTGATTCACATTTATTCACCCGCGGATCCAGGTGACGGGTTCACGCCGGTATCCCCTGATCTTGAGGATGTCTTCTTCGCGCGCATCGCCGGTCTGTAGTGTTTTGCAGCCTAGGCCGGGGCAGGCGGGATGACAATTCATTTTTAGGGACGGGACAACCAGCTTAAAAGGACTGACTATGTTTTGGACGTTCTTCTCTTTCGAGATCCGCTATTGGATTCGGTCCTGGATGCTCTGGATCTTCTTCCTGATTATCGGCCTGTTGATCTTCGGCGCCGTTTCCGCTCCCGACGAGATCAGGGTGGGCGGGGCACTGGGCAACACGATGCAGAACGCGCCTTTCGTCATCGAAAACTTCTATTCGTTTATTTGCCTCACCGCCCTGATCATGACGACAGCGTTCGTCAATTCCGCGGCCTCGCGGGAGTTTGCCTTCAATACCGACCAAATCGTTTTTTCTACACCGATTCGCAAGCTGCCCTACCTGGGCGGGCGCTTTCTCGGCTCAGCACTCATTTCGGTGATCCCGATCCTTGGCGTATCGCTGGGTATTTTGCTGGCCAAGCATATGCCGTGGGTCACACCGGAGCGCTGGGGACCGGTGATCTGGCAGGCTCACCTAAATGGGGTGCTGATTTTCGCCCTGCCCAATACGCTGTTGATCGCGGCCGTCATATTCGCCATAGCCGTCCTGACCCGCAGCACCATTGCATCCTTTGTGGGCGCGCTAGGCCTGCTCACCGCATATAGTGCGGCCCAGGCTTTTACCACGGATCTGAAGAACGAGAAGCTGGCGGCGTTGCTCGATCCTTTTGCGATCAGAACCTACGGACTGGTGACTAAGTATTGGACGGTTGCGGATAAGAACCACATCGCACTGGGCTGGAGCGGCCTGCTGCTTTGGAATCGGGTCATCTGGCTCCTGGCCGCGGCGGCTGTCTTCGTTTTTGCCTACTGGCGCTTCAGCTTCGCCCAGCGCAGCAGCAAGGTGAAGAAAGCCAAGAAAGCTGCCACGGAGGCCGCTTCTCCCCTGGACCGGACCCTACCCCAGGCAGCTCTCGAGTTTGGCCCAGCCATGCATCTGCGACAGTTTTGGAACAGTACCCAGCTGGAGTTCAAAGTGCTGGTGAAGTCGACAATTTTTATTGTCATTGCTCTGGCCGCGCTGTTGAACTGCCTCTCGGCTGTGATCTTCAACGCGACCGAGGGCTTTGGCGACACTTCCCTGCCGGTAACCTACAATCTCCTCGACCTGATCTCGGGCACGCTTTATCTCTTCTTATTTGGAATCATGACTTACTTCGCCGGCGTGCTCATTTGGGAGGAACGCGATGCGCGGCTCGATGAGATCTTTGACGCGCTGCCGCATCCTGTCTGGCCCTCATATTTCTCGAAGTTGCTGGCCCTTTTGGGCGCCTTAGCGCTGCTGCAACTGGTCGCAATGGCCACTGGGGTCGCGGTACAGCTTGCCCACGGCTATCACCGGCTCCAACTCGGGCTTTACGTGGGGACGCTCTTCGGTACGGACTTTACCACCTTCCTGTTCTTCGCGGTTCTGGCTTTCTTTATTCACATTCTTTCACCCAACAAGTACATCGGCTATTTTGTCTACGTCGCCTTCGCGATGCTGAACCTATTCGTCTGGACCCCTCTGCACGTGGCAACGAATTTAGTGCAGTTCGGGAGCCGTCCGGGGATGACGTACTCTGACTTCTTCGGATATGCGCCCTATCTTAGGTCATGGCTTTGGTACACGCTTTACTGGGCCGCGTTTTGCCTGATTTTGTCGTTGCTGAGTGTTGTGATGTGGCAGCGCGGCCGCGATACTGCGTGGAAGGCACGGATACAACTCGCCGGGCAACGCATGCGAGGGACACCATCGCTGGCGCTGGCGAGCTGCGTCGTGCTGTTCGTCGCGCTCGGTGGTTGGATCTTCTGGAACACTAAAGTGCTCAACAGCACGTTGAGCCAACACGATACTGAAGTGCTGCAAACCGACTACGAGAAGGCCTATAAACGCTTCGAAAACCAGCAATTTCCGCGGGTAAAGGATGTGAAGTTCGCGGTGGATCTCTACCCGGAGAGCAGCAACATGGTCCTGCGTTGCACAGAAACAATCAAGAACGAAAGCACGCAGCCTTTGCGAGAGATCCATTTCTCGCTGCCCAATCCGCGCGACTTCAAGACCAGCATCGATCTCGCGGGCGCCCGGCTGCAATCGGACGATGAACGCTTGAGCTACCGGATCTACCAGATGGACCAACCCATGCAGCCCGGAGAAGAGCGTCCACTGAAGTTCGCGGTGGAGACGGTCCGCCGCGGTTTCCAAAACTCTGTCAGCAACGTTCGCGTGGTTGAGAATGGCACCTTCTTCGACAACAGTATTGTTCCCCAGATTGGGTATCAGGCAGACCGGGAACTCACCGACAAGAACAAGCGCCGCAAATACGGTCTCAAAGAGAAGCAGCTGATGCCGGTGCTGGAACGCAACTGCACGGTGAATTGCGCGAACAACTATATTTCCAAGTATTCCGATCTTATCGATATCGATAC
>PLZN01000312.1 GCA_003152195.1 Acidobacteriaceae bacterium
GAGCGCCATCTGGTCGAGCCAGGCATGGCTACCAGCGACATGGCCGTCGAAGCGGCGCGCCGTTGCCTTGCCCAACGCGGCATCCCGGCCAGCGAGGTAGAGGTCGTCATCGTCGCCACCGTCACCCCGGANNCTGGTCGAATCCGGAGTTCACTCCAAGATCCTGGTCATCGGCGCGGACACCATGTCATCGATCATCGATTACACCGACCGCACAACCTGTGTCATTTTTGGCGATGGCGCCGGTGCGGTCCTGGTCGAACCCACGGAAGATGGCGAGGTCGGGCTGATCGACTTTCACCATGAGATAGACGGTTCCGGTGCCCCGGCGTTGAATATGCCAGGCGGTGGCAGCCTGCACCCTTCTTCCCCCGAGACCATTGCGGCCCGGATGCACTACGTCCACCAGGACGGCCAGGCAGTTTACAAGTACGCCGTGCGCAAGATGGTGGAGACCTCCAAGAAGCTGCTGGAGGCCAATAACGTCAGCGTAGACGAACTCGCCTGCTTCATTCCTCACCAGGCAAACCAGCGCATCATTCATTCCACCGCCGAGCGCCTGGGCCTGCCGTTGGAGCGGGTGGTGATCAATATCGATCGCTTCGGAAACANNGTAGGCGCAGGCTTCACCGTGGGCGCGTGCCTGCTCCGCTGGGAAATATAGATTTCTTATTGCCACGCAGTCTCGGGACGGCCGAGGGCACGCCTCGGACGAACGGAAGAACGGCCTTGCCGCACATGGGACGGAGGGATAGATTCAGCCTCGGGTGATGGAGCGGCCGGTTTCGGCGCAAGTAGTCGCCACCACCGATGCGGACTGAGTAACAGAGGGTGCCCCACGTNNGACAGGAAATCCGGGGTACGTGGGATGAAAAAGACGGGCGACCTGGATTTCCTGTACACGGCTCCGCCCATCTTCGCGTGTGCGGCTTTCTGTAAGGAAAGCCGCATGAGGTTCCTTGACCGCACCAAGCCCCACAGGAAATCCGGGGGAAGCCCCACCATTGCTCCTACCATAACGCGGAATTAGGTACCGGTTGCGCCCTTCGGGGAAAACAATCGAAACAAATCATCGTCGTCCCAGGTACGCTGGGGCGAACCTGAGGCACCCCTCCGGCTCTGCCCCTCCTGCAGTACTCGACGCGTTCTTAAGCCAAGAGTTGGTAGTGGGCTACTGCTCGGGTAAAAGAATTTCCGTCGTTACTTCGCGCCGCTGAGCACAGCGGTCTGGGGCGCGGTTGGCCGGTGCTGCTCTCTGCGAAACTTCCACAGCCCATACAAGATACCAGCCACTACCAGGCCCAGATACACCCACATGAAGACGGTGCTCCAGCCGGCGAGATAGTGGCGAAAGGCACGGACCATCGTGGTGCCGTAGGTAGCGGCAAGCCAGGCTACCAGTGCGTAGCGAAAAGATCTCGCGAGGCTGAAGGAAAGGAGAAACTTCCTTCGTGAAATCCCCAAAGCGCCCGCAGCGAGCAAAACGGGCATCAGCGGAAATGGCGGCGGAAGCAATGACGAGGTAGTGACGGCAAGCATGCCGTTCTTCTCCACCCAGCGGACCAGCCGTTGCGCGAATCGTTTGGGCAGGTATCGGTGGAGCGCTGCTTCGCCGCCTTTGGAGCCTGTGCCCCAGGTGAGATACCCGCCTAAGATGGAACCGAGAATGGCCGCTATGGCCATCAAAACCGGATTTGCGCGGTGCGCCACCAGCAGGATCAGGAGCAAATCGGAGCTGCCTGGCACCGGCAGGGGAATAATCGATGAATCGATCGCCGAGACGACAAAAAGTCCCATGCCGCCGAAACCCATGAGCCAGTGCAAACCATGCGCGGGATGGCCAGGCCGCGCTGACCTCGCGCCTTGCCTCGCGGCCTCATGGCTGGTGGATAACTGATGCACACCCCATTGGACGCAAAAAACCGCACTGCGGTCGCAATCCAAGTGAAATACGGCAGTTAAGCTATTGAAAAAACATTGGATAAAGGCGCTAGAGCAGTTTCGCAATTGGTGTAGACGGGAACGATAGGCCTTTTCGTGGTTTTCTTCCAAGGAAAACCACACCTCGCGATCTTTGTCAGGCCAAAGTAATTGCGAAACTGCTTAGAGCAAAGTTAAGACCGGCGACGGAGGAAGGGCGCCACAAGCAGCGGCATACTGGTAAAACGCCTGCAGTCCGCGGAGGCAGGCATCGTCCAGCATGTAGTGAATGTTGTCAGTCAGATACGAACGGATCGTCTCCTTTGGAACAGCGATGCGTTCCGACCACTCGCTGGCCAAATCCTCCACGTGCTCGAGCCCGTGATCCCGCGACGATTGCAAGTCCTCTATCAGCTCCGCGGCAGTGACCCCGGTCTCCGGGAAAGCGCCTGGCCGGACCGCCCAGAAGGCAGAGATCCAGGGCAGGCCGGTCAAACCGTGCCACTCGTGAGCAAGATCCAGGTAGAGCAACCGCTCGCCGGTCCGGTCTTCGCGGGCGTCCATGTCCTCCAGGGCCAACAGGGCCGGGTCGCCGATCAGCAAAGCCGCATCGGCGATGGCCAGCATGGATTCGAGATCGGGCGCGTGCGGCACAAACACCGCCGGGACTTTCCAAAAGATGTCGAACAGGATGCGCGCGTAGACGTACGAGGTGCGCGAAGACGTATCCGCCGCCACACTCCGAACCCCGCTTACGCCCTTTTCCGAACGCAATACCAGGATGATGGAACGCACACGATCGAGCGCGGCCACTGCGCAGCCGGGCACCACCACCAGCGATGGTGTGGTAGCGTACGCAGCAATGGGAACCAGACCGATATCTGCTTCACCTGCTTCGAGTTCCACGGCGCACTGGGAGGGCGTGGTGTAGCCGATCTGGTAGCGCTCACGCAGGCTACTGCGCACCGGTTCGTGCTCGAAGTCCCACATTAATGGAGCGGGATTCAGGAAGTGGATCGCCGCCATACGCACGCGGCGCTTATATGGGAGTGGCACTGCTTAGTGTACCTTGCAGTAAAGCGATTTCACTTTTGGTGCAATGGGGGCAACTGAACTTGGCGCAGCCGTTCCGTTCAAAGAACGGCTGCACATAACTTCCCTCTCCTACTCAAAGTAAAAGTGAAATGCTTTTAAAGCGATGAATGGATCCGAAGAGCGCTCTTCGCCGGCGCAGGGCCGGCCGCCGCAACTGGCATCGGAGGACCAGCTCGCCTGGGTTGCGCTCACCCTCACGCCGGGCTTGGGGCCGAAGCGTATCCTCAAAGCCGCACAAGCCTTGCCGGGCATATCGCAGCTCTTTCATCTTTCGTTGACCGAGCTCGAGTCGCTGAACTTTCCCGCGGAGGCCGCGCAGTTCCTCTTCACCGGCAAAGCGCGCATCGCCGCGGAGCAGGAGTTGCTGCGCGTAGGCGAACAGGGAGGAGCGATCCTCACCTATGAGGACCCAGAATACCCCGGCCGGCTGCGCGAAATCTTTGACCCGCCCCCTGTGCTCTGGGCCCTGGGTGACCTGAGGCTGTTGTCTCGCCCGTCGATCGCGATCGTAGGTACGCGGCACCCAACTCCCTATGGCACGGGCATGGCGGAGATACTGGCCCGTGACCTGGCCAGCCGCCGGATGGTGATTCTGAGTGGGATGGCGCGGGGAATCGACACCGCGGCCCATCGCGGCGCCCTGGCAGCGAACGGCAGCACGGTTGCGATCTGGGGTACCGGCATCGACGTGATTTACCCCAAAGAGAATAAGTCGCTAGCCGAAAATATCCTCACCGCCGGGGGAGCCATCCTCTCGGAATACCCGTTGGGTACCTTCCCGGCGCCGCAAAACTTTCCCCGGCGCAACCGGATCCTGAGTGGCATCAGTCTCGGCGTGCTGGTCGTGGAAGCCGGCGAGAACAGCGGCACCCGGGTGACGGCGCGCTGCGCGCTGGAGCAGAATCGCGATGTCTATGCGGTGCCGGGCAACGTGACCACCAGAAACGCCTGGGGACCTAACACATTGATTAAACAGGGCGCTAAGCTGGTGGCGACGTGGGAGGATGTGTGGGAAGAACTACCCGCGCAGGTACGGCTGCAACTGGAGGAGGAGGCAGGTTTTGCATCGCCGGCGGAGGATGCCGCATCGATTGTGCAGGAACTTCCGCTGCAGGATCCGGAGAAGATTGTGCTCAGCGCGTTGCGCCACGACGAAGCTGTGCAGCTTGACGAGTTGATGGAAAAACTTGAGCCCCAGTTAACCTCGTCTGAAATCTTCACCGCCTTGTTTGAGCTCGAGCTGGCCAACCGGATCAAGCAACTTCCCGGCAAGAACTACGTCAGACGGATGTAGACTTCTGCCGCCAGCCGGCCTGCCGGCGCCGAGGATGGCGCGCCCCCCTTCTGCACCAAAAGTTGCAGATGCGGCAGGGATAGAGCGTCTCATTCTGCGCTGTTTCGCACGCTCAGCAGGGCGCTGACCACGATCAGTAAATAACCCCTGAACCTTCCAGGTGGTACAGTCAGTCCCATTGGAGCTGGCTTTTCCCACGGCTGCAGCCAAAGTTGTAGTGAACGGCGTTGCGATGCACGGACGAAGATAGATCGGAGACGCCCATCATGGTAGCTTCCAGAAATGTCGCGATCATGTGCTGGTAGGGTTCAGGATGTCGTCCACAGTTTTCATCGGTCTAAGGAACACCGGGTTTAAGGAACACAATGAGTAAATCACTAGTGATCGTCGAATCGCCTGCCAAGGCAAAGACGATCAGCAAATATCTCGGAAAAGACTTCGCTGTCGAGGCTTCCGTCGGGCACATCAAGGACCTGCCGAAGAACAAGATCGGCGTGGACCTGAGCGGCGGCAGTTTCGCGCCCGAGCTGATCATCATCCCTGGGAAAGAAAAAGTTGTCGACCGGCTGAAGAAGCTGGCCAAGGCGGCGACAGTTATTTATCTGGCGCCCGATCCCGATCGCGAGGNNACGGAGAAGGCGGTGCACGCCGCCTTTGAGCATGCCCGGGATGTCGACCAAAACCTGGTGGATGCACAACAGACGCGCCGCGTCCTCGATCGCATCGTGGGTTACCAGATCTCGCCTCTGCTGTGGGATAAGGTTCGCCGTGGCCTCTCCGCGGGCCGGGTGCAAACCGTGGCTCTGCGGCTCATTGTCGAACGCGAGCGTGAGATCAAGGCGTTTGTGCCGGTGGAGTACTGGACGCTTGACGCCCAACTCACCCCAGCCAGGGAGAAGACCGAGTTTACTGCGCGCTTCATCGGCATCGATGGAG
>PLZN01000068.1:0-5552 GCA_003152195.1 Acidobacteriaceae bacterium
CGCTTTGGTGGTGAAGAATGGGTCGTAGATGCGCTGCATGTGTTCCAAAGCTATACCGGAGCCCGTGTCGGAAACGTCGACCGCCACACGGCCGTTCGCCTGGGTGGCTACACGGAGCGTACCGCCCGCCGCCATGGCGTCCTTGGCGTTCAGAAACAGGTTGAGAAAGACCTGTTGCAGCTTGCCGGAGTTGCCCAGAACAGCGGGCAGGTTATGTTCGAGTGAAGTTTCCAGCCGAACTTGGGAAGCACGGAACTGGTGTTCCAGCAGCTTCAGCGTGTCCTCGATAATGTGATTCAGATCAAGCGCCGTGAACTCAGCTGCGCCGGTGCGCGAAAAGTTGAGCAGGCCGTTGACGATTTCTGAAGCACGGAAGGTCTGCTGCGTGATCTTGTCCAGCAGCGGCGCCACCCGTTGATCCCCCCGAACCTGCTTGGCCAGCATCTGCGTGTAGNNAGCTTATCGGCCTGCGCGAGCTGTGCTTCCAGCTCCATGCGCTCGGTAATGTCATCCACGATAATGATGCGGCCCACGACCGCAAAGTTGCGCGAGACCAAAGGGGCGATGGCCACATTGGCGCAGCGGGTCTCGCCACTGCGGGTCTGCAGCCGGAAGCGATAGAGGTTGTGCACGCCAGGCTCATCCTTCAAGCGCAGGAATTCCGCGACAAACCCGGCTGGGAGAATGTCGCGCAGATGCTGGNNTCCATCTGCGCGTTCCAGCTCTCGACGCGCTCTTCCAGATCGACGGCAAAGACGCCGACGTTGATCGACTCGACGATATTCTCGTTGAATTCCTTCAACCGCTCATACTCGGAGATTTTCTCCTCCAGGCTGGCGTACAGGCGCGCATTCTGGATGGCGATACCGATGTAGCTGGCCATGGATTCCAGCAACTCCACGTCCTCGCTGGAGAGGAAGTCTCCGTGCGTGGTGCGGCCCAGCCCGATAATGGCGATGGTCTTCTGCTGCAGGCGGCAGGGAAGGTAGTAGTTGAGATCGAGCAAGGCAGCCGCCTGACGCTCCTCGGCGGTGAGGTGAAGGACCTGCTGCGGGTTCTCGAGGAAGATGTGGGTGCCTGCATCCGGCTGATCGAAGTCGAGAAACTCGAGTCCGGGGCGGCTGTCCGGGGCGAGGAGTTGTGCAGGCAGGCCGTGGCCGGCCATCAAGGTGTAACCGCCATCGACGCTGGGGAAAAAGATGGCGACGCGCGCCACCAGCAGAGTCTCCGACAACCGGTCCACGATCGAATGGAGCAGTCTGTCCAGATCGGTCTGCGAGCTCAAGCCGCGGCCAAAGGTGATCAGAGTCTGGCGGTAGTCATAGCGCTTGCGGTCAAAGACACGGTCTACCCGATCCTGAATGGCGCGCTTGAGCGGCTCGAAAAGCTGAGCCGTGATGATGATGGCGGCGATCAAGCCCCATGCTCCAGCGCTAGGCAGGCGGGTATGCACCACCTCGGCCGAGAAAGCGACCGCACCGAAGTAAAGCCCAACCAGTGCAGCAGTTGCCAGGGTATAGGTGACGCCGCGCTTGAAGATCAGGTCGACGTCCATCAGGCGGTAGCGGACAATGGCCCAGCTAAAAGTAAGGGGCAAAAAGACCAGGCAAACGCCCCCCAGCTTGACCAGAATGCTGGGAACCGGGATGCCGGTGAGAAAAGGAATGACATCCAGCACGGTGAAGGGGATGACGGTGAGCAAAGTTCCCCGGGTCAGCCACTTCAACTGCTGGCGGCGAAGCGGGTTTGTCTGACGGAGATAGTTGCGAAAGAAAACCAGGGCCGCCAGGACGTAGTAGAACGCCAGATATCCCAGGGCGAGTTGGTTAAGACGCGTATCCAGCAGCTCGGTGGCCTGCCATTGCAACAAGGCTGCCACCTGCAGCCCAATTACGGCCAAGCCGGGAAGGTAGATGAGGGAGTAGATCCAGTGGCGGCGAGAGGCCGGCCGTTCCTCCGGGAAGGCCACGGCGAAGTGGAGAAAAAGCGCCGGTTGCAGGGCTCCAGCCAGGATCTGGCCCCAGTAGATGGTCCAGTCGAAGCCATTCAATTTGCCAGTGTAATTAAACGAATACAGGACAAAAGAGGCGAGACAAAAGATGTAAAAGTGAGTCGCGCGGGGAGCCGTCCACCGCCGGAAGAGGACATAGAGGCCAATGGAAAGGTAAACCAGCGCAATGAGCCGCAGTCCCTGGTACTGGCTGCGGTCGGCGGGCTCAAGGATGACGGACGCGTGGATGCGGACGCCCGACCGGTCCAGAAGGTAGTCCACGCGTCCCCAGATACCGGCAGCAAACCATTGGTGGGTCAGAAAAGATATGCGCGGAATGGGAGCCTTATTTGCCTCTACGAGCAGATCCCCAGCCTTGATCCCGGCTCGGTCGCCCGGACCACCTGTTGTGACTCGCTGCGCCTTGAGTCCACCGGGGGCTTCGACCCACGAGACGAGGTCGGTAGGCAGGGAAAAAGACCGCTCTTTGGCAAAATTCAGGGAGGCAAGGACCGCGGCGGCCAAAGTAAACCCGCCGAGAAGAACCACTGCCACCCGAATTTGAAAGGTCTTCAACATTGCGTCGCGCGCGCGAGGGACGAGAAACTCCCTTTGGAACAGAGCACGCTGCGGACCAACAGGAAAGTTGCCTGCCGGGCAGCTGCCGGGAGCGTCGCTAATTTCCAGCCACAGTATAGCCTTGATTCAAGAAGAGATATACGCCGCTCAA
Organism: Acidobacteriaceae bacterium; assembly: GCA_003152195.1. Taxonomy (GTDB): domain Bacteria; phylum Acidobacteriota; class Terriglobia; order Terriglobales; family Acidobacteriaceae; genus PALSA-350. The sequence goes on from PLZN01000068.1 coordinate 2,721, forward strand.
ATCTTATGCTATCCGCTTAGTCACTATAGCCCGGACCAAAGCTCTGTGATTTCCACCAGGTGGATATGACGGGACATATCACCTAATCCTATTTTCGGGAAGCTCGCATGACGGCGTAATCTCCCGCAGCGCTTCCTTAGCGGAGATTCCCTCAAGCTTTTTGCTTCCCCCATTGCGTTCTCACCACATATGAATAGAATGTGAATTTCAACGGATCAAGCATTCCTTCCTCTTCAAATAGCGATACAGCTAGTAGGAGAAATGCTTGAGAGCAAGGCCGGCGAAACGATCGGCCGCGATGGGAAGTAGGGGGCATTATGGCATTGGCGCGCTGGATGTTAGACGCTTTCGGGCGTATCCAGATTGAAAAGCACTGGGTCCCGGTGGAAGGACACCAGATGCATTGTCTAAAGGCAGGGGTGGGACCAGAGCTGATTCTGTTGCACGGGCTTTTAGGCACGGCTTCGACCTGGGAGCACACCATCCCCAGCCTTGCGGCGGAATCGACGATCTACGCCGTAGATGCGCTGGGAATCGGAGAGTCGGACCGTGTGCCGGGGATGGACCCGAGGCTCGATGCTCAGGCCGAACGGATCGTACGGTTTATGGACGGAGCAGGCATCCAGTCCGCGGACTTTTTGGCAACTTCGCATGGCGGCGCCGTGGCTCTGATGCTGGCTGCGAAAAACCCCAGCCGGGTGAGAAGCCTGATGCTGCACGCGCCGGCGAACCCCTTCTCTCGCCTGGCCGACCCCCTCATCCACTTCTACCTTTCGGCGTTGGGGAGTTGGTTTGCGTATCGCGTTCCCTCCCTTCCCGGCCCCATGCAGGCGCTCGCGCTGGGCCGGATGTATGGCGACCCAGCGCAGGTACGGGACGGTTCCCTGGAGAAGTACATCAGCTCGCTGCGCGTTCCGGGAACGATCACGTATGTGCTAAGCATGCTGCGCACCTGGTTTGACGACATGGGCAAGCTGGAGGCTGCGTTGAAGCAAGTGCGCCAATTCCCGGCGCTGCTGCTGTGGGGCGACCGGGACCGCGCCGTCGATCTACAGTCCGTCCAACAGCTGCGGCGATCCTTCGATCAAGCGGAGTTCGTGGTGCTGCCGGGCACGGGCCACTTGCCCTATGAAGAATGTCCGGAGGTCTTTGCCCGGGCGGTAAACTCCTTCCTGGACGGGATGCGCCGGCGAACCGAAGCCGGTCCCATGCTGGTAAGGCCGAAAGCGCCGGCGGTGTCCTAGTGCCACGCGAGGCCGTTACTTTGCGGGNNACGCAAAGACTTTTTTCATCCGGGTCGAAATTTCGCCAGGCAGCTAGCGAAAGCGCGCATACTGGGTCTAACAGGCGTAGCGTGCTGCGCCTGGAGCGGTTTCGCGATAGGTGTAGCCGGTGAAGATGCCACACAGGGCTTTTCACCAGGAAAAGCCCCACTTCACTGAGGCCGGATCGGACAAAGTAATCTGAAACCGCTCTAAAGAGACCGCGAGTACAAAGGGGATTGCGATGAGCAAATTGCTGCGCAAGAAGCTGATACCGGCAGAAATCATGGTTGCAAGTGGCTTGCTGTTAGCGCCGGCTCTGGCTGGGTATGGACAGCAGAATACCCCGCCCAGTAGCCAGCCGGCTGCGAGTCCGGCGGGTCCTCCACCCGCGTCAACCGCCCCGGCTGCCTCCTCCACCCCCGACGCCTCGTCCACCCCAGCCGCGTCATCCGCGCCGGCGCCGGGGCCGGGTGGTAGCGACCCGACCGTGCCGGGGGTGAAGCAGGGCAGCGTCAACGACGTGAATGCGGTAGGCACGCGCGATATCGGCGGACGCGGCATGGGCAATTGGTACTCCACCGAGACCGAGATACGGATGGGCAAGTCGTATGCCATGCAGCTCGAGAAGAGTGTCAAGTTCGTTAACGATCCTGTAGTGGTTGAATACGTGAACAGGATCGCGCAAAACCTGGTGAAGAATTCTGACGCCAAGGTTCCCTTTACCGTCAAAGTCATCGATTCCGATGAAGTCAACGCGATGGCCTTGCCGGGCGGCTTTATGTATGTGAATAGCGGCCTGATGCTGACCGCGGACGATGAAGCCGAGATGGCCGGCGTGATCGCGCACGAGATCGGGCATGTGGCGGCCCATCATGCGGTGCGCGAGCAGACGCGGATGAACTATGCGCAGCTGGGCACCATTCCGCTGATCTTCATTGGCGGCTGGACCGGATATGGCATTTACGAGGCGGCGCAGATTGGCATTCCGCTGACCTTTCTGCAGTTCTCGCGTGGCTTTGAGTCACAGGCTGATTTTCTCGGCGTGCAATACATGTACCGCGCGGGCTACGATCCGCAGGCCTTCGTGACCATCTTTGAAAAGCTGGAGAATCTGGAGAAAACCAAGCCTCACCTGATTGCCAAAGCGTTTTCCACCCATCCGCAGACGCCGGACCGCATCGAGGCAACGCAAAAAGAGATTGCCACGCTGCTGCCGCCGCGGGCTGAGTACGTGGTCACAACCTCAGAGTTTGACGACGTCAAGGCTCGTTTGGCGCGCCTCGAGAACAAGCGCAAGATGAACGATGCGGGTAAGGGGAACCAACCGACCTTGCGCCGCGCGAGCTCGTCGAACAACGACCCCAACGCGCCGCCGGATTCCACGCAGCCAGGCAATGACCGGCCGACTCTGCAGCGCAGGGATGACAACTAGGGAACCTCTGATGATGTCCCCAGTTTTGTAGGGTGTGGGCTTGAGTGAAGGGTACGGGCTTTACAGGCTGCGTAAAAACTCTGGATTCGGATGAAATCAGCGGAAAGCACACCTCAGGGGCTAAAGCCCACATTG
>PLZN01000068.1:5581-32148 GCA_003152195.1 Acidobacteriaceae bacterium
TTTCCGCAGCCTGTTCAGCCCGTACATAAAGGAAGCAAGAACAATGGGCTTTAGCCCCTGAGGGCAGTTTTTGGGTCGAGATATCCACCGGGCTTTAGGCCCTGGAAGGAATGCAAACGAAAAGGCCATCCCCTGCGGGGATGGCCTTTTCACCTCACTTCAATGAACGGTTCAGCATCCCTTTTTGCACTTCGCCAGAATGGCCGCCTGCAGGCGTTCGCGGATGCTGACGGGCAACTCATAGATCTCGTGATTGCGGTAGATTTCGATGGTCTTTCGCGTCGTGCGCAGGGTGATCACGCAATGCTCGCATCTCTCGAGGTGTTCTTCCAGATCGGCGCGCAGCCCGACGGAAACATTCGCATCCAGAAACTCCCCGAGTTCCGCCAGAAATTCTGTGCAGGTCATTTTACTCCATCCTCATCTTTTTTGCGGAAGTAGCGGCTCAACCGCTCCCGCAACTGCAGCCGCGCCCGCAGCAGCCGCGACTTGACCGCGGGCACGCTCAGCCCGAGCGTTTCGGCGGTCTCTTCCGTCGACAGCCCTTCCACGTCGCGCAAGACAAAAACCACGCGGAAGCCCGGCGGCAGGCCCTGGATGGTCTTGCGGAGAATCTCCGCCAGCTCCGACTGCCCATACTGCGCTTCGGGGTCGGGCCTCCATTCCGCGAGGTCCCGCGGCATGGAGCCTTCTTCGGTCTCCACATCCTCATCGATCGACACCATCCGCCCGGTGCGGCGCTTGCGCAGGCGCATGAGCGACTCGTTGACGGCGATGCGGACCAGCCAGGTGTAAAACTTGGAATTGCCCTGGAACTGCTCGAGCTTCTCATAGGCCTTTAGAAATGCATCCTGAACCACATCCTCCGCATCCTCCCGGTTCTGCGTGATGTGCTGGGCGATCCGGAAAACCTGGCGATCGTACTGCTTCACCAGTTGCTCGAAAGCCTGGACATCGCCTTGGCGCGCCCGGTTGACCAGTAAAATGTCAGGGTGAACTTCTTCGGTCCCTGGTGTTTGGATGATAGGCATGTCAGGCGGGTTCAGAAATTCGACCTTTCCAGACCGTTCTCCAGTTGGTGCGCTTTGCGAGCGCGCGCCACGGAGAAGGGGCATCGATGCTTGAGCCCATTGCGGGCGGCGCCTGGGAAAGGAAGCGCCGCGCGTCTTCCTCATACTAAATGGGCATGGCGGCGTACGGCAAAATGGGTAATCTGCGAAGTAGGCGTTACTTGCGTGCTTGTGCTGGCGGGGTGCAGAAGGCCGGCATTTACCGGGCCGCCGGACCAACGGGTGCACGTGCTGATGAAGAACTGGGAGATAGTGCCGGAGACAATTGTGATCGCCCGAAACGCTAAAGTCGAACTGACCATCGAGAGCGACGATGTCCAGCACGGGTTGGCGGTAGACGGCCTGGACATCGATGAATCGGTAAGAAGGGGCAAGCCGGCGGTGGTGCGCCTTATCGCTGGACAGGCGGGTACATATGTAATGCGTTGCAGCATACTCTGTGGACGCGGCCATGACCAGATGAAGGGAAAGATCGTAGTCCGGTAAGAAGGTCCGGTAAGAAGGTTTGCTAAGAATGTCCTGTCCCGAAGCGAGGCAGCGGTGTTGGATCGGGTTCCCATAGAAGCTTGTGATGGGAGGAAAGCATTCGCGCAACCAAACTTTCCGCTTAGAGTCTTATTAAGCAAGGAAATCAGAGCAAGGAAATGAAACTGTTGGCGGAAGCAGGAAATCGAATGGCGACCGCAAGCACACGAACCCTCCTGCCTCCTATGTTGCTGTCTTCGATGTTGCTGCTTGCCGTGAGCGGGACGGCAGCAGCGATGCAGACCACCCCACCGGCTACGGCGACGAAGCATGCTGCGACGACCCACCATCGTACGGCGCATACGAACTCGACCGCGCATGGCAAGACGGCGCGCAAGCCAGGCGTTCGTCATGTCAAGACGCGGCGCAAACCACGGTCGGCCAGGAGTATTGCCCGCAGCCGCAAACTTCAGATGGCCTTTGTCGCCTCATCGCAACTGCGGCCCATGGCCCAGGAACTGGCGGCGATGCGGGCGCCGGCGGCCTACGCCGGGGTGACTGCTTATGCGCATGCGCACACGGGAGAAGCGGCCTCCGCGGCGTACCTGGCATTGGGCCATGCCTACCTCTTGGATCATCGCTATCCCGAGGCAATCGCGAGTTTCGAAAAGGCGAATACCGTGGGCACAACCATGGACGACTACGCCGACTTTTTGGCTGCCCAGGCGGAGATGGAGGCAGGCAAGCTTGCCGATGCCGAGACGCTGCTGAAGGGCTTCGCCGCTAGATATCCTGAAAGCATTTTTGTCAGCCAGCTGCCGGTGATGATTGCCAATCTCTCGCTGCAGCAAAACGATCCGCTGACCGCGCTCCATGTTCTTCACGAGCACGCGGCGGACGCGATCGCATCCCACGCCGACTTTCAGTTGGCGCTGGCGCGGGCCAACCAGATGACAGGAAACGTGGACGAAGCGGCCCGTCTCTATCGCCACATCTTCCTCAGCTTTCCGCTGAGCAATGAAGGGCAGCAAGCCGAGGCGCAGTTGGCGGTGGTTGGCGCTGCGGCTCCCATGACGATCGGCGAACGCAGAGCGCACGCCGATGCTCTTTATGCCGGTGGCCGTTACGGTGCGGCGGGCGAGGAGTATCGCGCGTTGGCCAACGACTCCAAGCTATCCGATCCCCAGGCGAAGAACGCGCTGCTGGTAGCCGCGGCGGAGTGCGACCTGAAGAACAAGCGGCTGACCAAGGAAGAAGTGGACGCGCTGCCGGATACGCAGGGTGAGAGCGGCGCGCGGCGCATGTATCTGGCCATGGAACTGGCCCGCAACAAGGATGATGCAGACGCGCAGCATGCGCTGCTGGAGCAGATGGAACAGCGCTTCCCGGCCAGCCCATGGTTGGCCGAAGCGCTCTACTCTGCTGGAAACATGTATCTGCTGCGCAAAGACTATCCCCAGGCGATTGCGTACTACGGGGAACTGGCCACACGCTTCCCCAATCACCGCTATGCGCCCAGCAGCCACTGGAAGGCGGCGTGGCTGAACTATCGTCTGGGAAACTACTCCGAGGCGGCGCTGCTCTTCGACAAGCAAATTGCGAATTATGCCGGCGGTAAGGAGATTCCTGCCGCGCTTTACTGGCGCGGGCGGCTGTATGCAGAGCAGGAGCATCAGCCGGCGATGGCTGCGGCGTACTACCAGACGGTCTCGAGAGCCTTCGAACATTATTACTATGCTCAGCTGTCGCGGGATCGGCTGGCGGAGCTTGGCCAGGTGACTCCGGCAGATGTGAACATGCTGACCAACATTCAACGCGAGGAAATTCCGGCGTTGACCGACGATGTGCCGGAAGACGATGAGCACGTGATCAAGGCGCGCCTGTTGGCCAACGCGGGCTTGAACGAGTACATCGCGGCGGAAATTCAAGCCGCCGACGGCAGCAAGGAGTGGGGAGGCTTTGCCGAGGCGGAAATATACGCCTCCTATGGCGAAACCTTCCGTGCGATGCGTGTCTTGAAGAAGGCTCTCCCGTTCTATGCCTCGGCGCCGATTGACACCATCCCCATAGGCTGCTGGAAGATTCTCTTTCCCCAACCCTACTGGGGTTCGATTGAGCAGGAGGCGGCGAAGAACGGGCTGGATCCTTACATGGTNNTGATGCAGCTGCTGCCCTCGGTAGGGCGCTCCATGGCGAAGGAAGAGGGTATCCACCATTTCAATGAGGGCGAGCTGCTCAATCCGGAGACCAACATCCGGCTGGGCACGCGGTACTTGAAACAGACCTTGGACAAGTTCGACGGTCAGGCTCCTTATGCCTTCGCGGCCTACAACGCGGGAGACAACCGGGTAACAGATTGGCAGTCGATTGGCAAGTATCACGGCATGGATGAGTTTGTGGAATCGATCCCCTTTACCGAGACGCGCGAGTACGTGCAGGCGATTCTGCGCAATGAGTCGATCTATCGCGAGTTGAATGGGCCGCCGGCGGCGCAGTCGAGCACGATTGCGCAGCAGAAAACAGTAGCCGCGCCGCAGAAGACGGTGGCTGCGCCGCAGTAGCGCTGTGGATGTATGCAGATTTGGTGCAGGGCAAAAAGAATTGGTTGGTTGCGAACGAATCGTGGATTGACGAAAGTGGGACTGGCGGGAAGAATGAGGTCAACCTTCCGCTGGCGGAATCTGGAATGTTGAGCAACAAGACTTCACCTCGATAGGTGACTCGGGCAATGAATAAGCAGCCGCAGAATACTTTCCGCCGACTTATGATTGTGGCCTCAACGGACAGAAAACCGCGACCGCAGCCTTCCGGGGCGTGGTGGTGGGACCCCGAGCCCTTGCATCGTCCGAGTCCTACGCAAGCAACACCAGCAGCACCTGAACAGATTCGAATGGCGGTCCTGCCCGCACCGTCGTGCCGCCAGGTGTGGCTCGCGGCCCGAACCAGGATATGGAAGTTCCTGCGCGCGATGTTTGCAGTGGGGGAGACGGGGCAGCGTGGTGCTGCCGTTCTGTCGTTCTGTCGCTATCAGCGCCATGCCGCGCAGGCACGAGGTGTCCGTCGAGTGGCGGTAGAAGAGTGTGTGGCGAGCAAAAAGCCAAACAGCAGTGTCCCTTGGAGTGGCTATCATGCGACCGCGCGACAGGAGGGAGGAAGGGGATAGTAGAGCAAGGAGAGCAGGGCGAAGCAAGTTCATGCACGCTACGTGAATGTGGTGGTAACAGGATCGACAGGAGGAATGGCATGTTGACAGAGCTTGAATTGCTTGGAGAGTGGATTCCAGAGCAGATGGAACCTGGAACGCTGTTTGTGCTGGAGAACACGGGAACGATGGGCGAGGCAAACAACCCGTACGTCGCCGTGTTGGCATGTCCTCATTGCGGCGCGCTGGGCCTGATTACGAGAATGCAATATGTCGGAATGGAATCGATGATATGCGGATCGGACTACTGTTCGTCGGAGTACTACCTGAACGATGAAGGAATCGAATACCGAAAACCGCACTAAGGGAAAAGAGGAGAGGCAGACAAAGGAGGCGCGCTCGCGGAGCCGCCTCCTTTTTCGTTGGGTGAGTTCTCCTGGTGTGGTGGGTTGTTAATTCGCCTGAGAAAAGGTAGCGGCCAGTGTCATTGGGCCGTCCCGCCGCCAGACAAACGCCAACGTCCTCAAACAATCTATCCTTTGTCATCCCGACCGGACCCCGGATTTCCTATTGAGGGGCGTCACCAACGGCCACGTGTGCGGCTTTCATTGAGGAAGCCGCATGGAGTTCGCTGATCCAATCTAACCTGACAGGAAATCCGGGGGGGGATCTGCGGTCTAAAAGCCAGTCTCGGATGCTTTTGCTGGTTGATAGCCCCGGGAAAATGCTCTACGCGAGCTGATACGATGGATGCGACTGCGGAGAATCTGAATCCCTTTTCCGGCAGACACGAGAGGGTCGCGCAAGTGCCCGGATGGCGAAATCGGCAGACGCAGCGGACTTAAAATCGCAGCATCGGACCAATACCTCCGCGAATACGACATCATCACGCAGGGTCAGCGCAGCAAGCACTACGTCAAGGGCCTGCACGGGCGTTCGGCTATCCACTTGGTCCCCTTCTTCGGCCATCTGGGCCTCTCGGAAATCACCTCCGGCAAGATTCAGGAATACCGAATTCACCGGTATGAAGACGCCGCCGCAAAGCGCGGGAAGCCGCCGGCCCATAACACCATGCATCAGGAAATGGTGGCGCTCCGCCAAACGCTGAAAACCGCGATCCGCCACGGATGGCTCGACCGTCTTCCTGATCTCTCGGAGCCATACAGATCATCCCCAAAAATTTCGCACCGCGCGTGGTTCTCGCCGGAGGAATACAAGCAGCTTTACGAGGCGACACGAAAGCGCGCGCACGAGCCGAAGCAGAAGCGCTTCAAATGGTAATGCGAACAGCTTCACGACTATGTACTGTTCTCCGCCAATACTGGCCTCCGGCTCGATGAGGCGCGCCGTCTCCAGTTTCGGGACGTGACAATCGTCGAAGACGAGGCTAGCGGGCAAACGATTCTTGAGATGGAGGTACGGGGCAAGCGAGGCGTCGGCTACTCTAAGAGCATGCACGGCGCGGTGCGTCCGTTCGAACGGCTGAAAGCCAGGCTCCGTCCTTCTCGTGCTTACGAAGCGAACGACAAGAATGAATCCAACACCACAGTGAACGAATCTCGGGAATTGCGCCTGCCGAAACCGACAGACCTCATTTTTCCGAAATGGCCCCGCGAACTTTTCAAGACAATTCTGGACGAGGAAAATCTCCGCGTTGACCGCGATGGCCGGCCGCGCACGGCTTACAGCTTGAGGCACACATACATTTGTCTACGCCTGATGGAAGGTGCGGACATCTATCAGATCGCCAAAAACTGCCGCACNNGAGAAATACTATGCGGCGCACATCAAGACGAACCTTGACGCCGCCGCGATCAACATCATGAGGCCTAAACCAACAAAGCTGCGAAAATCCGCCGCGCGTTCCCATGCTGCGCGGCCGAATTCGGAAGCTTAGATGTAAATTCCCGCACCATCATCTATCATAAAAATCTAACGGCCACGCGGGCGTGGCGGAATGGCATACGCAGCGGACTTAAGGAAACTTGAGTGCTCGCCGGGAAACCGGCGATGTAGAACTGCCCAAATTCGGGGAAACCTGCAATGGCAATCCCGAGCCAAGCCCGGCGGAAATTTCCGCTGGGAAGGTGTAGAGACTAGNNGGTGAAGGGATAGTCCAGACCGCAAACCGGCCAGAACACGAAAGTGCTGATCCGGGCGGCGAAAGCCGTAGACGGTATGAAAATCCGCAGGCCGCAAGGCCGTGTGGGTTCAAGTCCCACCGCCCGCACCACCCCTTCCCGGTCCGTACCGGACAGATCCCTCGCTGCGGCGTGGTTCTCAACTATGTCGAAATAATGGGATTTCGACCCTCATGGAAGGACCGTTGTGGCAGGAGATCACTTCGCGAGTTTCGGGTGATGGGTCTCGATCCACTGCTCCACGAGTTCAAGAAACGATCCTGCTTCGATGGTGATTTCTGCCGCCTCCGTATCTGTGGCTACGGAAGCCTGGTCGTAGTCAATGGTATTTCTCTTGCGCCGGCATGCCTCAAAGAAGTCGAGCGAACGGGCGGCAGAGGCCCCGAGCGCCAGGCGCGCCGCGTCGAATGTCAGTCGATAGAACCAGCTTCGATTCGCGTAGGTGACCATATGGGGAGCCACCCAACTCTTGCCTACCCGCACCACAATCACCATGCCGTGTTCGGGAATGTCCACCGCTTTTACTTGCACAAATGGAATCTTCGGCTGGATGCCGGTCTCTATAAGTTGCTCAATTCTGGCGCACTCGCTCGCGGGGTTTCCGACCAGTAGGGGCATAATCTCGGATGGGATGCCTGTCGGTGTTCCGTTTTGATCCCGCTCATCGGAGATTCCGAAAAGGATGTCTCCTCCTGAAGCGTTGGCAAAGGACGATATGTCGGCGAGGAATTCGGCCTTCTCGTCTCCTGTTCCTATAGAAAGCCTTTGTTTATACTCCAGCTTTTTGTGTTCGGAGACCTTTTCCTGGACTAGACGCAGGATGTCGGCGGACCTGATGTCCTCGAATCGAACCGGGAGCATATGGACCTCCGCCTGACAGGATATATCCGCAGGCCTCACCACGGTCTCCTTCGTCCGCACCGTCTTCAGTGGGATCGGGTGGCCGGCAGCGTCGGCAGCGTCGCGGGGAAGCCGCAACGGCGAGTGGATGCCCACCCGGGGGAAGAGTCCCTGGCCGCGGCCTGAAGGCTCGGCCTGAGGAAGTTGGATTTCCCAGGCGTGGTCTATTGAACGTCATTGAGGCACTCCGCACATGGAGAGGCTTCTGTCCGCGATGGGATACCGTATTGATGCGATCTGTGATGGTTTCGTTCAGGAGAATTAATCTCTGATTCGGTTGCCAAACCTGCCGGACGCAGATTAGCTTTCCCGCTACGAGGGAGTGGGATGCGTTCTTGATGCTTAGTTTGCGTCCGAATTGGAGACCGGTAGAGAGAACCGCCGGTCCCTCCACTACGTTTCGCTCCGGTCGGGATGACAAAGGGTGGAGTGGTGGCTTCGTCTGAATTGGAGGCCGGTAAAGAGGGTAACTCCACTGCGCTCCACAGGTGCGAAGAAACTTGTCAAGACTGGACGCTTGGTGGACACACAAGGCCGTGCCGCGAGGTTGGTCACAGTTGCCACAACACGAAACCTTTCAGGAGATCGTTCCGTCGTCCTCGGGTTTCTGCCGATATTGCCGTGGACGACCGCCAGCACTTCGTCGTAGTGGGTCAGTCCCTGTAGCCTCAGGCACGCGGGAGTCGACTTGCCGCTGGCTGTCCACGGCGGCCACCGGCTTATGGCGCGGGGCAAACGTTTCATCTTCGCGACCGAGTCCGGTTAGAGAAAGAGATCTTAAGACTTCGTTAGTCCAGCGGTCTTCCGTTTGAATGGGACTGCCAGCGTGTTCAGTCGCCTTTTCCGTGCTGAGCTTATCGTTCAGCACCGGCGGCTCCAGCGGCGCCGCACTTTCAATGGGCCGGTATCGCCAAATTACAGCACCCAAATACAGAAGTCCGCAGAGTATCCCCGCCAATGGCCAGTACCACAATAAGCCGCTCTCGCTTTGACTCGCCCCGGCATCTCCCGCAAGCCGCACCAGCGTGAAGGGACGTTGCCAGATCTGCCCCGCAACCGTCTGCGCTGCCAAGGCCGAATCTCCCACATCCGACGGAGTGTGACGCCGCGGCGCCGCCCCACGCCGCTTCTCCGCCACAATCGCCTGCATCAGCCGAGTCCGCTCCAGGCGCAGTCGAGCTATTTCGTCCGCATCCAGTTTCCGCAGGTGTTCGTTGTGCGTACTCGATGGCGGCGTGGCAGCCTCGGCCTTCTGCAACGCAATTGCTCGCGCGTACAGCGCAGCGAGTTTTCGATCCGCCGCCGTCAACTGGCTCTCTAAATTACTTAGCGCGGGGGACCGCGAATCCAAAGAGCGCCTCTGTCGCCCCGATTTCGCGAGCGCGGGTGTTGCTAATGGCGCCCCTTGCCGGACGGGCGAGGGCATCCAGGCCACTAACATATTCGCTACAGCATTCGCTACCGCTGCCGAAAGCTTCTTATCGGTGTCTTTATAGTTCACGCGCAGCAATTTAATCGAAGTCTGCGCCATATCGAGACGAGAGCGAAACTCCACAACGTTGGTCTGGCTACTGGCGAAAGGCAAACCGGTTTGCCTCGCCAGCTCCCTTACCGCCTCATCGCTCAGGATGGACTGCGCAAACGCTACCGCTGGCTCCTTCGCATTTGCAGTCATCACTCCAGGTTCAGCCTGCCGCGCGGCGCCCACGTCGAATGACAGCACAGCCGTCGCCGCAGGCGGCGTCGTGTCGTACCGCAACCAGACAAAAAATCCGATCCCAATTGCAACTGCAAGGCCCCCGGCAACAAGCTTCCGTCGCAGCGGCTCAGCAAAAATGTGCAGGAGAATGGTCCTCTCTTGCATAGCTCCCTCGATGTGCTTCGAAGATGAAAGGCAGATTTATCGTCATGAAGCACGCGGTGCGATAACCTCTGCAGTATGACGCGGAGTCTACTCCAGCGTAAAAAAAAGCAATCGTCCGATTGTCTTGTAGCTGTGTCTGCAACCTCGTGTGACAAATTCCAGATCTTGCGAAAAGTTCGAGGACCCATCGCTCAGGCCGCAGCCTCCGGTTAGATACAGGTCCGCGATGGCCTAAGCTGCATGTAAGGCGCTGCCGTGCCTGTAACTGCACGCTTTCCGCACGACGGACCAGCACCCACGATCCGCAGCGGCCTGCATCCCTTGGGCATAACAAAATTCGCCGTCGTTATGAGCAGCATCAGCATGTTGCTCAAGCTACGCGGCAAGAGACCGTCATGCAACGGAGTATACATACAGACTATCTTTCTGGATGCGGGTGTCACCAAAGTGCGGAGAAAGCAAAAGAACTGGTTACGTCCGCGCATTGAAAATGGTTACGAAAATGGATCATTCGTCACCTTTGTGCAAAAAGGCAGGAATTATCTTGCTGAAGGTTCTGGGCTGAGCTACGCCCAACCTTGTCGAGAGCCCGGCGGAATAATCTCCGCCAACTGACTCAGCGAGGGTGTGGATAGGGCGGCAGCATGCCCTCTGACTCCTAAACCGTAAAATCTTCTGTATGACGAACCGTGCGGCCAGCAGTTGAGAGCTCTATGACGCAGGAAAGTTTTGTACGATCTTCAGAGATCGACAATCGTTCCATGATTTCGAGTTCATGTCCATCAAACAAGTGCAGCTTCACCAGAGCCTTTCCGTCCCAGTAATGAAAACCCTGTTTCCCAAAACCGACTCCCTCATGCATTCCGATTATCCCGCCTCCGCCCATACCGCCGATTGTTCCGGGCTTCTGGGTTTCGCGGAAACGCTGCTCCACTAGCCTCTTGTACTCCTGGGACTGTCTTTGCATGCGCTCCATTTCAGGGGCGGGTGGACGTGGATTGAACATGGTGTTCAAGCGTTCTTCTTACAGATTCAAGACTTGATTCGGGCAACTGATCGATGAGGGCTTTTAGGTCTGCGCGCGAGTCCATGATGGGGGTCAGCTTAACGCCGAATTTACATATGATAAAGCACCACCGACCCTGCTGAATGGAAAACGGGAAGATCTTCTCCTTGAAAATGCTTCCCGTCTCCAAGGCAGTCGACTTGGCCAGCCCTCCCCCGAGGTTGGTTCATTCGACTGCGGTCAACATAGATTGAGAGAAGCAATTCTCCATCCAAATCGCGGAACGGCAACGAAAGCAAGAATTCAGGGCGTTAAGGGCAGATTTCATCCTGCCTGGTGTGCACTGCCGTTTACAGAGGGTGTCCGGGAGTGTAACCGGCGTATACACTCGGTCACTTCCAGGTCGTCGTCGAGTTCGTCATCTGCAGGAGCGCTTTTGCGGAAAAAGGAGCTTGAGAACCTGAAAGGCGCGGCCATCAAGAGTGCGGCTCTAGCACCTTCCGGAGCGACCGTTCCAGCCGCTGAAATGGATGTCCTTCGCAAGAAACACGAAATAGGCTTTGGTAAATTGCAAAAACTCAGCCAAATCGATTTTGCCACATCGTCCAGACGGAACATCCACCAAAAAGGCTCGTGTTGCGCCGGCAAACACATCCCAACGAATTCACAGAGGCACAAAAGCACATAAGCGAGCCTGTAGGCTGGGAGATCCGCCGCCTGCGTTTGCAGAATTGTTTGGCCAAGCTTGCGGGCTGGAATTGCGAAGATCCTGCTGCCCGGAGGGTTCAGTGGTTTTGAGGATAGCGGTAGCTCTCGCTGCTTTCATCGCGGTCGTGCTCGTTTTCGCCGCGACCAAACCCAACACGTTTCGTGTCCAGCGCTCGGCTGTGATCGACGCTCCGCCAGAAAAGATTTTCGCCCTCGTCAATGACTTCCACAATTGGGACCGCTGGGCCCCCCAGGACAAAGAGGACTCTACGATGAGGCGGACTTACAGCGGAGCCCAGAGCGGCCGAGAAGCAGTCTCCGAATGGCACAGCAATGGAAGCGCGGGCAGGGGCCGAATGTCGATCATAGAATCGGTGCCGCCTACCAGGATTTCCGTTGAGACCGATTTCACAAAACCATTTGTTGCCCATAATCTCAACGAATTTGTCCTTGAGCCCGCTGGATTCGGGACCAGGGTTACCTGGACTATGCAGGGTACGAATCTCTACCTTGTGAGGATCATGGGCACGTTTGTGAACATGGATCGGATGATGGGGAAGCACTTCGAGACTGGCCTCCACAGCCTGAAGACCGTTGCGGAGACGGAAAAAACACCTTAGAGGGTGCTAGCTCCATCAGAGGACCGCGCATCTGGAACAACGTCCACTTTGGGAAGTTCTCCCTGTTCGGCAAACTGTCGTGCTTTGCTTTTGGAGACCTTTTCGAAGTGCCGTCTGAGGTAATTGTGCAGTGTTTCTTCAGGNNTCCCCCGAAAGAATCGATGAAGAGTGCCTGGAGAATCGCCGCTTGTGATGAGCATACTGGTTTTGGCGCAGTTCGCCATAGTTCTTGGGTGACAGGTGGACAAATCCTAGTTGTATGCTGAGGGGCTGATCTTCGGTAACGTCAAGAACCTTTGTGGGAGAGTCGCTCCGTGTCTCAAGTTTGGAGTCCGCTCCAATCTCCCCGCTTTTCTCTAGTACGCTCGCGGTATGTTCGTTCAACCAAGATCCTAACTGACAGCTTGCTTTAGCGCGACTGCTGGAGCCGGAAGCGTTCATCGTCATACGGCATCAGGTATTTCCGATAAACTGTGAGCGCAAAGACAATGATTTGGGAACGTTGGTTGCTGCAAACTGGAGAATCGAATGAGAGCCCTGGTAAAGAGGCGTGCGGAACGAGGCCTCTGGTTGGAAGAGATTGCTGAGCCGGCCATCGGTATCAACGACGTGTTGATTCGCGTTCGATATACCGGCATCTGTGGCACAGACGTTCATATCTACCAGTGGGACACTTGGGCGCAGAAGACGATTCCGGTGCCGATGGCTATCGGGCACGAATTTGTGGGGGAGATCGTCGAGGTGGGCGCGAACGTCAGCGACTTCTATCCCGGCGACATCGTGAGTGGCGAGGGGCATGTGGTCTGTGGCCGCTGCCGGAACTGCCTGGCGGGAAGGCGGCACCTGTGTGCGCATACTCTGGGCGTGGGCGTGAATCGACCGGGAGCCTTTGCTGAATTCATTTCGCTGCCCATGACCAACATTTGGCGGCATGACCCGAAGATCGATCAAGAAGTGGCTGCGATCTTCGATCCCTTCGGGAACGCCGTGCATACCGCTCTTTCCTTTCCGGTGCTGGGCGAAGACGTACTCATCACCGGCGCGGGTCCCATCGGCATCATGGCGATTCCAGTTGTGAGACATGCCGGGGCACGGCACATCGTCATCACCGACATGAATCCCTTCCGCCTGGAGCTGGCAAGGAAGATGGGTGCGACGCTGGCGGTGAATCCAACGGAGACGCCGATTGCGGAGGTGCAGAAACAGTTGGGGATGCTCGAAGGCTTCGATGTCGGCCTTGAAATGTCCGGCAATGGTGAAGCATTGCGTGACATGGTTGCCAACATGAGCCACGGGGGGAAGATTGCGATCCTCGGTATCCCCGCCAAAGAGATGCCGATGGATTGGCGGCAGGTAATCTTCAACATGTTGACCATCAAGGGCATCTACGGACGGGAGATGTATGAGACCTGGTACAAGATGTCGGTGATGCTGGAGGCGGGCATCCATATCGCGCCCGTCATCACTCACCGATTCGCCTACAGCGACTTCCAGCAGGGCTTGGACGCGATGATCTCAGGGCAGACGGGCAAGGTTATTTTGGACTGGACGAGCCTTGCCTGAGGATAACCACTCGTCTGAACTTCATACCGGAAAGATCGGATTTCTGACTGACAAGGGGCTGCGATGTACGGGAAGATACAACGTCATCTGCAAGAAAAGATAGTCGCAATTCAGCAGGCCGGCCTGTTTAAGCGAGAGCGTGTGCTTGAGGGGCCGCAGCAGGCAGACATTTCTGTAGACAATGGAACTTCCGTCCTGAACCTGTGCGCGAACAACTACCTGGGACTGGCAAACCATCCCGCGGTGGTGCGGGCGGCGCAGCAGGCTTTAGAAGATTGGGGTTATGGGCTGGCGAGCGTCCGCTTCATCTGTGGCACGCAGTCAATTCATAAGCAACTGGAAGAACGTCTGAGCGCCTTCCTCGGAACGGAAGACAGCATCCTCTATGGCTCCTGCTTCGACGCCAACGGCGGGTTGTTTGAGACACTACTGGAGGCGGAAGACGCCGTCATCTCGGATGAACTGAATCATGCCAGCATCATCGACGGCATCCGGCTCTGCAAGGCGGCCAAATTCCGTTACCGCAATGGTGACATGGATGATCTGGAGTCGAAGCTGAAGGATGCAGCGAACGCTCGGTACCGTCTGATTGCAACGGATGGCGTCTTCTCGATGGATGGCTACATCGCCAAACTGGAGAGCATCTGTGATCTTGCCGACAAGTATGACGCACTGGTTATGGTGGACGACTCCCACGCCGTCGGCTTCGTGGGCAAGAATGGACGTGGGACGCCGGAGCTGTGCGGAGTAGAAGGCAGGATCGACATCATCACCGGAACGCTGGGCAAGGCACTGGGAGGCGCGAGCGGCGGTTACACCAGCGGACATAAAGAAATCGTCGATATATTGCGGCAGCGATCACGGCCATATCTATTTTCGAACTCCCTCGCCCCACCGATTGTTGCCGCGTCCTTGAAGGTCCTGGACCTGGTAGCAGAATCATCCACCTTGCGGGAACGACTGCGCGATAATACGCGCGTCTTTCGGGAAGATATGACCAGGGCAGGTTTCGACATTCTGCCCGGCGACCATCCGATCGTGCCTGTCATCTTCGGTGATGCCACAGTGGCGGCACGCATGGCGGAGCTTCTTCTCAGCAAAGGGATCTATGTCATCGCGTTTTCGTATCCCGTGGTTCCCCTGGGGAAGGCGCGAATCCGAACACAGATTTCTGCCGCACACACAAGCGAAGACCTCCAATTTGCGGTGACGAAGTTTGCCGAAGCGAAGGCGGAATTAGGCCTCTGAGGGCTCGCTATCCTCGGATCTCTTGGTTTCCTGTTCTTCGTACGGGGACTGGCTTTTTCGAAGTATGTGAATCGAGATGACCAGCACGATGACAATTGCGCCCAAAAGTCCGAGTTCGAGCATCGATGCCCGCAGTTTTGACTGGCCGTCATTTGCCCAGTTAGCGGCACTGGTTAGATTCGCCGCGTCCAAGGTAATGACGAGCATACGACGAATCGTAGCGATTAGACCCACGACGAGAAAAGGCTCCGTCACCAAAGTGTGTGACCGGATTGAGATTCGCACGGTATGCAATATCTCAACCAGCAGCAACACAACGAGAAGCCGATCGATCACCTCCACCACGGTCTTTGATGATGCCCCTGCCGCGAGGCCCTGCCAGAGCGTTTGGCAAGCCGTGAAGAGAGCGAACATGGCAGCCAATGACAGAATCAAACCTAGTG
Organism: Acidobacteriaceae bacterium; assembly: GCA_003152195.1. Classification (GTDB taxonomy): domain Bacteria; phylum Acidobacteriota; class Terriglobia; order Terriglobales; family Acidobacteriaceae; genus PALSA-350. The sequence continues at coordinate 20,752 of PLZN01000068.1, forward strand.
CCGCGTAGATGACCATCTCTACCAGCGACAGCGACTCACAGGAAAACAGTTGGAAACGGTTTTCGGCCGGTCTTGTGGTGGGGCTGCGCGGGTTAGTGGTCATTTAGTTTCTCCATTACGAGTAAATGGCTCGGTCGGTCATAGCGGGACATGCCCATATTTTCGCTGTCTCAACAGAAGGGTCCACTCAAGTCTGTCCCCGCCTTTCCCTATCCGGCGATCGCACTGCCCCGCCTCTTCCAGCGCCATGTCATGGAAGGGCAACCTCCAGAGCGTAAATCTCCTGCTTTCCGACATCGCGCAGGATCAGAGGAGAACCGTCCGGCGCCAGGCCGCTCCAAACCCCAAAATTTCCGGCACGGCCAACGTCTTTGAGACCCACCACGTTTTGCAGACTTCCAGTCTGGATATCAAGGCGCACTATGGCAGGTTCGGCGCCAAACATCGTGTCGAAGTACAGGTATCGGCTGTCAGACGTCCACGCCGGATAATTGGTGTTCATATCGGCAGCATTCCGCCACCGTTGTGTCTCGAAGTCGAACAGCTTCAGATGCTTCATGTCACTCTAACATCTGGGGCTCCGGTGTTTAGCTTTGGGAAAACGTCGCTGGTCAGTTGGGTTGACCCGGCAAACGTCGGCGGACTCACGGCCGGCCGTAACATCCAAAGCACCAAGGGGACAAGGGCGATAGCGCCCCAGCGCCAGCCAGCGCGCCGTCTCAGCTCTGGTCCGGCAGGAGACACGGCGGTCGTAGCCGTGTTCCCCAAGCTGAGATCACGTCTCACGCGGCGGAGATCCGCGGCCAGATCCGACGAATGCTGGTAGCGAATGCCGCGGTCTTTCTCCAGCGCTTTGTTGATAATCTCTTCCAGCTTCGCCGGTGTTTCCGGATTCAACCGCACCGGCGACACCGGCGCCTTATGCAGGACCGCGTCTAAGAGCGCTGCCGTGGTCTTGCCAGTGAACGGCCGTGCGCCCGCCGCCATCTCGTACAGCACCACGCCGAACGAGAACAGATCGCTGCGCGCATCCAGATCCTCTCCCATCGCCTGCTCGGGCGACATNNCGGCTCCCGGCGTCAACTTGGCCAAACCGAAGTCCAGAATCTTGGCCTGCCCGCGCTGCGTAACGAAAATGTTTGTCGGCTTGATGTCGCGGTGAACGATGCCCTTGGAATGCGCCGCGTCCAACCCATCGGCAACCTGAATCGCGATCTCGAGCAGTTCATCAGTCTTCAGCCGTTTCCCCTCAATGCGCTCCTTCAGGGTCTGGCCCTCGAGGAACTCCATGACGATGAAGGGGCGCAACTCGTCTTCGCCGATGTCGTGGATGACGCAGATATTGGGATGATTCAAAGCCGAGGCGGCGCGGGCCTCCCGCTGAAACCATTCTAATGCAGCGCGATCTTTGGCGTAACCGTCGGGTAGGAACTTGAGAGCCACGCTTCGACCCAGGCGCCTGTCTTCGGCCTTATAAACCACTCCCATGCCGCCGCTGCCCAGCTTTTCCACGATGCGGTAGTGAGAGATGGTTTTCCCGATCATGACTCGCACCACCAATCGAGCGGTGGACCATGGCGATTCTATCTCACCGCGCGGTCTCTGTGCGGCAGCCTTATCGAGCAACCGTTACGGCTGCAGAAACCCAGGCCAAATGCATGGCTGAGCTCAAGTCGATTTTCGATTGTCCACGAGCGCATCTGGCCTATACTGGCGCCAGAGAGATGATTTCATTCAGGTTGCACAACTTCCAAGTCTCGATTTGGCTGGCTCTGATCTCTACTTGTGCCTCGGCGCAAGTGAACAATAAGCCTTCAGTTTGCTCATCCCCCGAAGTCGTCTTGCAGCGATACGTCGATGCGGTCGGCGGCAAGGGTATGTACGACATCCAAACCCGCGCCATCACAGCGAGGGAGTCGAACCTTGGTTTTGGCACTGAGCATTACATATACAAGTTCAAGTGGAAGACGCCGAATAAAGTTGCGGTCGGAAGCACACCTTACTTGTTCGGCGTCCTCCCCGTTTCGTATCCCAATGGCACTTTCATATTTGATGGAGAAGGCTGGAGCGACTTTGATCGAAGGAGATCGCGCAACGATGAAAACGTTCCACAACGGCAGCGCGAACTGACGGCCAAGTATCTGTACAACGAGAATCCATATTTTCTGGAACTCCGCGTCGTTGCCGATCCCCTAATCATCACCCGAGCCAATGAGTTGTACTCCAGTTTTGAAGCGGACACGAATTCTACTGAGGCTCCCGGGCTTTGCATTCTCCGAGCCAATCAGGTCCGCCTATGGCGCAACCAACGTCAGGACATTCTCTACTTCGACGCGGTCAGCGGACTTCTAAAAACCTGGAAAATCCATACGGGGTTCCCACCGCAAGATACTTTGGTCCAATTTCAGTTCAATGACTACCGTCAGGTGGGCGCGATCAAGTTCCCGTTCTATGTGGTCCAGGATGAGCCTCTGGCCGACTCGGAGTTTCTGGAAAAGCCTGAGCGGCCATGATCAAGTCACGTTGGGCGGTGACCGGGTTGAGTTCAGGTTTATCGAATGGAGGTCAACGACTGCGTTGCATCCACCTTCAACCATAGGAGGCTGGCGATCAAATAAACAGCTCCGGCGCTCATCAGCATGGCCGCAAACGACCCGAATCTGGTAAACATCCAAGCGGCTGCCAAGGGAGAGATGAATGCGGAGATGGTCGACGCCGTGTTCATGAAGGCCGTCGTGGTGCCGCCGAAACTTCCCCCGACCTCTAAACAAGCGGCCCAGGCAACCGGCACCGAGAGATCCATACCGAACTCGGCCAACATCAGAAAAAGAATCGCCTGGAATGGTTTTTGCATGACGCCGGCGGCCGCGAAGCCGACCGCTGCCATCAAATAGCCGCCCAGTCCTACGAGGCGTCTACCCCACAGCAGGCTGCCGGTACGACGCACCAGCCAATCGGATAAAGCTCCGCCGATGACGTTGCTCGCCGCACCTACGGCCAGCGGGAGTGCTGCATAAAAGCTGGACCTTTGTGGCGAGATCCGATATTGCTGGATCAAGTACGTCGGTAGCCAAGTCAGCAAGAACCAGAATCCATAGGATGTCGCGAAATACATCCAGAAGAACGACCATAGATTTACGCTCGTGAACATGCGCTTCCACGGCGTACGGGCTGTTCCGGGGGCGGTCGACAGATCTGCGTTCTGGCGAAGGTAAATGAGATCCGAGGCGTCAATCGCCGGATGCCGGGCCGGGTCGTCCCGATACCAGCGCCAAAAAAATACACACCAGCAGCCACCGACAGCGCCGAAGACGGCGAAGGTGAATCGCCAGCCGAACCATCCGATGAGCAGAGTGGCCAATGGAATTCCCATCGCTGCCCCAAGCCGAGTACCCATCCACATAGTGCCGGTGGCTCGCGCACGATCGGCGGTGTGAAACCAGCGAGCGAGAGCACGAGCCATGGAAGGAAATGCGCCTGCTTCCGCTGCACCGAAGGCGAATCTTACAGCCAGGAGCCCCAGGTACCCACCGGCCATTCCAGTCAGCGCTGTGAAGGCAGACCAGCAGGCTACTATGCGGGTAAGCATCTTCCGCTGCCCCAGGCGGTCGCCCAGCCAACCCATCGGGATCTCAAAGATCCCATAGGCCAGAGCGAACACGCTAAAGGCATATCCCATCTGCATGTTGGACAGCCGCAAATCGCGCATGATTGTGGGAGCGGCCGCAGAAAGACAGACTCTGTCCAGATAGGTGATACCTGAGGCTATCGCGACAAGAATCAACACCCGATTGCGGAGCGAAACTCGAAAAATCTGTGCCATTTTCGATTGAGAGTCCGGCGTCCAGGGTAGCCATGCTTACCTAGAGGTATTGAAGCCGGCGACGATTACTCTGCGAGCGGTCAGTGCATGTCCTGGGAAGGGGCGCGATCGTAGGTCTTGAACTCTCTTACCAAGTCAACAAGGGCTGCGACCACAGCCTCAAAAATTATCTCGCCCTTTTCCCGAGTTGCCAGCGTTGGGTCTCCGACTACACCACTCTTGCTGAAGCGAGACCATTGATCCATGAGAAGGACCGGGGAAGCGCTCATCAAATCCATCCAGACAAAACGAGACGGTGGCATCCCAATCTCTTTGTCAGCTTTATCCATCTGCACGCGTGCGGGATCGAGGTACAAGTACAACGAAGTCTCCAATTCGCAGGCATGGGCCATTCCTCCAGGTCTCTCTGATTCCCGAACCCGCTCGATCGCGTCCCTCGCCAGGCTGGGCCAGATGAAGGCACCACACAACGCCTTTGTCTCCAGGACCGTACGTCGCGCCACTAGATCCAGAATGGGCATGTTGGAGCCATGGCCGTCAGCGAGAAGAATGCGTGCGAAACCGTGGTGCGCCACGCTGCGAGTGATGTCGAGAACAAAATGCAACAGGTGTTCCATAGCAATGTCGATGGTGCCGGGGAAGTCCATGTGATGTTCTTCGAAGCCGTAAGGGACGGGGGGTAAGAGCAGCATCTGTCCATCCAGGCGCCGGGCCGCTTCTTCGCAAATGGATCCAATGAGGAAGTTATCTACATCCAGCGGCAAGTGCCGTCCATGGTCCTCGACAGAGCCAATGGGCAATACAACCACCGGCTGTTGCTTAACAACTTCTCGCATCTCTTGCCAGGTATAGTCCTGGTAATAATACTTCCTCCGCTCTGCCATGCAGGCGCCTCCGAATACATCAGCCATCCTACCCCACAGCAGGTGCGTGAGGAAAACGATCGAGTGATGAGGGCGGCGCGGCATTTTTCCTGATTCGGCGAACGAACTGATTCTCGAGGGCTACGCCGCTTGTTGCAACCTATACTTGACGCGAAAGGTCTGAAGCCGTGATCGATACGAACGGGAACCTGTTTCGCCTCAACGCGGGGAACTTGGCGGGGAAATAGAATCCTCGGCGTCCGGGAGATCAGGAAAGCCGCTAACGATGCCAGCACAGCAACGACATCGTCTCCGAGCCGTTGCGAGTCGTAACCGGTTGCGGGCGATGAAGACTGACCGAAGCCCCTCCTTGTAATGCCGTAGACGTGAAAGTGATTCCTGAGCTTAGGAGCAAAGTTGTCGAAGATGTGGGCCGTATTTCCCAAACCCGCCAACAACACCACATTGCGACCTGAGCCGCCCCAATCGAGGACTTCCAGCCGCACGTCCTTATCCACGGTGACCAACTGAACCGTATGCGGAGATGGATCGTGCCGCGCCGGCAATTGTGCGTTCATTTCAGGCGAAGACGCCTGGGCCTGAGAGTTTAGATGGAGAAATGCGAGGAGAACTGTCAACAGCACGAGTCGAAGCAGGGTCATGGAATGGGGGCTCCGTGCATTCCACCTTACGCTCCTGTCGAGGTGCTACTTGGGGCAATACGGGGACAGGGTTACCAATTGTCAATACCTCAGCTCATGGTAGGTTGCATTCCTGACACGCTTGGCTCCTGGTGCGGTCCGAGGCGCGCCGATCTCATTTCTTCTTTGCCGGTTTCAGTTGGTCAACCTGCGGAAGCGCAAACACGTAGTAACCTTGATGCTCCGTGCTTCCCACCGCTTGAACCACCTGGTTCGGATTCGGGGGAAGATTGTCTAAGGCTTCTCCGTCACGCGTACAAAAAACCACGTATTCACGTCCATTCGCTTCGTACACCGCGGGAATGCCTTCGGGCGCGGAAGCGAGTTGCCGCTCCCATAGAATATTTCCGTTGTCCTTGTCGTAGGCGTGCAGCGTAAGGTCTGACCCGGTTCCGACGAAAATGAGACCACCAGCTGTCGCCACGGGACCGCCGCGCGGCCAGTAGCTTCCCGTGGGCTTGATCCCCTTCGCTGCAAGCGACGGAACGGTACCAAGCGGAATTTTCCACTTGATTACGCCTTCGTTCAAATCGTAGGCCGTTAACGAAGACCAGGGTGGACTGATACCAGGCAGCCCATTGGCGGCATCGATCGTTCCGTAAGCGCTCCAGTATTTGGCCCCTGGTGAATCAGGACCGGGCACGGACGGCTTGCCGTGAAACGGAACATCCGCGGCCGCAGGGTCGCTCAAAAAGGCAATGATCGCGGCCAGATCCTTATCGCTCAATCCTGACTGCGGGAAAGGCGGCATTCCCCCGCGGCCAGACCTGACGGTTGCCGTGATGCCGCTGGCTCCCAGGCGCTGTGGTGCGTCTACCAGCGACGGCGCCACTCCGCCGTGTCCGTTGCGGTCAATTCCGTGGCAAGTCTGGCAATGATCTTGGTAAAAGTCGCGGCCTTGTGCTGCAGGGGGAGCACTGAACACAGACCGCGGCCGTTCGCCTATCAGCTTCAACATCGAGGGCGCATCCTTCGATTGCACAAAGATCATCCCCGTTGCCGGGTCTGTCGCCGCAGCACCCCAGTTCGCTCCGCCGCTGTTCCCGGGAACTTCCATGGTGTCCTTAAGGCCAGGAGGCGTGAACAAACCTTCATTGCGCGCGCCGCCAACCCATTCCTTCAGCCGTGCCAGATCCGCCGGGTCTGTCACCAATGGATTCACATCGGCCACCGTGAAGGCCTGGCGAGCGAAGGGCGGTGGCTTGGTAGGAAAGGGTTGCGTAGGCCACGCGTGCTCCTGCGGCATTTCTGATCGCGGGACCGAACGCTCTTCAATAGGCCACAGCGGTTCACCCGTCTCGCGATGGAACACGAAGAGGAAGCCTTGCTTGGTGGCCTGAGCGACTACATCCACCATCTTTCCGTCGTGTCTTACCGTAAGCAGTTTAGGGGCGGCCGCTGCGTCGTAATCCCACAAGTCGTGATGCACAAACTGAAAGTGCCATAAGCGCTTTCCCGTGCGTGCGTCCAAAGCGAGCAGACAATCTGCGAAAAGATCTGCGCCCGTTCGATCGGCACCATAGAAATCGTAGGTGGAAGAACCGGTGGGGACAAACACAATCCCGCGTTTCTCGTCGAGCGTCATTCCTCCCCAGTCGTTCACACCTCCGGCGTACTTCCAGGCTTCGGGCGGCCAGGTCTCGTAGCCGAATTCGCCCGGATGCGGGATGGTATGAAAGCTCCAGGCCATCTTGCCCATGAGTATGTCAAAAGCTCGAATATCGCCGGGGGGCGAACCATATTCCTCACCGGTGGACGATCCCAGGATGATCAGGTTTTCGAAGATGCGGCCGGGGGTGCCGGACTGTATGGTCACAAAGGAATTCGGATCGCGCCCTAAGCCCTCCCGCAGATTAACCCGGCCATCGCTCCCGAAAGAATGGATGGTCAACCCTGTGCGCGCGTCGATCTCCTGCAGGTAGTTGTTCGCGGAAAAGATCAACCTGCGGTCCGAACGGTCTTTGCTTTCCCAGTAATTTATGCCTCGGCTGGTAACAAAGGATTGAACCGGATGACTCCAGATTTGGCTGCCAGTGGCGGCGTTGAGGGCCACGATCGTATGGTCTTTCCCGAGGAGATACATCACGCCGTCGACAATCACGGGGTTGAAGCCAAACAAGCCTTTTGCATTGACGGGATAAAACCATGCCAATTCCAGTTGTTTGACATTGGTCTTATCTATCTGCTTGAGAGGTGAGTATTGGGGACTATCCTCTCCTCCCTGGTAGGCTGGCCAGTTTGCGTCATCGATCAAACGGTCTGAAGCGGAAAGCCTGCCTGAGAACACCGCGACGACACCAATAAATACAGTAGTACCCAAAACTCGACGGAGCTTGGATGGGTCCCGTTTAGATCTCCCGAAATGATTCAAGACTTTCCTCCACGAGCATTGCGGCCTTCATCCGCTTGGATGTCGATTGCACTAATGACTAGTTTTTCGCTGGCGGTGTTTTCACTTCGACGGCTCTCTTTGCGTGCGGCTTGCCCCAGAAGATAAAGGTGCCCTTCATCGTGGAGGTGATGATGTCCATCGCACCGTCACCATTGAGATCCGCGACGGTGACCGTTGAACCAACACCGGAACGGTTGTGAATGAGTTCTGGTACAAATCTCGCCTCGCCTGGCGCGGTCTTATCGCGCACGGTGTGATAGACGTAAAGCACCGCGGCCCCCCATGGATCGGGATCGGTAGTGCTTTCAAGATGCGAAAAGTAACGCTTGCCGGTAACGAAGTCTGGAATACCATCGCCATCCAAATCGGCATATGTTGCGCCATGAAGCTCCGTGAATGTGGCGCCGCCAGCGTTATTGGTTGCGAAGTTGTCCATGATCATGTGCTGAACGAAGGAGATGTTGCCGCTACGATCGCGCTTCTGCTCGTACCACGCCAGCCCAAAACCGTGCGCATGGAGACTGGTAACAACATCATTGAGTCCGTCCCCGTTGACGTCATAGACAGCCATCGTCGCGCCACCATGGCCAAAATCGGCCGGATGTAGTTTCCATGGGCCTTCTGTTCCTTGCGCAGGCTGCTCAAACCATCCGGACGACACGATGATGTCTGGACGGCCGTCCCCATTGATATCGCCAACGCCGAGGCCGTGAAAATTGACCGGCACGCCGGCCGAAACCGGATGTACAATCCAGGGCTGGGTGGGATCGGCCGGATCGGGCTTGGCGTAGTTGATCGCATCCTGGCTAGCGAAGATGACTTCGGGCTTGCCGTCACCATCGATATCTTCGACCAGGACGATCTCAGATGCGATCTGCGGGAGCACGGGATAGGAATTCCATCGGCGCGGCTCTCCCCTCGGGTTCACGTAGAGGCTTATAGCTCGCGTGTCAGAGGAGAGGACGTCTGGCCACCCGTCGCCGGTGAAATCGTAAGCGTAGTTGACCATGTCCGCGGCGAACTCTGAGCTCGGACTGGACGTTTTCGAGAGGTAAATTTCACGCCGCGTGGTGTAGGTGGGGCCGTAGTAAACGAAGGGACCAGCGACAATGTCCAGGATGCCATCGTGGTTGATGTCCGCGACGGCGGCAGACCACGCGTAGCTGAAATCGCTGATGCGCTGTATCTTGTAGTTCGGCGACAGATACTCCACCGGCTCGGTCTTAGGCGAGACGTCCTTGTAGGATACGTCCTTGAAGCGCACTTCTCCGGCGCCACCAACGTAAATCGCAATAGGCCCAAAACCGGCGCCGTGATCTTCGGTGGCGGCCGGAATGGTGAAGCCGTTGGAGTTGACCAGCGCGCGGAGGATATCGGCGTCAACGGTTACCTGAAGCGTATTCCAGCTCTCCGGGTTCAGGTGAAATTGCTGTCGTGGCATAACGCGACTCGGTGGTGGGAGCGCAGCTATGCCGTGCAGACCGTAGGAGCCGGGAGGAACTGCAGTGCGCGATAGTATCGCGGCGGGGACCAATGGTTCGCGATGCGTCTCTACTCCCTGTGCATCGAGGGTCACACGGTAGGATTCCAGGTCGTCCTGATTCAGTGAAACAAAGAACCCCTTCATGCCCTCAGGCGTCTTTTCGGCGCGCAGCAAAACTCCCGTCTTGCAGCCGCCGGTGCAGCGGAAGGAAGCGGAGAACTCAAGGTCCTGATAGGACTTATCAAGTACCAGCCAGCCGCCGCTGCCGCCGGGCATGGGCCTGCCGACGAGCTCTCCGCTCTCAGCGTGCCAATCAGCTTGGCCGAGAACATGCCATCCGGTAAGGGTTGAACCTTTAAACGTATAGTCGGGGACATAATACTGGGCAGCGACAAAAGTGGCTGCCAGCAGCGGCAACGCAATCCCGGCTAGCCAGCGCACATATTTTCTCGGCATGATAATTCTCGGGCGGTGTTCGACCGCACCTCAAGAACTTCTCTTGGAGGAGCTCTCGAAATTGTTATTCCTCAACCGCCGCTTTCACACCAAGAGCATACAGCTCTTCTTCACTCGTCGATTGAAGAGCATTCCTTAGGTAGATATTCCGTGTGCGAGGATACTACTCGGCCACCAAGCTTGGCGAGCAGATCGTGGGCAATACCGACAGGATACCTATTGCCTCAGGTTAGGTTGCATTCCGGATGCGCCTGATAAGTATGGTGGCTCAAGGCGTTCAGAAGGCCGAGAATTGCGGAGTTCCTCACCGAACTTATACGCTTGCTCGGCAGATCCCATCGCACGCCGCGCTCCAGGACGGAGACCGCAGCCGGCATCGCCCCAGAGCACCAGGCATAAGTCCGAAACGCTGCGAACCGAGCGCCATGCGGATGGCCATCTCCTGCACCCGCGAGGCAACCGAGAAGGCGATGACGCTGTAGATGCCAAGCACCGCCAGCAACACCGCAGCAAAGGCAAAGCTGCTGATCAGGACAGTATTGAACCGGCGAGGCGCTTCGCTCTCAGAGACGGCCTGCTCCATCGTCCGCACCTGGGTCAGCGGCAGTTGCGGATCGATCGATCGCACGGTAGCGCGAAGAGCGTTTTCCATCTGTTCCGGCGGGGACGCCGAGCGCAACACAATGTAGCCGCCATTGCCATTCAGATCGCCGGGAGAGGCGAGCGAGCCGATCGCCTCTTCCGACTGGTCCACCGGACCGAAATACTGCTCCTTCGTGGGGTCGTCCGGAGAGCTCAGCTTGACGTCTGCCACCTCTCCCACAATCGTCAGCCACGGGGTATGCATCTGAGCCCTGCCATGTTGACGCAGGCGATCAGCAGCACCACCGCCGCAGCCATGGAGAGAGTCCGCAACAGCGGACGCGACTGCTCCACCGTTTCCTCTTGCAGTGGCCGTACCACGGAGCCGATACGCAGGCTCGCCATATCCGCCGGATAGTTGCGCATGATCTCCTGCGCCACTCGCTCCGCGTCGCTCTGCGCCTGCGAAAGAGAGATGCCCGGCTTCAGACGGCCCACCATCTGATAGCTCCAGTTCGACGCATTCGGGGTTGAGAGTTCTTGTGCCGTAAAGCTCATCGGAACCCACAACGCGGTGCGATTCAGTTGCCCCGCGATCAGCGGAAATTCGAAGTTCCGCGGCATCACTCCGATGATGAGATAGGGCTTGCGATCCAGCAGGATCTTAGTGCCCAGAATCTGCTTGTCTCCATGGAAGCGGTCTTGCCATATCGCGTAGCTCAGAACTGCGACTTGCTGGTTGTGTTCGGCTTCCTCTGCGGTGAACACGCGGCCATGCTGCGGCGCAACGGCGAGCGCTGAAAACACTCCAGCGGTCAAGCGCGAGGCGTTCACTTGAACTGGCTCACCGGCGCCGGAAAGTTCATAGGCCGCGAATCCATATCCGCCCAGAGCGGCAAAGGAATTCGTATCTCGCGTATATGCGCGAATATCCGGCACGGTGACTCCCGCCTCGCCATTGCCACCTACGTCCGCTCCTTGAAGGTGATCCGCCAGCACCACCATGCGGTCAGGATGCGGAAACGGTAACGGCCGCAGCAGAACGCCTTCAACGATGGAGAAGATTGCGGTGGTCGCCCCAATGCCGAATGCCAGCA
>PLZN01000249.1 GCA_003152195.1 Acidobacteriaceae bacterium
GCCCAGTACGGCCTTAAGATTGACTGCGCCCTGATGGAGGGCTACCGCACACAGAGAATTCAGCTTGGTCAACCGGGCAGAGACGAGGATATCGAAAAGTTCAATACTTTTCTTACCGACTGCGGCCGGTTAGGCATCCGGACTTCACACATCGATTTCCATCCTGGAAATACCTATACGACCAACATGATCACGACACCGCGGGGCTACACGGCGCGGGAGTTCAGCGTGCTTGACTTTCGGCAGAAGGTAGAAGAAAGGATGTTTGATCTGGACTACTCCGCCGAGGATATCTGGGCGAACTATGCCTACTTCCTTAAAGCTGTTCTACCCGTCGCCGAGAAAGCGAACATCAAGCTCGCTCACCACCCGGATGATCCCCCCATTTCCCCAATGAATGGAGTGGCCAAGGTCTTCATCAACTATGCCGGCTACAAACATGCCGAGGATGTGGTTTCGGGAGGCAGCGAGAACTGGGGCCTCTGTCTATGCCTCGGCACCTGGTTAGAAGGAGGCGACACCATGGGCAAGGATGCGGTCTCCATGATCAAGGACTTCGGCAGCCGGGGCAAGATCTTCACCGTCCATTTTCGCAACGTCAGTTCGCCTCTCCCACGATTTCATGAGACCTTCCAGGACGACGGCTATCAGGACATGTACCTTCTCATGAAGGCGCTGCGCGAAGTGCGCAGCACAGCCTCACTGATTCCCGACCACTATCCCGGAGTCGTGGGCGACACCAATCATCGCATCGCGAATGCATACATGGTCTGCGCCATGCGCCAGATGCTCCAACGCGCCTGCGAAGAAGTGGGCTGACACTGTACGTGCAAGTATCCTGGTGGGGTCGTCGCGCTGATTGGAGGGGTGGGATATCGTAGCTCCGGGCCGCACGGATAGTGAGCAACCCGCCTAGTGGGCTGCGTAGGCCTTGGTCGATGAGGTTCGCGAGTTAAAGACGGTGAAGCTGCCGTTTGGGCTCCCAGTCACCAAAAGGTAGTTCGCCTGGTCTGTACCCTTTTCCGGACTTTGGATATTCGCGATGTATTCGGCGGCTGTGTTGTGCTCCGCACCGCCTGGTTCCGAGTAGTGAAGCTGCCACAAGGTCTCGAGGCCAGGCGCCTGACGAACCGTGTCCAACACTTGCGGCGAGCCACCCTTGGTTGCTCCATTGTCCATAATTGCCACCCGGGGATGGATAGCGTCGACCAAGGCATGACTGGAACTTGGGATCATGCCATGGTGCGAGACAACCAGGATGTCGATTCTTCCCAGCCGGTTCAGAGGACACATGATCTGCATTTCCTTGTCCCAGGTGAGGTCTCCCAGATCGAGGATTCTGAGCTTGCCAAAGTCGATCAAGACGCCCAACGATCGGGAGTTCTCGCTGCGGTCCACGGGCTTTGTTTCCGGAACTTTGCAGTATTCGTTGGTTTCACCGCCTTGCGGCAAAGGATGGTCGATCACGTTGCCATCGCTGCTGATAACTGTGACCTTCATGCCGGAGATGGGTAGAACATCTCCCGGATGAGCACCGATGTGTTTGTATTTCCCCGTCCCCAAGACTCGCTGGTAGGCCTCCCAAACCTTTTCGGTGGCCCCGCCTGGCTTGCTCTCAGTATTGGGCCCGTGGTCCACGAAGGTTCCTACTGGGATCTTTTCGACCAATTGCGCGACCCCGCCGCTATGGTCAAAGTGGTAGTGCGTCAACAGCACGTAGTCAATTTTGGTCAGTCCGGCGCGTTTCGCCGTCGCTACGATTCGATCCGCGTCCTCGCCGGTATTATTTCGAGGCCAGCCAGCTTCCTCGTATGACGGCCAACCGGTATCGATCATTAGCGACTGACCAGTAGGTGTGACGAAAAGCGTGGATTGGCCACCCTCAACGTCGATGAAGTAGATCTGAAGCCCGCGGTCGGCGGCCGATGTCTTAGGCACACCCGTGCAGGCGGCAAGTCCAATACCAAGGCTGAACAACAGGAGAGTCAACCGGCGTCTAAGAGTTTTTTCCAGAAAGGTCATTGTCATTCCTCCCCTGCCCAGCTAGTTTCCACCGGCGCGCGGAGCAGCCATCAACGCTTCTTTGGCGGCCATGTCGCGGGCCACGCCGACGACCATGAATTCGAGCGGGCCATGGCCCGAGTTGGTGAAGGACTTGCTTTCGTTGAGCCGTACGGGGATTGCGTCTCCGGTGTGAATGGGAGCAGTCTCCGAGCCGACGGTAGCATCGCCGTCGCCGGCCATGACATAGTAGACCTCGCTCATGTCCTGTGTGGTAACGGGACCGATCGAACTTCCGGGCGGAATAAGTACGTGATCGATATAAGACCAGGTGGTGAAAAAGACGCTGGGGTCGAGCACCCGCCGGTATTGGACGGTACCGGTGCCTCCGTTCATGTGATTAACCGGTTTAAGGAGAGATCGATCCAGATGCATGCTGACAAATTGAGGAATGGGATCCAGGGGAACACCGACGCGCGGATCGTGCAGATTAAATGCGTCATACGTCTTGGTCAAACCAACGTTAATATTCAACCACTGCACCGGCTTATCGGTGGCGTTGTAGATGGCATGAGCATGACCAATACGGTCCGGTACACCTGCGGGTCCCTTGAGTACGGATGTACGTCCGTCGATCGTAAACTCGGCCTCGCCGTCGAGAATGACGAACATCTCCTCACACTTATTGTGAAAGTGTTGGCCGATACTGCTCTTTGGCAAAAGGACGCCGCGATGGAAGAAAATTAGATTGGTGTCTAATGCGTCCACGCCGAGCATGACTTTGAAGTCCATTGAACCCGCACCATCGTGCAGATCACTGAGGCGTTGATATTTTGATGGATCAGCGCGAGCAATACGCTGTGCGAGCGGGGCAGCGGAATTCGATGGCGCCGCGCTCTGTGCAGCCGACGCAACCAGCGGCACTACCAGTAAAGCGGTCAGAAGTTTGTCAGTCACAGTTATTCTGGTCGCCTCTTCTCAATCTTCCCGGCAATCTTTGACGGCGGAAGAACTCTCACCGTTCCGCGAATCATTGTCAAGCCATTTTCCGTGACTGCAAGCAGCAACTTAGTTAAGACCGGACCTATAGCGGTTCTTCTTGGTCTGGAGTTCCACGGGGAACTATACGGACCTTCGAGGCATCGAAACCGGATTGACAATGCATGGCTCCGGTGCGGTATGGTGGAGCACGCAAAAACTAACCAGCGGCTCCGATCTGTGAGTCTGGCTGCGGCGAATTATGAGAGGGCATCGTGATGGAGCGCTTTGAGACCAGGTCGTCTATCTTGTCAGCCAGCGCAGCGGGAATGTTTCGCTGCCTGGGCATACTTTTCTCGGCTTTGCTCCTTAGCCTGGTATGTTCCGCACAAGTTGAGCGCGCCACAATCACGGGCGCCCTCACAGACAAGAACGGTGCGGTCGTTCCCGACGCCACGGTGCGCATCACCCAAGAGAGCACAAATGAAACCAAAACTTTGCAGACGGACAGCGCCGGGGAATACACAGCGAGCAACCTGCAGCCTGGTAGCTATACCGTCGAGGCTGAAAAGGACGGCTTCTCCAAACACATCAACAAGGGCTTCGTTGTGCAGGTTGGCCAGACAGCACGTCTGGATGTTGTGATGGAGGTTGGCTCTGTAACTCAATCGGTGGAAGTTACAGATGCGATTCCGGTTCTTCAGAGCGAGAGCGCCTCAGTAGGCCAGGTGATTGGGACAACGGCTGTTCAGCAATTGCCCCTCAACGGACGAAATCTTACCCAGCTCGCCGTGATTGCCCCGGGTGTTACCGGACTGAACTATGCCCCTACCGGTACCATCGGCTCGGGAATCCGGCCAGACGAATTGCGTCCCGGAGGCACGACCATCGAAGCCAACGGCGCTCGCGATAGCGCAAACAAGCTGCTTCTCGATGGTGACGATAATACGGAGATG
>PLZN01000119.1 GCA_003152195.1 Acidobacteriaceae bacterium
GCCTGGCCGTCCTTGTAGCAGGCGACGATCGCAGACACACTATGCTTGGTATCGAGACCGAAGCGCTTCGACGAATGCAGGTATACGGTCTTGTCCGGCAGCGACCGGTACCACACGGCGGTGCGCTCCAGGCCTTCTTCGAGGCCGACTCTGGGTGCCCATCCAAACCGCTCCCGGACTCTGTTGATGTCGGAAAACCAGTCGGTCAGGTCCCACTCTCGATTGGGCATGGTGAAGACCGGATCCTGGCGGATGTCAAAGAGGCGCTGCGAGACGCTGACGATGTCTCCAATTGTTGTCTTGCGTCCCGTGCCTACATTGAAGGATTCGCCGTAATCGTCCTCGCGCAGCTTGAGGCCTACATCGATGAAGGCTTGCGCGACGTCGTCGACATAGACAAAGTCGCGCGAGACCCTCGGGTCGACCAGCTCCGGGTATCCGCCGGAAGCCCCAAAGTGCACGATATTGGGAATTAACCGTGAAGAGTCCTCCAGCGGTCCATAGGCGGAATACAAACGAAGGTTAGCGCAGGGCAATCCCTTCTTCTTGCCGAAGTAATGAATCAGGCTGGCAGCAGCCACCTTAGAAACGGAGTAATGGCTATTCGGTGCCGGCGCTGCATCCTCCCGCGGGCCGGAGGCATTGTCTCCATATTCCGAGGAACTGCCGGCATGCACATAACAGGAAAGACTGCGCGGATCGAGCCGGCTCAGCAATCTGGAGATCAAATTGAAGTTGGTGCGATAGATCAGCTCCCTGTCCGTCTCGAAGGAGTAAGCGCCGTAAGCAATGCAGTCAAAGATGGTTCGAGGTTTGACGTCTTCGAGGAGCGCGTCCAGGTTGGAGTCGATCAGCAGGTCGGTTACCAGCACGTGGTCCCGCGGTAAGCCCTCGAGCCGCCAAGCGGGCAGCCGCGTTGCTGTGCCATAAACATCCTCGCGGTGTTCCAGCAACATGCGCAAGAGGTTGGCGCCGATGAAGCCGCTCGCCCCGAGCACGAGAATCGGGCCCTGGAGTTGGCGGATGCTGGTGGAGCTAGCCTCGTTCGCCTTTAGCGGGTCGCCGTCTAGTGGACTCATTGCACCGAGACCGCAGCCACAATGGAGGCCGGATCCAGACCGCATTCCGCACGATGGAACTTCTGCGACCCGTACAAACCGGAGACGTAACCCAGCGCATGTTTGTGAATGAAGGAATCGAGAGAGACGCCGGCGGCTGCCAGGTGATGGGCCAGCATCTGACCAAAACCTCCATGTGCGGTGTGCTCTTCGACGACGAACAGCCGGCGAGTGCGGCGGACGCTGGCAATAAATTCCTCTGGCACGTCAGCGATCGGCAGCTCGGTTACGAGCCATACCTCGGGGCGTACGTCTTCTCCCAATTGCTGCAATGCGGGCAGCATACCACCCAGTAACGGCCCGACCCCGGCCAGGACTGACCCATTGCCGCGAAGGAGCCTGCGCCACGGAGCATACTCAGGGATAGGCCAACCTTTGGGCTCTTCCGACAACCCCAGCCGCAGGTAAACGGGCCCATCGCACTGCATCAGCGCCGGAATCATAGTGCTTACATCTGAATCGAAAGCCGGAACGAACGCGCGCATATGCGGTAACGTGAGCAGGCAGCCATAGTCCTCCAGAGCATGATGCGAGCTGCCCATCACGCCGTATCCGTATCCGCCTCCGTTGCCGACCAGAATGACGGGAAGATTATGGAAACAGACATCGTTGCGAATTTGCTCAAAGGGACGGGCGTAGAGGAAGGGTGCGATGCTATAGGCCCACGGCCGCAGTCCGGATCGCGCCAGGCCGGCTGACACAGAGACCATGTTCTGCTCCGAGACACCGGCATTAATGAAGCGCGGGCCCAGGGCATCCCGCAGCGGCTCCAGGACTTTGAAACCGAGATCCCCGGTTAGGAAAACAAATTCCGGCAGAAGAGCCTGCTGCACTAGGCCGTTACAGAAAGCTTGCCGCATTCTGTCACCTCCCGCACAGCCTGCTGATACTGCTCTTCACTCATCGGAAGGTAGTGCCAGGCCATTTGGTTTTCCATGAAGGACACACCGCAACCTTTCGTGGTATCGGCCACGATCGCCAGCGGCCCGTCACTGGACTCGAGGGCAGAGCAGATGCTGTTTACATCGTGACCGTCAACTTCGACGGTCTTTACGCCAAAGGCACGAAACTTGTCTGCAAGCGGGTCGAGGTTGGCCACCTGCCGGGTCGACCCAAAGCCCTGCATGCCGTTCAAATCCACAAGGAAGGTGAGGTTATCGAGTTTCTGGTGGGCTAGAAAGATGAGCGCTTCCCAGCAGGAGCCCTCGTTCCATTCTCCATCCGATGTCAGGCAAAAAACCCTGCCGCCTTCCCCACGCAGCCTCTTACCCAACGCCAAGCCCGCGGCGAGACTAAGGCCGTGGCCTAAGCTTCCGGTGGCGAAGATGATCTCCGGAATACCCTGTAAGGGCGGGTGGCCGCTGAGCCGGGTTCCCTCGCCATGGAAGTGGCGCAGATCTTCGTCGCTCAAGACCCCCACGGTCCATAGCGTCACATACAGCGCTCCCGCTGAATGTCCTTTGGCCAGCACAAACTTGTCATCGGGTCCCAGCCTGAAGTGATAAAGGCTCATTAGGATATCAAGCGCGCTGAGGTTGCCACCGATGTGTCCAACTTTACTCTGATAGTGCATTTCCAGTAAGCGCAGCTTGGCTCGTTGGATTAGACCTGCTGCTTCTGCCTGCACCTGTACACCGGGGGGCCTGCCAGCCATACGTATGGAGTTTACACGACGATGTGCGTGCTTGCGACACGAACGGGAGGCAAGTGCCTAGAGGATTACCGCTCATTTATTTCATTTCCTCGCTCTCTGAAGGGGCTCCCTACGATCCATCGCGGCGGAATTCCTATCGATTCGGATGGCAAGCGATGCTAATCTGCACTCACCTGGATCTTCCCCAGTGACCAGATCAAATTGAGGGATCTGCTGCAATGGTTTCCTCCCCAATCTCTACGCGTTCGATTGAGCAGACGCCCGAGGCGCGATCACCATTGGAATCGAGTTACGAGCTTTGGGGTGTGCTCGCAGCCCTGACTGTCCTATATGTGGCGGCAGTCTGGGTGGCCAATTGGCGATTTGTCTGGTTCGATGAATTGTTTACCTTCGACATCGCCAAGGCAAAATCGATACCGCAGATGTGGATGCTCATCCGCCGGTTTGATTTCCAACTTCCCGCGGGGTATGTGCTCAGCCGCATCTCCATGAAGCTTTTTGGAGAAAGCAAACTTGGGCTGCGTTTCCCCTCAATGTTGGAATTCTACGCTGGCAGCTTGGCCCTCTTCTTTTACGTCCGGCGCAAAGTTGGAATCGCCTACGCGGCCGCCGCGGTGCTCATCCTGTGGATGGGGGAAACGTTCCCGTACGCCACGGAGGCCAGGCCCTATGCCCTCTTGATGATGTTCTTTTCGATATTGNNCACATGATGTTCTTTTCGATATTGCTGCTTTGCTGGGATGTCGCAACGTCCGCAGAAAAGCGCGATCTCGCATTGTGGGGCGCCGCTATCGCGAACTTAGGGATGCTTAGCGCACACGTCTTGACCCCACTCTCCCTGCTTCCTTTCCTCGCCGCGGAGGCGGTCCGATTTCGGCGCACGCGCAAACCGGATTTTGCACTCTGGACCGCGCTTCTACTTCCCACAATCTCCATCGCCTTCTACATTCCCCTCTTCAGGGGCTATGCGGCCATTTACTTCCCGTCCTTGTTCGAGGCTTCCTGGAGCAGGATCCCTCATTTTTACTACGACGCCATTGATGTGATCGGCGTAGCTCTGTTCCTTGCGGTCTTTGCGGCGCTATTGGTGCCGCAAGAGAAGTCCCGCGTCACATCAGCACCTGGCTGGCGCCGTGAAGAGCTGGTTCTCCTTGGCTGCGTCCTGCTGAACCCTATCCTGTTGAACATTTTGCTGATGCGGAGCCATGGAGCTTTTTGGGATCGTTACGCAATCACAACCGAAGCCGTCATGTATATCGGCATCACCATCCTGCTGGGCCTTCGCCTGGGCGGTAATCGCCTTGCCGGCTATACCGCGGCAGCCGTTCTCCTGGTCTTCTGTGTTCAGGCTGACGTCTGGCTGGTTGTATCGAAACCTTCTCTGCAAGACGCCTCCGTCCTGGCTCCGATCCGGCGTGACTTACCGTTAGTTGCTGCCAGCGGCGTCACCTTCTTTGAGATGAACCATCACGAAAAACCGGACATCTTGTCGCGCCTCTATTTTCTGAAAGACCGCTCCGTGGCCATGGAGTATACGCATACGAACCTCTTCGAGGATCGGGGGTTCGCCGATGGGATGAAGCCTTACTTCCCAATCTCCGCCAAGGTGGCTTCCTACGCGGATTTTATTCATCAGCATCACCAGTTTTTGGTCCTGGGCACGTATGATGCCCCCGAAGAGTGGCTTCTGCAGAAACTGGATGTCGATGGCGCTCGGCTCACATGGCTCGGTACTTACCAGGTACCTTACGTGGACTCTGACCTGTACTTAGTCACCCTGACTAAGGGCGACTAATATATTTCTCCTGTCGCATATCCTTTCCCAGGGCGGTCGAGTGCAGCCTTCTTGACGGAAAAGCCGCACTCGTCTACGGCTGCCTGGCGTAGACATCGCACATCCAGGTCCAGTTGCGCCTCATGATGGGGCGGCCAAATAGCCTGACGCGTAGAGCGTCTTCGCCACCGTCGATGAGGCGCCAGTTGCTGCGCTCGAGCGTGGAGTCCCAGGGAAGTTGCGCTCGCGAGAATGCACGTGACGAGGAGTAACAAAGAATCAGGCCCTGGAAACGATCTGTCGCATCACCCTGTTCCAGGTAGCTTCGATTGTAGAGATTGGGGGTATACGGCTTATAGACGAAGTAGTGCGCGGAATCCACGAGCAGCGCAGGGTTATGTATGCCGCGCTGGTCAAAGTAAGCGAGCGAGCGCGTGGCCTGTACCTGCTCCCGGTAGTAG
The DNA here is from genome assembly GCA_003152195.1 of Acidobacteriaceae bacterium. Taxonomy (GTDB): domain Bacteria; phylum Acidobacteriota; class Terriglobia; order Terriglobales; family Acidobacteriaceae; genus PALSA-350. Next base: position 5,008 of record PLZN01000119.1, read on the forward strand.
GACGTCCGGGCCTCGATGTTTTGCAACATCTCCAATCCGACCCAGGGGGCAGTGGAGATAAAGGCGACCAGGATGAGATAGAGCGGCGCCATGGATCCCCGCAACGCGCTGGCCAGCGGAAATCCCCCGATCAAGAGCACTGCGAATAGAAGCGCGCGAGACAGTCCGAAGTAGTTTGCCTGTGCAGGGAAGACGGCGAAGGGGAAAATCAGCAATACGGACAGCAGGATTGCACACTCGGCCACGCGACGCGGCCGGTCAGGCTGGCGGAAGGTGTGAGCCGCGACGACGAGCGCGGAGACGAGCAGGCTGATGGCGAGGGCGGCTGCTGCCGGAAAGGCCGGGTTGAAGAGTTCGCGGAAGGCAACGGCATATCCGTTGTGCGCTTCTGGCCTGGACTGAGAATTTCCTGCCTTCGGGCCATGCAGAACAACTCCCGCTCCCGTACCCTGGCCCACGGCATGCTCTAGAAAGCGATGCAGGGCGGTATGGTCCTGCTGCCACATGGATAGCGCCCAAGCGGCCACGACCAGAGCATAGAGCGCGGTACCTGCGATGATCACCTGCAGTCGTTTGGTCCAGGCGTGAGGATCCGCTGTGTGCTCACTGAACAGGAGCAGGAACACGAGCAACAACCAGCCGACGATTCCGGCGAATGGATGGATGAGGAAGACGAAGCCCACGCAAGCGAAGAGCAAAGATCTGCCGGCCACCGATGTTGTCTGGCGCCACAGGAGCAGAAGTGCGACCAGCAGGCAGAGCGCCGGCATCTCCGGCCGATCGGAATCGAACGCGACCATCCCGGTGGGCAGCACAGCTCCGAGCAGCAAGGCGGCGCACACTTGCTGCCAGCTACTCGTGACTCCCAGGCTGAAGCAGCGATAGAGCAGGAAGATAGCCGCTGCCGCGAGCGCCAGGTTGTAGAAGGTGTCAACCGAGCCGGTGCAGCCGAAGAGCGAAGCGGCAAGCCCAAAGAGCAGAAGTGCTCCGGGCGTGTAGCTGGCAAACAGCATTGGTCTAACCGTGGTCGCATGAGGAACGGATGCAGCCACCAGACCGCGTCCCTGTGCCCAGTTGCAACCCGCCTCGCGAAAAACAAAGACATCGGCGCCGGCCGGCTGTGGAGACGTGAGGGTGAAAAAGCTGAACCAGAATACGACGAAAGCCGAAAGTATTAACCACGGAATGACACTGTTCCGCGGCCAACGCGTTCCGATTTCCCAAGCACTTTTCGATTTCATCGACGAAAGAGACCAGTAGGTCCGCCCCTGAGGGGTGGCTACTACAGAAATTGCGCGACGGCGGCCGCACGGTGCTTGTACGGATTCTAACTTGTATCTCGTAAACTTCGACGCCGGTGAATGTTAACGCGGACAACGCGGGGTCCATCAAAGCTAACGCAGTCGGAGAAGCTTAGGGTCGGCTTAACTCGACGGAAATCAGAGGGAACTCATTGGTCCCGTTTAAGACTGATCCCTGCTCAACTGAAGATTGCGATATCTGACCGAATTTATGGAAATACGAGCATGGTCGCTCTTCTACGAGCCGCTCCCTCACTAAGTCCGCGCCCGCGCCTCACGCTTTGCCGCCCTCTTTCTAACCCCGCTCGGATTCTCCAGACCCTGTTCCCGAAACTCCTGTCTCATCCGGAGCATCCCAGCAAACTGCTCGAAGCAGATGAAAAACAGTTTCGAAACGTAGAATATGTTGGTGCTGCCAATTTTTCGCGCATAGTGCCTCACTGGAATCTGCTTGATGCGATAACCCGCATAATGGGCGCGAATAACAAACTCGGCCGTGAAGAACGACATGTGCCGAATCTTGGGGGCGATCTCTTCCACAATCTCTCTTCGGAACAAACGAAAGCCCGTGTCCATGTCGTCGTAGGGCACGCGAAAGCAAGCTCTCATGAGCTTGTTATAGCCCCACGAAAGAAACACGCGATATCTGGGGTCCTTACGAGGCGATTTGACACCTAGAATCACATCGTGGGTACGACGGTGAGGCTCCAGTGCCCAAAAATCAATTGCTGCAAACTGGTAGTCGGAGTCAACGACAAAGACCCAGGGCTTGGTGGCGTGGCTGATTGCGTCGATCACGGCCCGCTGGTAGCCCTTCCGCTCATCGCTCATGAAGAGCTGAATCGGAAGCTCCCGTGCCAGACGCTCCAGAACTACCTTGGTGTCGTCTGTACTACCGTCTTCAGCTACCACTACCTCCAGGTCCTCAACGCGCCCCTCTAGCTCGGAGATGTAATTCCGCAGGGTCTGCTCGATGATAAAGGACTCGTTGTAAACGGGGAAAACTAAGGAGATTCCTCCGAGTTCCGGAGGGGCAGGTCCTCTTTGATAGGGTCCACCGGGTCCCGGTTGCTTGTTAGCCATAGGGTTCTCGATCGCGTTCGGGTAATAATAAGTCAAGGGACTAGGGAAATTTCGGGCTAAGCCTTCTACAACAGCCTTGCGTCTCGTCCCCTCACCGTTCTTCGTCTTGGCAACGGTTACAAGGCGAGTCTACATGAGAGGGAACGATGCCGCGGAAGCAAGATGGTCCTGCTTTACCTTTCGGAACGCGTTGACCACCTTAATGGCAGAAGTAGAAAGTCCCAAGTGCTTGTTAGAAAAACACTTGGCTGACAGTTAACGGTGTTGACTCCCTCCCAATGTTTCCAAACCGAAGTTTTTCGGCTAGTCACTCTTTCCGAAACACCGCATAAACCTCACCTATCCAGACCGGAATTGACCACCTCGAAACTCCGATCGCAGCCATTAGGCGGCTGGCGAACGCGCTCCCAAGAATCTGGTGCTGGCTGGCCCGAAAGAAAATGTACCCGAGGGAGAATGCGGCCGGCCTCTGGCCTGTCTGGATTAATCTCAACCCGGCCGCCTCACCACAGAGACGGAGGCTTGGTACGGTGAAATAGCAGAGGTGCTCCGCCAGGAGAACAGGCCAATGAGGTCCCAGCAACCGAGCCGCTGGGCTGTCGATCCGCGGGACGTTCAACACTAGGTACCCTCCCTGCCTCAGTTGTGCAGCGGCTAGAGTTAGAAATTCAGGTGGGTGCGTAACGTGCTCAAGGACGTCCCACATTGTCACCAGGTCGAAGTCACCTTTTAACGAAGCCTCCTGGAGCACGCATTGCTGAATATCTGCGCTGCCGCCCAACGTCTCGGTTGCCCGCCGGAATTGTCCCTCCGATGGTTCCACGCCGGTGACACTCCACCCGGACTCCCACATCAAGCGCATAAATGCGCCTGACGCACAGCCCACATCGAGGAGTGAGCCACTGCCAAGCACGTGCTTCTCAATGATCCGCCGGTGTCGCCGCGCGGTTCGAAGACGGTTTGGCATCTCCGCCTCGTATGTCCTGTCGTCGGCCGCTCGGTACAAGCGGGATAGCTGACCGTTAGTCGGACGGAATGATCGATAAGCCAAACCGCATGAAGTGCAGCGTAGGACCCGGCCATGTGAGAGCAAGGTGCGCGATGATCCCACCGATTCGAGACTAATTTCTCTATCATCGCCGGCGAGATAAAGCTCGGCCTCGGACCCGCTGCAAACCGGGCACGGCACAACCGCGGGGGAACTGTCTCCTGGAAACAATGGTTCGGTGCCTTCCACTGCAAACGCCTTCATGTCAATCGTGCGGCTGGTTCTCTAGCCCATCGCGGTAAGCGAGAGCGTAACTCTTATTTAGCTCTCGCGGCAGCTAATGGATTTCTCCGATGTCAGCGCTCGATCGCCTAAGAACAGCTACCCGATAGTTATAGTAACTGGCCGCATTGGCCACCCAAGATTAGCGTTGAGAAGCGCGCATTACCCTTTGCCACAAGGTGTCGGGCTCCTCATTTGAAAGATCGCAACGTCTGGGAGGCCATATTTGCCTCCGACCTGTCCGAGTTTCCCCAAAAGACTCTCCTTCCAACTAGGCAGAGGCGGCTGACGAAGCTCTGCAACTTTCGGGCCAAGACGGGCTCGAAGCGTCTCCGGCATGGGCTCCTCAAAAGGCTGACGCAGCGGATCAGGTACAGGCCACATCAGGTACGCAGGTTGAGCGCATATCTGTTCATCGAGCTCCTCGGTGACCGGAATTGCGGCGTCGAGATGGGGATTGGCTGGCAACCATGGTAGGACTTGCCTCTCCTGCTCATGGAGGTAGAGATACGTCCTTCCGGCCATCTCAACCGGGTAAAGGTATCNNGCACTCCGCCGGACAAATGCTGTGAGATCGGCGTTGCTCCTGCGGCTCCACGTTAGCGAGGTTGCGATGACTTGTCGCGCCGCTTGAAACATGAGGATTAGCAAAGCAACACCAACAAAGGCCGCCGCCAGCGCGCCCAGCTTAGTCGCCGCGAGAGAGCTCCAATCGAACCAACACATCAGGGCAACGACCACGGGTGTCAGCCAAAAGCCGCTCAGGCCAAGCGAGCCGCGGGTCAGCAACAGCATCAGAACAAGATTGGCCGCGGCAAAGAGGGCCAGAAAGACCCTAAACAGAAGCTTGCCATCCGTAGACGCGGACCTCAGTCGCGGCAGGGCGCTGCATAGAGAAGCCGCGACCAGACAAAGAGAGACGATAGTCAAGGTTTTATGGTGGTGTAGATCTACGCCCCAGCCGCCTACGCCGGTGATAGGTGTTGCGTTATTGACGTCCTGTTTCGTGGATTTCCGGACATAGGCATACCAGGAGAATGAGTTGAGACCCCACGGAAGGAGAAGAAGATTTTGGACCAGCACAGCCTGTGCACCCGTGCCAAGAGCGCCCAGCAGAAGACTTTTCCGGATCTTGGGAAAGAAAAGCACTACCACCGACGCTGAGATAGCCGCCGCTAAACAAAGCGTCAGAGCTCTTGGAGTGGAGCCGAGCGAGAAGCCGATGAGTGTGCCCGCAAGCAGGACCCTCCAAAGTTGGCCTTTCCCAGGAGCCTCAATCCAAGGCAGCAACAGGAGCAGTCCGCTAAAAAATAGCCCTGAGGTCACGAAGTCCCATCGGCCCGGCTGCATTGCGGCAGTGAACCCCGAAATGGCGAGGCTTAAAGTTGTGATCAACTGGCCCCACCGGTCACCCCCCCCAAGCCTGACTAAGCCGACTGCGATTAAGAAATTGAAAACAACACCCGCGAAACAGGCGAGCCTCCATGGCCCCATCGACAAACCGAAGATACGGATCAACAGCGCCTCCGCCTCAAAGGAAACCGGTCCGTAAAATTTGATGGGAGAGTCCGACCGCGGATATAACGCCATCACGCTTTCGATCGGCGGTTGCGACCGGGCGATAGACAAGCCAGCGGAAACAACAAACAACTCATCCTGCCAGGGAGCCAAACGGTCGACGAGCGCGGTATAGACGAGCAACATTACCACAACGCCACAAATGCCAGAAATAAACAAAACCCTGCTACCCGCGGAGTTCATTTCAATAGGCCCCTCATTGCATAACTTAGGCTGACTGCATCGACCCCAGGTCTGGCGCAGAAATCCGGTCTCCTTCGCGGATGTTGGAACTCTACCGTATGCTACAACTCCCCCTTAACTTGAGTAGGGTCTTGCTATGTATCTACGTCTGATCGCGTTTCTAGGGTGGATCACCCGTCTATTTGTGATCGCGGGTCTGCGAGCCAACCAATCCTCCAGCCTGGCGGCGGCAAACAGATTGTAAGTGATGAGCATCGCAAACGCTCCCCAGATCCGGTCGAAGCTGCCCATCGGAGAGTAAAGAATATCCCAGATGAAGCCCACGAGCAGGAAAGAATAGAGCGGCGTCATCGGTGAGCCCCGGGCGGCTCGGAGGAGAATCCCGCGAGAGGTGATAAATAGCACATAGATCCAGAAGATGCCGCCAAATAGGCCCGATTCTACCCAAGACTGAGTGAGGTGCGAATGTGCGGGTATGCCAGCGGCATCTTCATCGGGGTCCGGGTTGTCGGAAATGGCGTAGCCATTTTCATACTCAATATCCTGCTTCAGGAAAGCGTATTTGGGGTCAACCGCGAACGATCCATGACCGATGATGGGACTATCGCGGATTGCTTGAATCGCGACAAGCGTTTCTGGTCTTCCGCCCACAAGCACACCCAGCTTACCTTGCTCTTGGGTTTGAAACTTATCCTGAATGCCCTCGTCAAAGAAACCGTGGCTGGCCCCAAACTTTATCGCTTGGTTGGCCGCGTATGCGGCTCCGGCCGCCACCGTGAGGAGAACGACAACCCTGAGGGTCTCTTTAGTCTTGACTGCTCCGCTTTGGAGGGTGCTCTTCCGGGTAAAGATCGGCAAAACGAGCGCTAGTGAGATCAGATCGACCGCGATTTGCGAACGGGCGGCAAAGATCAAGTTGAGAGCAGCCATCCCAAGAAAGATGGAAATGTAAATCCAGTGCCTTCGCCGCGCATAGTAATAGCAGGAAACGAGCAACGCCAGGAGGGTAATGGCGTAGCCTAATCCGAACTTCCACGCGACCAGGAAATCTCCGCGGAAATGAAAGGCTATGTAGAGCATGACCGGAACGAAGCCCAGCGTAAAAGCGATCATCCCTCGCGTCTTCCTGTTGATCAGGATGGCTAGAGTGGTAAAGTCCAATCCCAGGAAGATAACCCTGGCAACTCCCTTCACCCTGCTGGTCATCGTGCTTCCCAGATAAGTATCGCCGGCGACGGTGCCGAATAGCCAAAGCCCCAAAAGAAGATAAAACCAGAGGTATTCGCGCCGGAGGGCACGCTGCCCGTGTCTCAACAACAGAAAAGGCAGCAGGGCGATAGCAACTAATTCGCACCCGGGCAGCGAGCCAACAAGGTTGACATTGAACATGGCCGAGGATGCGAGAACCACGAGGGCCAAGTCGTTATAGAATACCGCGGGGGAAGGCCATAACCGATTTGGGCGTCGCCGCGCGGACCAGTTCGCGGCCGTTACGGGCATAGGGTCACCGTTTCGTTAGAACCATTCCAATTTTCGGCCGGCTTTACGGCGCGATAGCATGCGAAGGGTTTCGTCATGAGGATACCAACCGGAAGAGCGCCGCGGCAAACAAGAATGGATTTAGGTTGCTTATCCTCTCGGGCCGGTTAATTTTACACCAGTGGCAGTGGGGTTGGTAGATGAGGATCGTTTCGCGGCTACTCCCGCAGCAGTTTCGCAATCGGCTGAGACATTCTTTTGATTCTCTGTATTCGAAGCCATTGCCGGTNNGATAGGGGCCTTGTCGCAATGGACGATCGTAACGCGTGGCATGGGCCCCGATGCCGTGATCTACAGCGGCGGCGTGGGCGAAGACATCACTTTCGAGCAGGAGTTGATTCGAAGGTTTGGAGTCAAAATCCACATATTCGATCCCTCTCCGGTCGCTGTACGTACGATCGCCCTCGCGAATAATGACCACCTTCTCTTTAGGCCAGTAGGCTTATCTNNCAATTGGGGGCGGGGCGGGCGATAGCACCTGGTTCAAAGCCGGGGGAAGCGGGAGTCTACCCTGCACTAGTCTTGCACGTGAGATGGAGACGAATGAGCACACTTCCATCGACTTGTTGAAAATTGACATTGAGGGTTTCGAGTACGAAGTGCTGGAAAGCTGCCTTGCGGAACGCATCCCTATTAGGCAGATTTGCGTCGAGTTCCACGACTCCTTCCCGGAGATCCCCAAGGCGAGGACGCAGAGAATGATTCGCGCCTTAGAGTCTCACGGATTCGATCTGATCCATAGGCATAGGCACGACCACACATTCCTACGGCGCGACGCTGTGTGATGGGCCGCCACTCAAGGATGTTCATAAAACCCTGGAGCTTTCGGCCCGGGAAGCGGTTTTCTGGCGACGAGAGTCATGGTACTGCGCAATCGCGGAAATATCTTGGCACAAGCCCAAATAGCGCGCCGCGCCAGGTAAAATTTTGCTTTTCCTTCCGCGGAATTCAAGCGAGTACCCGTTTGCAGATCCCCTAGTCCCGCGAGCGAAGCGGTCAAGCTGTTTGATTCTTCCAGACAGAATTTGTCGATGAGAAATCCCGTCTGCTCAAAGACCCCTTTAAATTCTTCGATGGTGTATTCATGATGGTGGCCGAAGTGTGACGCGGGCTGGTCGAAATAGTCCCATATCTTTGGCCAGTTTGAGACTCCCACCAGCAACTTCAGCCTCACAGTCAATCGGACCGCATTGGGTGTGCTGGCAAGAACGACTCCGCCGGGCCGGAGGATACGCATCATTTCTTCCAACGCGGGCTTAGGCGAGTGATGGAGGTGCTCGATCACGTCGCTGAAGATCACCACATCAGTAGATCCGCTGGCCATGGGGAGAGGTTCTCGCTCGATGTCGCAGGCAAACGCCTCCACTCCGGCCAGACGAACGTTCTCGATAGCCCCCGTTCCCGATGCGGATTGGGAATCTACGCTTACCACTCGGCAACCTAACAATTTGAAAAATCTGGGCGCAATCCCTCCGCCAGTCCCAACATCAAAAACCACGCCTTGTGGTTGTGACAAAAATGGGATAGCAAGCCGGAACATCCTGATCCGTGCCTCAAACTCAAGTTGATTACCCTCATCGATAGGCCAGCTTTGGGCGAGTGGCGTCTTCTTGAAGTCCTCGTAGACGCGCCGAAGGATTTCATGCACGGATTGGCTGCTACCGGCATAGCTATCGGCGCTGATCGAGGCCATTTGCGATCCACCCTTGGGCGAGACTGGTTCCCGCTCTTGACCGGAGTTTCCTTTTGAACTTCGAAAAGGTAACACAGTTTATACCCATCTCGCCTAGCCCCAGCTCAGTGAAGAATTGTTCGCGGGACTCCCATATTCTGATCGGTCGATGTCTGCGTCCGATCACTCTGGCAGTCACTAATGGCATGGGCCCCCGTGACCCACCACGGGGCGAGTTTAATTCTGGATTCGTGGAGGCGGATGAGACTTACATCCCCAGCAAGTCGGGCCGCCCTCACTGAGTCATTTGTAATAACCTGCTGGTCTTTCGAGCCCATATTTTGGAATGTGTTGTAACCCACGTAACGGACCACTATCTCTTCCTGATCCTCAAATAGTTTCAGTCGGTACAAGATGGGGATCTTGGTTTTGCGAGTGTCTTCCTCTTTGCAGGCCGCGACTTTCTCATCACCGTTCGGGATGTCTCTTGTGTGGGCAACGAGATGAGGAAGTACGGCTGGCTGTAAAAGGACTTTAGGGACGCCACAGGACAAACGGCAGATAAATTCCCCGCAGCAGAGGCCGGAGAAAGGTCTAGAATTCGCTGCACCATGCCTTTCACGCCGAGCACCATTGCCGCGCTGGTCATCGCCTCGAGTTTCGCCGCGGGGCTCAACGTCTACGCGACCGTCTTGACCCTGGGCCTGCTGGCGCATGCACATTGGGTTGCTTTGCCGCCGGGCCTGGAAACGCTTGCCAGTTGGTGGATCATCGGCGTGAGCGGAACGCTCTTCGCGGTGGAGTTCGTCGCCGATAAGATTCCCGGCCTCGATCTGCTCTGGAATGGGCTGCACACCTTTGTGCGCGTCCCTATCGCCGCGCTGCTGGCTTACCGGGCCACCTCCCAGCTAACCCCAGAGATGCAGCTGCTGGCCACCGGGGTGGGCGCCGCGATTGCCCTGGCTGCGCACAGCTCCAAAACGGCTGTCCGGGCTTTGGTCACCCCCAGCCCGGAGCCGGTGTCGAACATTGCCCTGAGCACCGGTGAGGACGCGGCTGCCGTCGGCATCACCTGGCTGGCTACCCAGCACCCCTGGACCGCTGCCAGCATCGTGATTGTGCTGCTCTTGATAACCGTCCTGATGGTGCGGTGGGTGATGAAAGCTCTGCGCGAATTGTGGCAGAGATTCAGGCCGGCTCCGGCGCTCTAGGAGAGAGCAGACGATCGGCAGCCTGCGTTCAACCTTGCGCGGCGCGCCGGGACAGGGCTGGGAAGGGCACCTGCGGAATCACCTCAGTCTCGCCCTCCGGCAGCACGCAAACCGCGCCGGCCACCCCGGCATGCCTGGCGGCCGCCATCAAGCGCTCGACCGGCTCTTCCATCGGCTCCTGAGAGAGCCGGAAGGTGCCATAGTGCATGGGGATCATCCGCCGCGCGCCCAGATCGAGNNATCGGCAGCAATGCAATCTCAGGCTTCAGGCGCTTGCCTATACTGGCAAAACCATCGAAATACGCGGTGTCTCCGGAGTGGTAGAGAGTGTGACCGCCGCCCCGCATGACGTAGCCGCCGAAGCCCCGATGCGTGTCCTTGAAGAAGCGCGCTCCCCAGTGCTTGCATGGGGTCATGGTTACTTCAAGGCCGCCAACCGTCTTGGTTTGCCACCACTCGAGGGTTACCACCCGGGCAAAGCCCAGGTCGCTCACCAGGTCCTCCACTCCCCATGGAACCACGGCGATGGGCGCCTTGCCGGCCAGTTTGGCGTTATGCGCGACGATCCTGCGCAAGGATGGCCGATTGAGGTGGTCCATGTGCGCATGCGAGAGCAGCA
>PLZN01000175.1 GCA_003152195.1 Acidobacteriaceae bacterium
AGCGACCGCATCTGACTCTTCAATCGTTAAGCGAATCGATCGAGCCCAATTAGTGCGGGATTTGAGCGTCGGGTTAGGCGTACAAAAGGCGATGGCCACTTTTACACAATCCCGCGATTATTGGGCTCTCCGCTGACGCCAAAGCCGCTGAACGGGCAGCGCGAAAGGAGCAGTGCGGCCGCGGTCACGCTAGTGACAACATGCCCAAGGCCAGTACGACGATGCCAGAGAAACTAGGTTTCATTTCGGAACCTCCCAAACGAGTCTCCACAATTTTACTCCCATTGTGTTCGGTGGTTCCGGTCAACAGCGGCGAGCAGCTCGCCAAGAAAGGCGTGGTGTTTGTCAGCATCGCGTACCGTGTCGGTCCGCTGGGATTCATGGCGCATCCGGGTTTGACCGCCGAGCCTAAGAATCATTCGTCCGGCAACTATGGCACGCTCGATATGATCGCGGGCCTGCAGTGGGTTCAGAAAAATATCGCGGCCTTCGGCGGCAATCCCGGCAAAGTGACCATCATGGGCGAATCCGCCGGTGGCATCGCCGTCAGCCAACTGTGCGCATCGCCGCTCGCCAAGGGGCTGTTCCAAGGAGCGATTTCAGAGAGCGGCGGCTCTTTCGGGCCGACCCGCTCGATCGGGATGCCGGGAGAGAACATGGTGCTCCTCGCCGATGCGGAACGCGCCGGAGAAGCCTACGCCAAGACTGTGGGAGCCGCGTCGATCGCGGATCTTCGCAAGCTTCCGGCCGATAAGTTGCTCGAGACGGCGCGCGGTCAACAAGGTCTCGGATGGCCGATTGTGGACGGCTGGGCGATTCCGGACGATCAATACCGGCTGTACGAGGCGAAACGCTATAACGACACCCCGATTCTGGTCGGCTACAATTCGGATGAAGGCGCCAGCTTCTCGCCACCCAGGACGCCGGAAGCGTATATCACGGCAACCCGCCAACGCTACGGACCTTTCGCCGACACCCTCCTCAAGCTGTATCCAACAGCGGAAACCGTTGTTCCCAAGACGGCGCGCGATCTGACCCGGGATGCCGCGTTCGGTTGGCAAACCTGGACCTGGGCACGGTTGCAGTCGAAAACCGGAAAATCCAAGGCGTTTTTGTATTATTTCGATCAGCACCCGGACTATCCGGCGGACTCGCCTCGGGCGGGCTTCGGATCTCCGCACGCCTCCGAGATGAGTTACGTCTTTCAACATTTGAATGCGCAAGCCACACCCGAGGATCACGTGATTTCCGACGCGATGTCAACGTACTGGACGAACTTCGCTAAGCGCGGCGATCCCAACGGGGAGGGCGTGCCGAAGTGGCTGGCATTCAGCGACGCAAATCCGTCCGTCATGTATTTTTCCAAAACGGCCCACGAGGGTCCCGTGCCCAATACCGAAGCGCTCAAGGGGCTCGACGCGTATTTTGCGTGGCGCCGCGCGTCCGAAGGCGCTAAGTTCGGCAGCGGCAAGTAGCAGAATCGGTCCGACGCTGGCTGTTTCTAATGATCCTCTATCTTAACTGTTCCACCGATGTCTGAATATTTTTACCATACGGGTTGTATTCGGGCCGCTTTCCGAAGTCATCGGCACGCCACTGCCAGGCGATTTGCAGCTTCTTGACGTTGGTGGCGCTGATCTAACCGAGGGGTGAGTATTGAGTGGTGCCGGAATCGCCGCTACAGTACCACCATTCGCCATTAGCCGCGCCTTGTTGTGCGCCGGCAGGCGGGGCGGTGAGGACGACCGCTAAGATCAAAGGCCGCAGACGATACGGTTTGCAAAAGGCCGTCAACGTCTCCTTGGTGATCGAGAAATCATGCGCCCAGCCCTGGTGCTGTTTTGCCGGACTTCAGGCTAGTGCAGGACAGTCTGGCGATCAACTGGCTTTACCGCTCTTCTCCCGGTGGCGGTGCATTAGGATTGATCGGGGCACCGCCGCGCCCTTGCGGAACATAGCCATCATTCGATTTGCCGTTCTGAAAGAACCTCGCATCGTAACTGTGAGGCCCGGTCGCATAGGCAGCGGAGGCCTGTCCAAAAATCTTGCCTGCCCGGAGCACGTCGTCATGAACTTTCTTGACCAGTTCCCAATACCGGTCATCCGTCTGCGGAAAGCCGGAAAACACGCTCAGATCCGCGTTCCCGATGATCACTACATCGATGCCCGGCACCGAGGCAATGTCATACGCGTTGGCCACGCCTGTGGGCGTCTCAATCATCACCACGACAAGCATATTGTCGTTGACCGTCTTCGAGTAATTATTACCCCATATGCCCGCAGCCTGACCCGCGCCGGTGCTGCGCCGCGCCACCGGCGGATATCGCGCCCATTTAGCCGCTTCCCGAGCCCGATCCACATCGTCCACTGTCGGCACGATCACGCCCAGACATCCAATATCCGTGGTGTGCTGGATGCGCATCTCCTGAGCGTCCGGTAGGCGGATCATGGGTATCGCAGCGACATGGGGACAGGACGCGATCATCGCCTCTATATCCCTGAATTCCAGTGTGCTGTGCTGCATTTCAAACCACGTGAAATCGTAATGCTTGGCTCGTTCGCAATAGTCAGCGATATCCATCTTCGATTGGGTAAAGCTGAAGACCTGCTTGCCATCGAGAAGCTTTTGCTTGGTTGTGTTATACAGCTTGGGCTTTGCAGCGCCGGAATCCTGGCTTTGCGCCGCAACCGGGACACTCGGCAGTGCCACGGCCAAAAAGGAAAAGACAAGTATTTGGATCGCTGACGAAGACTTCATTCGTGTTGGACCTCCCTGGGAATCTTTCACCCACAGTGCGGGCTCGCAGCCCCCTACAGCTAGTAGGGGGAACGGCAGGAACCGCCCATATATATATAGACTTAAAACGCGCTCTATGCTTGAATTAGCTCCGCAAAGTTTCGCCGAGCGCGCGGCCTCTGTGGGGCCACGCTGGGCTGTGGCCGGCGCATCAGGAGATCCCATCGTGTACCCGTCGTGTTTCGGCAAGGCGCTTTTCTTCGCGACGGCTTTGCTTCTCATCTCCTCTGCCGTAGCGCAGGAGGGCGCGACGTTGACCATCGACCTCGCGCAGCCCAAAGCCAAAGTGAGTCCGCAGCTGTATGGGTTGATGACAGAAGAGATCAACTATTCCTACGACGGCGGTCTTTATGGCGAGCTGATACGAAACCGTACGTTCCAGGATCGAGGCAAGGTACCACCGAGCTGGTTTCTCTACGAGTGGGGCAGCGCCGACGCATCGATGGCGATCGATCGTACGACCGGTCCAAGCGCAGCATTGCCGCTGAGCCTGCAACTGACGGTCAAGAGCGCGAGTGATCACGACCAGGCTGGCATCAGCAACCTGGGCTTCTGGGGCATTCCAGTCAGACCGGGAACGGCCTACAAGGGTTCGTTCTATGCCAAGGCGAGCGATGCCTCGATCGGGCCCGTGACCGTGAGCCTGGTCGAGGATGACACCGGAAAGGCAATCAGCACGACGGTACCGGCTCTTACCTCGGCATGGGAGCAGCACGATTTCACTCTTCACTCCAACGTCGGTTCGGCATCTTCCAAGTACCATCTGGTTCTCTCTGTCGCAAAACCGGGGACGGTCTGGTTTAGCCTGGTATCGCTTTTTCCGCCCACCTACCTTGACCGGAACAATGGAAATCGCATCGACCTGATGGAGAAGCTCGCCGCCATGAAGCCGGCGTTCCTGCGCTTTCCCGGCGGCAATTATCTCGAGGGCGACCACATCAACGAGCGTTACGAATGGAAAAAGACGATCGGTCCGCTGGTGGACCGTCCGACCCATCCCAGCCCGTGGCGCTATCGCTCCAGCGACGGCATGGGATTGCTGGAATTTCTGGAATGGTGCGAGGACCTGAAGATGCAGCCATTGCTGGCCGTCTATGCCGGCTATTCCATGAGGCAGGAATTTGTAAAGCCCGGTCCGGATCTGGACCCTTATATTGAGGACGCGCTCGACGAGATCGAATACGTGANNAAGCTGAGCTACGTCGAGATTGGCAACGAAGACTGGTTCGACAAGTCCGGAAGTTACGGCGATCGCTATGCCCAGTACTATAAGGCGATCAAGGCGAAATACCCTGACCTGCAACTGATTGCCACCACGCCGGTCACGACCATAAAGCCGGATGTGATTGACGACCATTACTATCGCCGCGCCCAGGAGTTTTACCAGGACGTGCATCACTACGATGACACTGACCGTAGCGGGCCGAAGATCTTCGTCGGCGAGTGGGCCACCCGTGAGGGTCTCCCGACGCCCAACTTCGGCGCAGCGCTGGGAGATGCGGCGTGGATGACCGGGATGGAAAGAAATAGCGATATCGTCATCATGGCCAGCTACGCGCCGTTGCTGGTCAATGTGAACCCGGGAGGCATGCAGTGGGAATCGGATCTGATAGGTTACGACGCGCTGACGAGTTACGGTTCGCCGAGCTACTATGCGCAGGTTATGTTCAGCAACCATATCGGCGATCAGATACTGAATGCCAAGCTGGACGGTACCGCGCCCAGGTTGTTCTACTCCGCCACGCGCAAGTCAACCGATGGAACTGTTTATCTCAAGCTGGTGAACGCAACCTCCACACCGCAGACCTTGCACATCCAGCTCAACGGCGCCTCCGCCATCGATAAGAGTGGAAAGCTCATCGCCATGTCCGCGAAGACCACCGCGGCCACCAACAGCATCACGCAGCCTTCCGCGATTGTGCCTGTGGAGAGTGGGCTCAAGGACGTAGCGGCGCAGTTCTCGCACACAATTCCCGGCTATTCCATTCAGATCCTGCAGTTGAAAGCGCATTGAGCACGGTAGTTAGCGCGAAAAAGCAATGGGTGCCCCATCCCCCCGGATTTCCTGTAAGGCTTGGTGGGGTCAACGGTCTCTGTCAGGCTTGCTGACCGAACGTATGCTTCAGCGCGGAGCGCGCGGCATGATATCCGCACATTCCATGGACTCCTCCGCCCGGCGGTGTTGAAGAGGAGCAGAGATAGACCCCCTTCGCCGGAGTGCGATAGGGATCGACAGCCAGCACCGGGCGAGCGAGAAGTTGGAGAAGGTTATTGGCGCCGCCTCCGATGTCTCCTCCTACCAGGTTGGCATTCGATCGTTCCAGCTCCACGGTATTTTTCGTGTGGCGCGCAAGCACCAGATCGCGAAATCCGGGAGCGAAGCGCTCGACTTGGGCTTCGATTGCTTCGGTCATATCCTCTCTGGAGCCGTTCGGAACGTGGCAGTAAGCCCAGCCGGTGTGGCGCCCGGCGGGGGCGCGCGCCGCATCGAAGAGGCTTGGCTGCGCCAGCAACACGAACGGCTTCCCGGTTATTGTTCCATTCCATGCGGCTCTTTCGTACGCCTCGATTTCGTTCGCGCTGCCTCCAAGGTGCAGAGTCGCGCTACGCGTGCACTCGGGATAGGTCCACGGGATAGGCCCCGACAATGCCCAGTCGATCTTGAAAACGCCAGGCCCGTAGGAGAAGCTGCTCAGACGGCGCTTGTAACTTTCAGGAAGGCGAGTAGCGGCAATGCGCTCGATCTGGCGCGGAGTGACATCCAGGAGAACGGCGCGCGCCGGTGGCAAGCTGTCCAGTGTCTTCACCTCCGCGCTGGTCTCAATCGTTCCTCCGAGTGAGAGCAAATAGGATGCGAGTGCCCCTGCAATCCTCTGTGAGCCGCCGCGGGGAATGGGCCAGCCACCGGCATGGCCCGATGCTGCCAGCACCAGGCCGATGGCAGAGGTCGCAGGCTTCTCGAGCGCGACGACCGAATGAGCAGCCAATCCGGCAAATAGAGCTTTAGCGCGGTTTCCCTTAAACACGGTATTTGCAAGACTGGTGGCCGGCCAGAGCGCCCGCATCCCAAACCGCGCAAGAGAGACCGGCCGGGAAGGCAGATGAACCATCGGCGCAAGGATTTCCGGAACGAGTTGATCCCAGCGGGCAACTAAAGGAGCCATTAACCGCCGGTAGGCATCACTGTCGGGGCTTATGGTGGCTCCCGTCGCGGCGATGCTGCGGTCCAATACCGCAGGCGGAGCATCGTCAAAAGGGTGCACTAAGGGTAAGGGTGGCTGGATCCATTCCAGGCCATGATCCGCAAGCGGCAGAGAACGGAAGAAGGGAGAGGCGAGAGCCATCGGGTGAACCGCAGAGCAGACGTCGTGCTGGAAGCCCGGCAAGGTGAGTTCGAGGGAACGAGCACCGCCCCCGATGGTCTCACTCGCTTCACGCACAAGCACCGACAGCCCTCGACTGGCCAGCACGATCGCCGCCGACAATCCGTTGGGTCCCGAACCCACTACGATCGCGTCATAATCCTTCACGGAAACCTCGATGGGTGCGATTGTACCGGCGGAGAGCCCAACGTACCGCTGCAGGTTCTCGTCCCGTCTATTCCATATCAGATGCTGGAGCGGAAGGCGGGTCGAGCGGTAGGATTGCAGAGGTTACGGATGACAAGATGGCGAGAGCAACAATGACCTATAGGTTTCGTTGGTGTGTGACCGCGTTTCTCCTGATTAGTCCATGGCTTATCTCAGCCAAGGCCCGGGCCGGCATTCAGTATTACCCGGAACGGAAGGTTTGGGTGCTGCAAGCCGGTGAAGAGACCTACGCCTTCGGAGTGAACGAGCGTGGCGAATTGCAGGCGATCTACTGGGGCCCCCGGATTGCGCGCGATGCGGACTTTCTATCCGCGCGCAGCCGCCCGGAGGTGGCCTCGTTTGACCTCTCGACGAGCACTACTCCGCAGGAGTATCCGGGCTGGGGCGCTGAGCTCTACAACGAGCCGGCGCTGAAGGCGACCTACGCGGACGGCAATCGGGATGTCGTCTTGCATTTCGTGCAGCAGCACATCGAAGGCGATACGCTGGAGATCGAGCTGAAGGATATAGCCTCTGCGCTCGAGGTTCATCTCTATTACCGGGTCTTTGCGCCGGCCGGCATTCTGCAGAGGTGGTCGCGCATCGTCAACCGCACCGATCAGGCCATCACGCTGGAGAGCGCACAATCGGCAGCCTGGAGCCTGCCGCAAGGGGACGGCTACGGTTGGCACTACATGACCGGCCACTGGGGAGCGGAGTGGCAGCTCCACTCCGAACCGCTGCAAACGGGGACGCACATCATCGAGAGCCGCCGCGGCAGCACCTCGCACCAGGCGAATCCGTGGTTTGCCATCGACCGGCCTCAGCAAACCACGGAGGAGAGCGGACCGGTGTGGTTTGGAGCGCTGGGTTGGAGTGGCAGCTGGCGCATTACCGTGGAGCAGACGGCCATGCAGCAATTGCGGGTAACAGGCGGATTCAATCCCTTCGATTTTGGCTACCGCTTGAACCCTGGCGAACAGCTGGAGACGCCGCCGTTCTATGCAGGATTCACCAATGGGGGCATGGGCGAGGCGTCGCGCCTCCTGCATCGGTTCGAGCGGCAATTCATCCTGCCCGGTGGAGAAGGCGCACCCGTGCGGCCCGTCCTCTATAACTCGTGGGAAGCGACGGAATTTGATGTCAGCGAGGCGGGCCAACTGGCCCTGGCGGAGAAGGCCGGCAAACTTGGGGTGGAGCGATTCGTTATCGACGATGGATGGTTCGGCCAGCGCAAGGATGACCATGCAGGCCTCGGCGACTGGTATGTGAACCCGGAAAAATTCCCCCACGGTCTAAAGCCGGTTATCGATCGCGTGCATGCGCTGGGCATGGACTTCGGGATCTGGGTAGAGCCGGAGATGGTGAATCCAGACAGCGGCCTCTATCGCAAACATCCTGAGTGGGCGATGAATTTCCCTGGGCGCCCCCGCACCGAGGCCCGCCACCAACTGCTGTTGAACCTGGCCCGGCCGGACGTCAGGGAATACGTCTTTCAATGGCTCGACCAGCTTGTCACCAGCAACGACATAGCTTTTCTCAAATGGGACTACAACCGCAATTGGTCGGAACCCGGCTGGGACGCGGTGGCCATCACGGATCAGAAGAAGATCGCGGTGGAGTATGTTCACAACCTGTACGACATTCTGGATCGCCTGCGGGCCAAGCATCCCAAGCTGGAGATCGAATCGTGCTCTGGCGGCGGGGGCCGAGTGGATCTCGGCATACTGCGCCGGACCGAGGAGGTCTGGCCTTCGGATAATACGGATGCGCTGGATCGGCTCACGCTGCAGGATGGATTCACCCATGCCTACAGCCCAGGCATCATGATGGCCTGGGTAACGGATGTTCCCAACGGGATGAATGGGCGCAGCGTCCCGCTCAAGTTTCGTTTCCTGGTAGCGATGAACGGCTCATTGGGGCTGGGAGGAAATCTGAACAAGTGGACGCCCGAGGAGATGCAGGCGGCGACCGGCTTCGTCGCCTACTACAAGCGTATTCGCCCCACCGTGCAAAGGGGAGCGCTGTATCGTCTCATTGCGCCCCAGGGCAGCGAATTTTCCGCCAACGAGTATGTCTCGACGGATGGACGCCAGGCGGTGCTCTTTGCCTTCCTTCATTCGCAACGCTTCGGTACCCCTTTTCCCACCATCTTCCTGCGCGGCTTGGCGGAAGATGCCGTGTATCACGTGCAGGCGATCGATCCCGGGCAGGTGCAGGAGATTGGCAGCGCAAGCGGCGCCTACCTGATGCATCACGGCATCGACCTGAAGTTGCGCGGCGATTACGACAGTGCTTCCGTTGTTCTGGAGAAGCAGCCGTAGCGTCCTGGAAGGCTTGACCGGAAGAACCCGTTAAAACAATGGCATATGCCTACTCTGCTCCTTTCGCGGACTACCCCTCGTGGTTCAACTCCATCTCAGAGTGAGACATCTCGAGAACTTAGCCGGTGATAACGGGTTGGGATCGAGAGTGTCCGAGGAAACGAATCAAATGAGGAAAACAGGCAAGTTGGGGTTTTTACCGGTATTGGTATTGGTTCTTCTGACGGCCGCGGCGGGTTGCCACAAGAACGACAGCGCGCAAGATCAAGGAGCGGATGCTGCGGCGAATGGAAACCTTGCGCCAGTCAGTGATAACGGTGGCGCTGCTCCGGTCAACGAGAGCGCGGCCCCACCAACTGCCCCAGCTTACCCGACTCCGCCGAGAGCTCCGGCTCCGGTTCGCCAGACGAGCCCAGCGCCCGCACAGGACAATTATCCTGCTCAGAACCAAGCACAGTATGCACCGCAAGACCAGCAGCCACAGTATCAGGATCAGCAGAATCAAAACCAAGGCTATGCCGATCAGGGGTACGAGGATCAGGTGGCAGACTACGCTCCCGAACCGCCTCCCCCATTGCCGGAATATCAACAGCCGCCATGCCCCGACCCCAACTACATTTGGACGCCCGGCTACTGGTTCTATGCTTCGGCTGGTTACTACTGGGTTCCGGGAGTTTGGGCCTTCGCTCCGTATACCGGGGCGTTATGGACTCCCGGATACTGGGGCTATGATTCCAACCGCTACGGATGGCATCGTGGTTATTGGGGTCGCTATATCGGCTACTACGGAGGCGTGAACTACGGCAACGGCTACGTCGGCCGCGGCTACTACGGTGGATATTGGAACAATAATCAATTCCACTACAACCGCCAGGTGACGAACGTGAACGTCACCAACATCCACAATACTTACATTACGAAGGTAGTGAACGTCACTACGTACAATCGCGTGAGCTACAACGGTGGTCCCGGAGGTGTGAACCTTCGGCCGACCGCTCCGGAGTTGGCTGCCCTGCGGCAACCCCGTCTGCCAGAGTTGGCTGTGCAGCAGCAAAACAAGGTTGCGGCCAGCACGAATCGCGCACAGTTCGCATCCGTAAACCGGGGCCGGCCGCAGACGGTCGTAATGGCCAGACCTCTGCCCGTGGAACGGCGGGCGCCCGCTGTGGTCCCGGCCGTGCAGCAGCGCGAACCCGTCAGGCCTGTCAATCAGCCGGCGGTGCGCCCAGCGCCGCAGGAACGGCCGGCCCAGCCGGAGC
>PLZN01000385.1 GCA_003152195.1 Acidobacteriaceae bacterium
CCGCGAGAGTCGTCCAACCTGCGCGGTGAACGATTTTGATGAGCTCCGCGTGGTACTCGTCGCCAGGAAGATTGGCAATTGCCTGTTTCACTTCGCGGAGTTTCCGCTCGAATCGCTGAATTTGATCCGCCGGTGCTTCGGGCTTCGACTTTGCAACGGTTGCCACGTTCCGTCTCCTATTCATGTAGGTGCCTTGGCCGGTGTACATCAACACCGTGTAGTGACATAGCGCTCGGATTCATATCAAACCATTTCAGGTTTATTTCCAGATCAAGGGGTCGTGAAATTGCGTTGCAGCAGGCTAGGCCTAGGCTAGGCCGGATTTCTCCCCAACTCAGAGCAAAGTCACATGCGGTCCCCGCTTGCCGGAACCACATGTGAAATAAATTCAACCGTCCCTGCGGGACTTGATGCGTTTTTACACTTACCCCAGCACTTTGTGATGGGCTACTTTCAACGATCCCGGCAATGCTGGGACTCGTAATCTCTGACCCTTGCTTAGGTTAGACGCCAGGCTCGCTTCAGTACGATGTATGCGGGGCGAACGTAGGGGAAACCTGCGGCTCCTGTTGCAATTCGGGGGCCAGCGCATTCGCCAGGTCTGTGAGAAATCCACTAGAGCTTGATTTGGCTGTTTCTCTCACGAACCTGCATACAGTTGGAACCCCGCCCAGTACAGCGGTTTGCGGTATACACCCGCAGAATGAATCAGGGACAACTTTGCCGCGCGGAGTGCTGCATCTGGAGTGCTCCCGGCCTCAAGCTCTCCATAAAGCCGGTCCATCAGCAGCGGCGTGGAAGCGTCGTTTGCTTCCCACAATGCACCAATCACGTTGTGCGATCCTGCGCGGAGAAATGCCCAGGATAAACCAACCAAACCCTCGCCCGCATAGGCGCGAAGGCCTGATCCATAGCAGGCCGAGATGGTTACCAACCTCGCGTGCAGCGGGTAACGCATGATGTCTCGGGCGTAGAGCTTGAAACTCTCCGGATGCTCGGGCGATGGCGAAAGCACCACCGCCGAATCCAGCGGACTCAATCGGCTTGCCGTGCCATGCGCCACAAAGTGGATGTATGAGAATCGATCCGGTTTGTTTTCTGCGTACGCTGCGGGTACCGCCCCCGCCTGTGTGACCACAGTCTGGGCGTCCGGCGGAAAGTGTTGTTGAATTCCGCGGATCTCCGCGGAGGCATAGAGAAGGCTCTCATATCCGGTTCCCGTCGCGATTGGGTTGCCAATCAACAGCAGTTTTTTCTCATCTTCCGCTGATGGGCCTGTGTCGAACCCGGAGAGTAGCCGAATCGAGTTCGTATTGGTAACCGTTACATCTTCAATCCAGTAGTGGACCCCCTCAGCTCCCGGCGCGAGAAGTGTTTCGAAATTTAATTGGTTCAGAATGCCGTCTGGGATGATAAATACCTTGGAGCCCTTAGGAATCATCGCAGCGGCCGGCCCCACAAGGATGTCATAGAGGGACTTCGCGGTTTCGTTTGCGTCCCGCCGCGGGTCACTCGATCTCAGGATGGCCCTCTGATAGCCCTGGACTTGAGTTTCAATTCCAGACTGCTCTGGTAGGAGGAACAGACGTGTGCGATGGGCGGTAACTGCCCACAAGTACGATTTTTTCGGCCCGAGCGAATAGAACAAAATTGCGCCATCGAGCTTACGAGCAATTGCCTGTACGTCTACTGCCTCTTCCCGCCGCAAATGAGACTTCTGCTTCACCGGCCCGAGGCCTTCTGCTAGCGTTCTCGCCCGGCCGATATCGAGAAGCTGCAAGGCTTTCTCCGGCTCGTGCGATGCGATAAGAAAGTCGGCGTATCCCCGGTAGAGCGCATCGCCGTTCGCAAAAAAAGGCAGCCTGAGCTCTTCATCCCTGACCGCCGCCCGCTGATCTTCGAATGTGTGGAAGGACTTGCGATACCAGAGATCCGCTTGCGTTGGCTGTTGTCTGCCGGCATAGAAATCTGCGAGAGCATTCTCGATCTCCCCTCGCAGGGAAGGTCTCTCCGCCGATTTCCCGTATACCTGCATCAGCATCCGTTCTGCGTCCTGCCCATTCGTCTGCCGTGTGGCAAGAAGCGCTTCCAGGAACTGCGGCTGAAGCTCTTCGGATTTATCCCCTATCCTGCGCGCTGCCTGAATTGCTTCCTCACTGTGCGTCTTTGCCGAATCTAATCGCCCTTGTCGAAAAAGCAGAAACGCCAGCCGCGTGTCGAGCTCCGCAATTTCATCGGGCGCGCCAATGGCCATCGCAGCCTTCAGCGATTGCTCGTAGCATGTCTCTGCTTCCTGCAAATTCCCGAGACGGTAAT
The DNA here is from genome assembly GCA_003152195.1 of Acidobacteriaceae bacterium. Lineage (GTDB taxonomy): Bacteria > Acidobacteriota > Terriglobia > Terriglobales > Acidobacteriaceae > PALSA-350. The sequence goes on from PLZN01000385.1 coordinate 2,317, forward strand.
AGGAGGAGCCGGCGTCCGTCAACCACTCGACCTGCGCGCTCGTGGTCCCTATTTCTCTTGCTTCTTGCTCCGCCTGCTGAAAGTTGGAGAGGGCCTTCTCAAAGTCACCCAGATAGAAGTAGGCCGATCCCTCATTTCCAAGAGCCGCTTCAATGACTGGCCGCGCCTGAATAGGCTTGGCCAAATTCGCGGCCTCATTGAGAAAAGCGAGGGCTTCGTCGTTGTGCTCCATCTGCAGTGCCAAAAATCCAAGGTTTAAGAGATCGGAGGCCTCAAGGAATGCGTCCCGCTGTTCACGGGCCACTTGCAGACTCTTTCTAAACAGGTCTGCAGCATCGATCAAGTGGTCGCGATAGACCTGAATCTCGGCTTCCGTCCGCAGAACCTCGCCGATCAACTTGGAGCTGTCTTCGTCGGACAGGCGCCTCGCCTCCTGCAACTCGGTATCCGATAGCTGTGCATGGCCGAGCCTGGCATTCGCTAATCCACAGAGTAAGTTCCTCTTGATCGCGAGATCGCCCACTGCGGGATAGGAGATGCCCGGACTGTTAAGCAGGGCAAGCACATCTGGCCGGCGACCCTGGTAAGTGCGGATCTCGGCTTCGAGAAGACGGAACTTCATGGCCCAATCCGGGCTGCGCGCCGAGAAGTCCTTTCGAGCCTTCTCAGCCTTATGCTGCGCGACGTCTAGATTGCCATGTAGGAAATCACTGCGGATATCTTGAAAGATCGTTGGCGGATCAGCGATCACTGCAGAGTGGCATCCAGCCAGGATTGCTGCTGACAACAAGACCAGCGCTAAGCCTATGGTGGAACCATGTGACCCATGGCTTGCGCAGAACCCCCGTTCACCTGCCCCGACGTGCCGCAGCCCAGTTCCGCCCGAATCAGGGAGAGCTGAATCGAATGTCGACAGACCAGTAACTCCCCGAGAAAGATCCTGCCAAAATCCGGAATTTCGACGACGTGGCCAAAAGACCTGCCGGGGATTGCCCGACCTACGCCATCCACCAACGAACATAGAACACATCCGTCTTTATCCAGCTCCCGATCGGCGTCCATCCATCCGAATCTCTCGAGTAACCACCGGGTAGCATCCCGGTCGCCGTACTTTTCAGCGCTACTGATCATTTTGCCAGCTTGTTCCCGGCCAGTCTGTTGAAAGACCGGCAATGCAATAGGCGCCTCTGCTCCGCACAGCAGCGTTGCATTCAGCGCGGGAGAAGCGTTGCAACCACCCAGCCGGAGTCCATCAAAACTGGAACCGGCGAGAGAGACTTCAAGATATCCGTCGTCCCTGGGATATTCAACCGAGACCTGAGCTACAAGCCGCTCCGCAGTAATCACTTCCAAAATGTTCAATCCTTCGACAACCGAGGTGACTGTCATCGACCAAGGGCCATCCTGGGCGATCTGGCTGCCAGAAACGCGGGTGTATGCCGAACGGCAGGAGACGATTTCCTCGAAATTGAACGCTTCTGTCCGCGTCGTTGCAAGCCCACCGACAACCGGTAGCGACACCGACGCCTGAGAAGGAATAATCCTCGGGAACGGTTTTTCAATGAACCCACCGAGCGCGTTCGCATCTGCATGATAGTAAAAGGTCTTCTTGGCATCAGATCGCATGGTGCACCTCGTTACGCAGGATTTTTAATTATTGAATTTGAGAACAAAACGATCGCGCGCTATATCGACGGCACTTCCGGGGAGGTTACCCCGTACGGTCAGGGTGTACTCCCCTGACGGCCTGACGGCTGCGGGGACGCGTATGGAAACAGTGTCTTTGGCTGACTGGGCAGACACTTCAACACTCCAGGAAAGCGAGCCGGAAGGTGAATACAGCAAACAGGTATAGCTCGAAAATCGGTCTTGGGTCGGAATATCGACGGACAGCAGAAAGGGTTGGCTAGCCCCAATCGTGACCGCAGGAATTTCGCCGCCGCGACTATTGCCCCCAACCAGGGAGATGGACGGAAGAATCTCAGGAGCTCGCAACTCTGCAATTTCGCCCTGGAAGCGAGGCCAAACGACCGCGTTCTGATATGCGATAACAAGCAGGGATGCCGCAAGCGCGGACCAAACAAAGGCAGATGGCCAAAGCGAAGCCAAGCGCAATTTACTTTTGTTAGCCGCCCCGGGTTTCGGGACAGGATTAGCTCTAAATTCCGTCTTTGCCGCATCAATGAAACCGGCAGTCGCTCGGAGATCGGTGGCACAATCCTGACAATCGAAGAAATGCTCTTCGAACTCGTCGCGCACTTCTGGCGTTAGTTCATCCAGAAGATACTTCTCGACCGCCGTGAGCTGTGTGGCCTGGTGATGATCCATATAATTTAGGACCTCATTGTCCTTCTGCTAAGTCAGCAAATTCGTGCTCGAGTCTAGTCCAACCGATTCTCACCTAAGCGGTTAATATAAAATGACTTGAATGACTGCTTGGCGCGGTGTAACAACACTCTTAGATACTCGCGGCTAATACCAAACTCCGCGCAAACCTCATCTTTGTTGCGCTCTTCCAGCAGCACCGCCTGAAGCAGCCGCCGGTCACGTTCCGTCAACTCGTTAAGGATCTGTCGAACCACTCGCTCGGTATCCTTGGCCTCGAGGAGGCTGAGCGCACTTGGTTCGCGGCCGGAAACAGTAGCCTCAGTTTCATCGTCGATCGTCGCCTCCATTCTTTTTTGGGAGCGATAATGCTCCAACAAGACATGGTTGCAAACCGAATTGACAAAAGGACCAAGTCGATCAGGCTGCCTTAGGCCCCCGGCTCCACGCAACAGTGCCAGCACTCGCATAAAGGTTTCCTGCCTGACATCTTCCATGGCTTCTTTAGAGTTCAATCGCGAGCGCAGTTTGAGACGGATCAATTCGCTAAAATAGGTCACGAAATGCCCTTCGATATACGCGTCTCCAGAGCGAAGTCTTTCAACGTAGGACGCGTCGAACGCAAAGAATTCCAAGCCCGGTTCCTCCACGGCGACTGAGGGCGCGCTCAAGTTTACACCGCCGGGTGAACCTGTTACGAAGACTATTCGATCATGCTGCAGTCTCATCGAAAGCATTGCTCCTGTTGCCGTGGCCTTTTTTGGGGGGGGGCATGGGCAGCTTTTCTTTGCGGCAAGGCTGCGTTCGCATACTCCCTCCGTGATACATCTACAGGAGAAATGCCCTAGAGAAGATTCCTATTGCTATGCCCCAACGAGAGTATCTCTGAGCGGCTTTTCTTGACGGAAAAGCCACGCCGTCCTCGGCGGCTCGGGGCATACCTATAGGGAATCTGCTCTAGCCCGAACCTCCTGCACCGTCCAGGCTGCCCTCTCCGATGCCGGCAAGGCCTGTAACGATGGCTTGGTACCCACACAAAAACTAGCTGTACTTCTCCACAAACCCTACAACGCGCTCGATCAATGTTGCGCGACAAAAATGATCCATGGCATGACCTGCGTCATGAGTAGCGCCGATCGAGACTTTATCCAAGTCCATGCTTCCTGCATGAGCGTTATCAAAGCCTCCGTCCATTTCTTCATCGTCAGTCGTTATATTCGCCTGCATATTTCCTCCGCTGTCGGGGTGAATGAACCAAGGCAGAAAAGTCACCATCATGCTTGCTAAGCAGCGCTATCTCGACACGGATGACTGACACGCCATATCCGTACTCATACCAGTAGTGGTTGGAAGAGAACAAACGTTTCAGTAGCCCAACGAAACTTTTGTGGGTAGGCATCGAGACCATTGAGAGCAAGGCTTGAAGTCCTCGGCACAAGGGGCAATAACTGTGGGGTCCCATCCCCCGGATTTCCTATAGGTCTTGGTGGGTCAACGAACTTCATGCGGCGTTTCTGTCTCAAGAATTCCTGTAACGATTTGCTTCCGTCCAGCACTACACTCTCTGTTTGCCGGTTCACCGCCGACAACCCTGGAGAAGGAAACGACCATGCTCGAAGCTAAGCTTCTCTGACGTGAGGCTCAACTACGATCCATCTGCACCGCAACAGCGCTTTCGCGATGCCGGCCTGGAGGCTGCATTCGCCAGCCCATCCGCTCAACTTCCCTCGGCTCCCCTGTGGCCCGCAAGCGGCGTTCCGACGCCGATCGCGTTGACGCCGCCGCCTGCCGAAACCGACGACCTTTCTCGATTTAAAGGTTACGATGCTGTTGTGGTTACATGGACGGCCGCAGAAGCTGCCGCTCTCGCCGCGCTCCTCACTCCCGCTCATCCCACAAGCTCGTGGTACGAATACCGGCACGGCATAGAAGCGTATATCCCACTCGTTACCGGTACTAACTCTCCCTTCAACGATAGCTCCAGCGAGATGAAGCGCTACTTCCACAGCCTGGGACTCTACTTTCCTTGCCAGATAGGAAGCACGAAAGTCCTGCTCTTCAAAAGCGGACTGCATCTTGCATACGACGGTCCCGCGACCCCGGTTAAAAAGCTGATGACGGAAATTGCCCAGGCTAGCTCTTCATCACAACCGGAACGGCAGGAGCGATCGGCGCGGACATCCTGCTCGGTGATGTTGTCGTGGGGGGCAGCGTACGTTTCGACTGCACGGGCCAGTTCAAGAACGAACCGTGGCACAACGCAGCCTTTACGCCTTCGCCGCTCGCTTCTGGAGCTCTGACTGCGATCAATCCTGCTTTGCTTCAGTTGAATGCGTCACGTGTGCCCAACTCGAGAAGCACACCTAACCCGGATAATTCATGATTAA
>PLZN01000002.1 GCA_003152195.1 Acidobacteriaceae bacterium
AGCTGCCGCCGAATGAAGATCCCGGTGCGCGACTACCTCGCCGCAGTGCTGCCCGGTCTCAACAATCTCTCCATCCAGCGCGTAGCCCAACTCACTCCCAGAGCCTGGGCCGCAAAACAGAATCTGCCTGCCTCATAGCCCCGCCCATCCCGTCAATCGTGCGTTTGCCCGTACGTGCCCGCTTGAGCGCTCAGGTGCCAAAGTATCTTCACCAGATCGCCGCGCCGCCCGCGAAAAACAAAGACGTGGNNATCGGAGCAGGCACTCTAACACTGCGCGCAGCAGCAATCTAACACCCAAACCTTGCTTTGCGCTATCGATAGAAACCAGGAATTGCCACTCAAGTAGTGGAGGTTCTTGGCTACTTTGCCGGTGAACTTCCGGGGGGCGGTTATTGCAGAGTGGATGCAGTCAGGTGCGAACCGCTCTCCCTATAATCAGGGAAAACGGTCCCGAGCTGAAGTCAGCGGCGCCGGCAACCACGGCTCGGGCCGGTTCCTGCTGCCATTGGCAGCATCTGGGATATGGGATTGGGCCAGTGATGACGCGGGCGATGAGCCGGACGTGGTGATGGCGTGTGCAGGAGACATTCCTACGGAGGAAGCGCCGGACCGGCAGCAATCCTCGATCCGAACACAATCTCAGCTCAAGAGGACGAGTGAACCTGCGTCAAGGCAGGCTGCTTCGCCGGTGAAAGTATCAGAAAGCTACAGGCGGAGGCGCAGATCGGCAGCAACGCGAGTCCCACAAAAACCGGCAGATAAGAGTAGTGGTCAATGATGTGACCTGCCAGCAGCATTGTCAGCATGCCTCCCACCCCACCTGCGGTCCCGGAAAAGCCTACAGTAGTTGCGACCGCGCTCTGGTCAAAAATGTCAGCGGGGACCGTCAGCACATTCGATGCCCAACAGCTATATGCGAAGACCACGAAGCTTATCAAAGCCAATGCCAGAAATGGGCTGCCGCAGAACCACACGCCCACCCCCGTTGTCATGGCAACCGCGCTGCCGGCCATGACGAAAATACGGGCGCGCGCGGCCGGGAAGCCCTTACGCACAAGCACGCCCGACAAGATACCGCCAACGATATTGCCAATGCCCGCCGCCAGAAACGGTATCCACGCGCTGGCGCCAATGCGGCTGAGCGAGAAATGGCGAACGCGGCTAAGATAATCCGGCAGCCAGAAGATATAGAACAACCAGATAGAGTCGCAGAAGAAGCGTGCCAGCATCACCCCCCAGGTTCTTCGGTCGCGAAAAAGTGCCGCGAAAGAGCTATGCGGTCGGCGGGTTATCTCCGGCGCGTTAGGGACGCGGCGCACCCCTGAGCTTGGATAGAGAAGCAACCACGGAATCAGCCAAAAAAATCCAAGGCAGCCGCATACGGCAAAGGCTACCTTCCAGGAGTAGCGAATGGTAAGCGCGGCCACTACCAGCGGCGCCAGAACCGCGCCCGCGGAGGAGCCGGAATTGAAGAAGCCCACCGCGACGGCGCGCTGCTTCGCGGGAAACCACTCCTGGATCGCTTTTACGGAACTAGGCCAACTCGCCGCTTCTCCGGTTCCCATCAGGAAAAGAAACAGGCCAAGCTGCAGGATGTTACGAGACGTCGACGCCGCAATACCCGCCGCCGACCACCAGATCATCGCGATAATCAGTGAGCGTCTAGGTCCGATGCGATCGATCACCGTGCCGACGAAAAGCTGCGAAAATGTGTAGCCAAATAGAAACGCCGTCAGGATGTGCGAGTACCCTGTCGCAGTGAGGGAAAGTTCCTTCCGCAGAACAGGCGTCACCAGCGACAGCACCTGGCGATCGAGGTAGTTCAACAGCGTAGCCACAAAGAGCAGGAGTGCGATCCACCATCGCCGTGAGGACATCTGTTACATCTGCCCTTTCAAAATCCGATACTCGCGCCGCCATCCACCGGAAGAACGGCGCCGTTGATAAAGGAACCAGCCGGCGAGCTGAGATACACGGCGCTCCAGCCAATGTCCCAGGGACTTCCGAAGCGCGCCTGCGGCGTGCGCGATAGGATCTTCATCTTTCGCAGCGGTTCTCCGTCCAGGGCGTGGTGCAGCATTGGGGTCTCGATCCAGCCAGGCGCGATTGCATTGACGCGAATATTCTCAGGCCCCAGTTCGCTGGCAAGCGCTCGCACCATTCCGAGATAGCCAGCTTTCGCTGCCGAGTAGGCTACCACGTTCGGCATCCCGATCAGGGAAGTCATGGACGCAATGAATAGGATGCTGCCGTGGCCTTCACGCCGCATTGCAGGAACGACGGCCCGTGTCATGCTGAAGGCCCCGCCGATGTGGCTATCCAGCACGCCGCAGAACCCCTCGTGCGTAGTGTCGCAGATCGGCTTCTTCAAGTACGTGCCCGCGTTGTTCACCAGGATTGTCGGAGTTCCTATCTCCTGAGTAACCCGTTCCACGAGGCCAATCGTACTCGGGCTATCCGTTACATCGTGCTCAAAGGCAAATGCACCGGGCCCGAGCGTCGCCACGGCCTGCTGCAGCACATCGCCGCGCCTGCCTGTGATTACGACCTGCGCACCGGCTGCCAGAAAAGCAACACTCATTGCATAACCGAGACCCGTGCCGCCGCCAGTTACCAGCGCAATTCTGCCGGAGAGAGAAAAGGCCTCGTGGAGGCTCAACTTTTGGTCACGCACGGCAACCAGCCGCTAGAGAAGGTGTGTTCTGGTGTTTGCGCATCACGAAATATTCTGCCAGTTCATATCGTCGCTAACTCTACCCCACGCAAGATAAAGTTGTAAAATAGCTAAATGCGGACGTTATAATCGGTTTTATTTATGGATATGCCGCAGCTTCGCGTCTTCCGTGCCGCCAACTGACAAAGTCGAAAGTTTGTTGAGCTGAATTGCGCCGAGAAACGGCGGTGAAAAACGATCTAACGCGCCTCATCGTCGCCAACTCCAGATGTGATCTTCCGGCGGATTCGGAAGTATCGCAAGGACTGGGACCCATCAACCGCGCATCGCACAGACTTGCGCTGAAGTTGATCTTTTAGAAGCTTGCGACTGGATTTTGCAATTCATTACAAAGGGCAGGTGCACATGAAGATTACTGAGATTGACATAAGAGTCGCCTCTAATCCCCATAGTCATATGGTGACTTCTGGCATTAAGGGAGGGAAGGCAGCGCATGAGATTGTTTTTATTCGAGTGAAGACGGATGAAGAGCTTGAAGGTCACGCCTTCGCATGGGGCGGCCGGAGCGGTGTGGCAACGGCGAATTTAATTGGAAGCATCATTCGCCCTCTGCTGCTGGGCGAAGATCCGCTGGATCGCGAACTCCTCTGGCAGCGAATTCGGCAAATGGATCGTTGGTGGGGTTTTCTTCCGATTTATGCACACGGCCCAATCGACGTTGCACTTTGGGACCTGGGAGCGAAGGCGGCGAATTTGCCCTTATATCGGCTCCTTGGAGCTTACCGTCATAGTCTACCGGCCTACGCAAGCTCCTTGATTCTTCCATCTACGGATGCTTTTGTGAAGCAGGCTCTGGAGTTTAAGACTCTCGGATTTGGTGCTTACAAACTTCATCCCTGGGGTAGTCCAACGCGCGATGTCGAAGCGTGTGCCGCCGTTCGCGAAGCTGTAGGAAGTGACATGGTGCTTATGTCGGATCCTGTCGCCGGATATAATCAGCAACAGGCGCTCAGAGTTGGCCGGGAGCTTGAAAAGTTGAACTATTACTGGCTGGAAGAGCCGCTCTCAGATTACGACGTACACGGATATCAAGAGCTATGCCGCGCCCTGGATATACCCATCGCCGGGGTTGAGTCTACGCCTGGAGGCCTTTTTGGCACTACACAATATATCGTTCAGCGCGCAGTCGATATTGTCCGCAGTGATGTCTCCTGGAAGGGCGGTGTTACAGGACTTATGAAGACCGCGGCGCTGTGCGAAGCGTTCGGATTGAATTGTGAGGTTCACACGACGACCAATGCCTTGCTTGATGCAGCAAATCTTCACGTCTCCTGCGCCATCAGAAATTGCGAATACTTCGAAATCCTCGTTCCTCAAGAGCCCTTTTCATTCGGCGTGACGAACCCTATTGAAATCGACGCCTATGGGCATGTACATGTGCCCAAGGAGCCGGGATTGGGTATGCACATTGATTGGGGCGCACTCGATAACAATACGATTGCGACAGTATGAAAAAGGCTGGATTGCAATGCGTGATAGTTGCGACCAACCCTCCCGCTAAAGGAAACCTCTGTGCTTGCTACCGCTTTTTCCACTTAGTACGAAGTATTGTCATGAAAAATAAGCCGATGCTTTTTCCCGGTATTCTCGAAACAGTAGGCAATTCTCCGGTACGATTCTGCTTCCGGCCTAAAGAGATACGCCTTCCTTATGTCTTCCGCCAAAATATAGGTCCTATGCTATGGAAATAGCTACTGTCTACACGGTCCCACCCGTCGCAACAAGTTGTAGTGCGGCTCCAGTGTGTCGAGAAGCGTAACTCTAAAGCCGTCGTGTGATCCAATTACACATTGGATTGTGCCATCTGCGCTGTCTCGAGGAGCCTGCATGACTCGCGCCTCACCAACTGCGTTGGAACAATCTGCCGTTGGGGGGGGAGATCCGCCTGCGTGATTCGATTGATCAGCATCTGCGCCAAGTGGCGGCCAACCTGCTCGACGAACACATGAACCGAAGTGACAGCTGGGTGCATTATCGCCGCTTCAATGTCATTGAAACCGACTACGCTCACGTCTTCAGGGATACGAAGGCTGGTATCCCGCAGTGCCTTATAGACTCCTTGCGCTGTGGGGTCGCCGCCTGCAAAGATCGCCGTCACGTTGTCACCCCGGCTCAGGATCGACTTGGTGGCAAGATAACCCACGTCATTGTCGCTTTCTGCGTCTACATCGCTAATCCTTGGAACCAGACCTGCCTCTGCCATAGCCCGGCAATATCCTTCGTATCGACGCGCAAACCATGGAAGGCGGCAATTCCCTACAAACCAGATTTCGTGGTGCCCAAGTGAAAGAAGGTACTGGACAATTTCATAGGCCCCAATTATGTCATCGAACCAGGTGACGTCATATTCTGATTGGTGCCACTCGCCAATCATGTTGTTTCCTAGGACTGCAAAGGGCACCCTCTTATATGTCAATAAATCCAGCAGGTTTTGTGTGTTCGATCCGGCGACAATGAAGCCATGGACCAGATCGTGCCGAAGCAATATCTGCGGTAACTGAAGCTCCCGCCACGGAAC
>PLZN01000347.1 GCA_003152195.1 Acidobacteriaceae bacterium
TACTTATGGCATCAAGCAGCTAATAGTTAAATAAACTTAACCCAGAGAAGATAGTCTTTCGCTAGCTTCTCGGGAAACCATGCAAGGAGAGTTCCAATGAAGTTGTTCCTAAAAGCGATTTCTCTTACGGTTGTACTAGGCGCTGCGAGCTTTGCGTTCGCGGCAGACACACCATTTGCAGGCACGTGGAAATTGAACCTGGATAAAAGCAAGCTCATCGGCGACACGGTTAAGTTCACCTCCGCGGGTGAAACCATGCGGATAACCGGCAGTGGTGAATCCTACGAGTTCAAAACTGACGGTAGTGAAAACAAGACACGATTTGGAACGGCGGCGTGGAAGAAAATCGATGACAAAAGCTGGGAAGAGACAGACAAGGTGAACGGGCATCTAGACTCAAAGACCACCTGGACACTTGCCGGCGACGGTAAGACGCTCACTGCGCGCAGCACCGGTGACAAACCGGGAGGTGGTAGCTTCGATGATACGTCTATCTATGTGCGAACCGCAGGGACGCAAGGTTTGGCGGGGACATGGAAGGACAAGGAGTACAAGGGCAGTTCGCCGAGTCTTCTCGTGATGAGTGACATTGAGAATGGGTTGAGCGTCGAGGAGCCGGACTTCAAGCTAAAGGCAACCGGTAAGTTCGACGGCAAACCGGGAAACGTCGAAGGTCCAACGATTCCACAGGGCGCCTCATTCTCGCTGGCGAAGACGGGCGCGCGCAGCTTCAAGATGACGCGGACGCAAAGCGGGAAGCCGTTTGACATGTCCACATGGACAGTGTCGGAGGATGGAAAGTCAATGACCGTTGTGAGTCGAACGGCGGGAACCACGGATCCCCCTACTACGGAGGTTTTTGAAAAGCAATAGCGAATATGCAACTCGTGTCGTGAAAAGCGCTTCCCAGGCCGTAGCTAGACTTCTCGCACTACACCCGAGGGCACCGGGTCGGGGGCTACTCCGCTTTCCCTTCCCTGTAAAAAGCCCCGAAAGGAACGCCTGAACGCTGGTCTCACGGCCGTCGTTATCAGGGAAGCGTTTCGGGCTTGCCGTGTTCCTTCCGGGGCTGCATGATAGTTGCGTGCAAGAGCTGACTGCGGGTATGCTGCTGGGCCACTACAGGGTCGTCCGCCGGCTGGGCCAGGGCGGGATGGGCGTGGTCTATGAGGCCGAGGACCAGAAGCTGGGGCGCTCTGTTGCCATCAAACTATTGCCCGAAGCGACACGCCAGGAGCCAGCGGCCCTGGAGCGTTTCTGGCGCGAAGCGCGCACCGCCTCTTCGTTGAACCATTCCGGCATCTGCACCATCTACGAGCTGAACGAAAGCGGCGGCCAGCCCTTCATCGTAATGGAGCTGCTGGAAGGGCAGAGCCTCGACAGGGCCCATTACCGTCGCCCGATGCCGTACCCCAGGTTGCTGGACTTCGGGGTGCAGGTGGCGGATGCCCTGGATGCGGCGCATCGCAAGGGCATTCTGCACCGCGACATTAAGCCGGGCAATATTTTCTTGTCCCCCTCCGGGCAAGTGAAAATTCTGGACTTCGGCCTGGCCAAGCTCGAAGAGGGATATGCGAGCGCAAACGGCGCCGGTGGGGACAAGCCGAACGCGACCATGGCAGAGCCGTTCCCGCATGATCTGCTTACCAGTCCAGGATCGGCGATCGGCACCATTGCTTATATGTCTCCAGAACAGGCACGGGGCGAAACACTGGATGGACGCAGTGACGTTTTTTCCCTGGGCGTGGTGTTATATGAGCTTGCGACTGGACAACATCCCTTTACCGGTTCCACGACCGCGGTCACCTTCGATCGCATTCTGAACTATGCGCCGACGGCCCCGATTTCCCTCAATCCAGAGCTACCGGCGGAGTTGGAGGAGACGCTCAACAAGACGCTGGAAAAGGATCGTGAGCTGCGCCTCCAATCGGCAGCCGAGCTGCGCGCCGACCTAAAACGATTGCAGCGCAAAAGTAGCGGCGGGTCTTTGGGCCGTCCGTCCAGCATGGCTACGGGCGCCAGCGTTGGGTCCCGCGCGAGCGGCTCTGGCGCGGGACCAAGTCCGAGCGGGGCGGGGAGTGGCAGCGCGCCGCCGCCGGCTCCCCCCAGCGGTAGCGGGACTGTTACTGGAGCTTCGGACTCTCTGTCTTCAGGCTCCGGGTCCACCCAACACGCCCCAGCGGACGTTGTTTCGGCGACCGGTATTGCTCCGCATCCGGCAAAGAAATCGCGCGCGCCGCTTATAGCGATGATTGGGCTGGTGCTGCTGGCAGCCGCGGGATTCGCCGCCTGGCGTCTGTGGCCACGTGCGGTGCCGTTTGCTTCGATATCTCTGAGCCAGATTACGAATACCGGAACGCTGGAAAACGTTGCCTTATCCGGGGATGGAAAATTCCTCGCCGAGGTCAAGAACGACGCCGGCCAGCGAACGCTCTGGGTCCGCAACATTGCGACCAATACAGACACGCAAATTCTGAGCGCCTTCCCCAACGAGTACATTGGATTAAATTTTTCCCCGGATGCGAACTACCTCTACTTCACACGGGGAACGCCGGAGAACGATTCCGTGCACTCGGTGTACGCGATGCCGGTTTTTGGCGGGACGCCGAGGCAACTTGTCCACGATGTCGACAGCGCGCCCAGCCTGTCGCCAGACGGGAGCCGTTTTGTCTACCTGCGATGGACGCCAGACCGTAAGGACCAATATTCTGAGATTCATATCGCCGACAAGGACGGGGGCAATGACCAATTGGTCTATACATCTCTCAACCAAGGTCAGGCCCCGGCCTGGTCGCCGCAAGGCAACCAGATAGCATGGATCGAAGTGACGGGACCGGGCGCCTCGGTGATCAAGATCTTCGATATTGCCGCGAAAAAAGCAGTGTCCATCGCTCGGCCGAGCGACATTATCTTTGATCCGACCTCTACAGGTCACTCTGACTTGTCGTGGTTGCCGAGCGGCAGGCATCTTCTCGTCCTCTATCACAAGGCACATTCCGACCGGGGGCAAATCGGCATTGTGGGTGTATCTGCCAGCGACTTCCATACGTTGACCAACGATGTGAATGCCTATAGCCAGCTTGCAGTCTCGGCTGACGGAAAGACGCTAGCGACGGTGCTGACCAATGTGGACTCGAGTCTCGCCTATTACAAAGGAGACGGCGGGGCGATGATCTCGAGTACGCCTCTGCGCATCACTCCGAGTTCGTTGGCGTGGGCGGATGAGGACCATTTGTACCTGATCACTCGCGGCACCGGCATCAGCAAACTGGAGCGCACGACGGGATCTTTGCAGCCGATAGATACCGGCGATCTGGATATCGGCCAATACATCAATACCTGCCCGGATGGCCATGTTTTGTTTATCGCAATCCCCAGAGGCGGAGGAGAGTCTCGCCTGTTCCGCATGAATGGAGACGGGACCGGAGTGACTCAGCTGACCACAAAGGGCATTGCTCGCGCCCCCTTCTGCACGCCGGACAGCCAGAAGGTGTACTTTACGATCCGGGACGGAGTGAACCTGTCTGACTTCTCCTTTTGGTCTCTGCCGCTGCCGGAAGGAACGCCCCGCAAGGAACTCGCTTTGGAACCAAATGCCGGCTCCGTGATACTTTCTCGTGACGCAAAGCTGGCGGGGATAAACCACATGCGCAACCTCGACCAGGACACCGCGATCGCGGACCTCGCTAGCGGGCAGATTGTGCGTCGGCTTCCACTGGATTGAGCAACCTCCAGGGCATGAGGAGTTTTTCTCCGGACGGGAAAGCAATTGTTCAGAATGTCACTTCCAAAGGCGGCAATGCGCTCCTGTATCGGCCAATCGATGGCTCGCCGGCTCACCTGATGCTCGGTCCCCTTCCCGATGCCCTTAACTTCTTTGCCTGGTCACCCTCAGGCAGCAAACTGGGGGTGTTGCAATTGCGGAAGAGCTCGGATGTGGTGCTGATTACTGACCTCGCGGGCAAGCAGCCGCATTAGAGCAGTTTCGAAATTGGTGTAGCCCGAACCCGGATTTCCTGTGAAGCTTGGGGGGCCACCGGACTGCATGCGGCTTTCCGTGAAGAAAGCCGCACATAGTTGCTCTCGGCTAGTGCAGCGCTGCAGGAAATCGGGAAGCGAAGGCCCTTTTCGTGGTTTTCTTCCAAGGAAAACCACACCTCGCGATTTTTATCAGGCCACTGTAATTGCGAAACTGCTCTAAAGCATTTCTACAGCGAGGCGATCAGCCTTACCCTGATACCTTCGGGTTGTTCGCCCGGCGTGCGTTTCGCGCTTGCCGCGTTGCGCTCGTCGCTGCATGATGGTTGGGTGCGAGAACTGGCTGCCGGTACACTGCGAGGCCACTACAGGATTGTCCGCCCTCTAGGCAAAGGCGGAATGGGCGTGGTCTATGAGGCCGAAGACCAGAAGCTGGGGCGGTCGGTTGCCATCAAGCTGCTGCCTGAAGCGACACGCCAGGATCCGGTGGCGCTGGAACGCTTTTGGCGCGAAGCGCGCACCGCCTCCTCGCTCAACCATGCCGGCATCTGCACCATTCATGAGCTGAACGAAAGCGGCGATCAGCCCTTCATCGTAATGGAACTGCTGGAAGGGCAGAGCCTGGATAAAATCTACAACCGGCGGCCCATGCCTTACCCCAAGCTGCTGGATTTCGGGGTGCAGGCGGCCGATGCGCTGGATGCGGCACACAGGAAGGGTGTTCTGCACCGCGACATCAAGCCGGGCAATATCTTTCTGTCGCCTTCCGGGCAGGTGAAAATTCTTGACTTCGGCCTGGCCAAGCTCGAAGAGGGGTATGTTGCTCCGAGCAACGCACGCGGAGACAACCCAAACGCGACACAGGCAGAGCCATTCCCGCACGATTTGCTTACCAGTCCAGGCGCAGCGGTGGGCACCATTGCCTACATGTCTCCCGAACAGGCGCGGGGCGAACCACTGGATGCGCGGAGCGATGTTTTTTCCCTGGGCGTGGTGTTGTACGAGCTTGCGACCGGACAACATCCCTTTACCGGTCCGACCACGGCGGTGACGTTCGATCGCATTTTGAACTACGCCCCTACGGCCCCGATTTCCCTCAATCCTGAGCTGCCGGCGGAGTTGCAGGAGACGCTCAACAAGACACTGGAAAAGGATCGTGAGCTGCGCTGCCAGGCGGCAGCCGAGCTGCGCGGCGACTTGAAACGGTTGCAGCGCAAGAGCAGCGGCGGGTATGCAGGACGGCCGAGTGGGGTCGGTGCCGGTGCGATCGTTAACTCCCATGCCAGCGCGACAGGCGCGACACCAAGTCCGAGCGGGGCGGGGAGTGGCAGCCTGCCGCCGCCGGCGGGTCCTTCGCGTGGAAGCGCAGCCGGTGCTGGAGCTTCCGGGTCTGCGAATCTAGGCTCCGCCCAACAGGCAGCAGCCGGCACCGTTTCTGCCGTTGCTCCTGCTGCGGCAAAGAAATCGCGCGGGCTGCCCATAGCACTCGTTGTCCTGGTGCTGCTTACTGTGGCGGCCTTCGCGGCCTGGCGCCTTTGGCCACGTCCGGTGCCGTTTGCTTCGGTGTCTCTTAGCCAGATCACGAACACGGGAACGCTGGAAAGAATTGCCTTATCCGGTGACGGGAAGTTCCTTGCGGAGGTCAAAAACGACGCCGGCCAGCGAACGCTGTGGGTGCGCAACATCGCGACCAATTCGGATTCGCAGATTCTGAGCGCCTTTCCCAACGAGTACGTTGGGTTGAATTTTTCCCCGGACGCTAACTACCTCTATTTCACGCGTGGAACGCCCGAGAATATCGCCGTGCATTCGGTATATGAGATGTCAGTATTCGGCGGCACACCGCGGCAACTGATCCATGATGTGGACAGCGCGCCGACCCTCTCTCCAGACGGGAACCGCTTTGCCTTCCTGCGATGGACGCCAGACCGTCACCAACTCTCGGAAATTCACATCGCAGACAAGGATGGCGGCAACGACCAATTACTCTACGGTTCCCTCAACCAGGCTCAACCCCCGGCCTGGTCGCCGCAGGGCAACCAGATCGCATGGATCGAAGTGACCGGACCGGCCGCCGCCGTGGTCAAGATCCTCGATATTGCATCGAAAAAAGTAGTGTCCATCGCCCAGCCGAGAGGCGTTGTCCTCGATCCGAGCAACACGGGTTCTTCCGACCTGGCATGGTTGCCGGACGGAAACCACCTTCTGGTCCTCTATTACAAGGCCCACTCGGACCGTGGGCAAATCGGCATTGTTGGTGTCTCTACAGGCGACTTCCATACGCTAACCAACGATGTGAATGCCTATAGCCAGCTCGCGGTCTCCGCCGACGGAAAGACGTTGGCGACGGTGCTAACCAATGTGGACTCGAGTCTTGCCTACTACAAAGGAGACGGCGGGGGGATGATCTCGAGTACACCTCTGCGCATTACCCCGAGTTCGTTGGCGTGGGCGGACGAGGACCACTTGTTCCTGATCGCTCGCGGCACCGGAATCAGCAAACTGGAGCGCACGACGGGATTTCTGCAGCCAATTGAAACCGGCGATCTGGATATCGGCACGTATATCAACATCTGCCAGGATGGTCACGTTTTATTTACCGCGGTGCCGAAGGGGGGAGGAGAGTCGCGTTTGTTCCGCATGAATGGAGACGGGAGTGGAGTGACTCAGCTCACCACGACGGGCATTGCTCGCTCCCCTTTTTGCGCGCCGGACAGCCAGAAGGTCTACTTTACGATCCGCGACAAAGTGAATGCTACCTTGCTCTCCATATGGTCTATGCCGCTGTCGGGAGGAACTCCGAGCAAAGAGATCGAAGCGCAGACCCAGGCCAGCACCCCCGTACTCTCTTCCGACGCAAAGCTTGCAGCAGAGGTCTTGGCCTCCAACCTTGCTTACCACGTCGAGATTTGGGATCTCACGACCCATCAGGTTGTGCATCGGGTTCCGCTGGAGGTGAGCTCCACCCAGGGTCTTTTCCCAACCTTTTCTCCAGATGGGAAAGCAATTGTTACGCTCGTCACCTCCCAAGGAGGCAATGCGCTCCGATACCAGCCGATCGATGGCTCGCCGGCGCATCTGCTGACGGACCCAACGCACGACGGGCTCACCTCTTTTGCCTATTCGCCATCCGGCAGCAAGCTGGCAGTGCTGCAATTGCGGAAGAGCTCTGATGTGGTGCTGATTACCGACCTCGCGGGCAAGCAGCCGCATTAGAGCATTTCTACAGCGAAGCGATCAGCCTTACCTTGATGCCTTCGGGTTGTTCACCCGGCATGCGTTTCGCGCTTGCTGCGATGGGTCGGCCGCCGCATGCATTCTAAACTACGCGCCGGCTGCCCCAATTGTCCTCAATCCCGAGCTGCCGGCTGAGTTTGTGGGGACGGTCAATAAGGCGTTGGAAAAGGACCGTGAGCTGCGCTGCCAGTCGGCGGCTGAGCTGCGCGCCGACCTAAAACGACTGCAGCGCAAGAGCAGCGGCGGCTCTTCAGCACGGCCAATGGGTGCGGATGCGAGCGTTAACTCCCATGCAAGCGCGGCAGGCCCGGGACCAAGTCCGAGCGGGGCGGGGAGTGGCAGCNNGGCAGCTCCTCCGAGTGGTAGCGGTGAGTACAGTGATGTTAAAAATTTCAAGAAGAAAGCCAAAGCCGCGCTCGACAAAGTGCGCGGCGTCTATCCGGCCTTGAAAATCAGCCAAGCGAACGGCGGCTTCATGCTGCATCCCGGCTCTACCGCCGTGGCTCCTGCACTGAACTAAGGGGGGAGTGTCACCGAGAAATGCCGGGCCGCGCTTAAGGTCACCCTTGAAATGGTCAAATCTCACAAGAAACAGCATACGATTCCGAACTCTTACTTGGCGGCGTGGCTGGAACCAATCACGCCGGCGGAGCAAACTCCGGCCATTTTCCGCATATCAAAAGTCACCAAGGAAGTGCATCGCCGCTCGCCTGCAAAGTCTTTTACTGAAACCGACCGCTACACGGTTCATCTCCAAGACGGAACGCGGGATTTGACCGTCGAACATACTCTCGGCAGCATAGAGAACGACTTTCAGGGTGTGCTCGATACGATTCGACATAAAAGGCCCCTGACTCCACTCCAAAGAGCGAAAATTTGTACGTTCACAGCTGCCATGATGGGTCGAACTAAGAAACAGGGAGATTGGTTGCTCAAGCAGCGACTCGAACATCTCGAAGTGGTGAAGGAGCTGGAACGTACTCACAATATCGACCCCATAGAGTCTCAGGCACTAGAAGATGTACTTAAAAACCACCATGCTGAGCTAGTGGTGAATTCTATTGAAACAATCGCACCGGCTCTCTTTCGGATGAACCTGACAATTTGCACCACTGACGACCCACTTGGGTTTATCACCTCCGACGCACCAGCAGTTATGGACAATCCCAGAATTCACCTGCTGCCTGGGTTTTATCAGTCACCTGGGCTAGCTCAAGAGCACGTCGAAATCACTTTGCCATTGACGCCATGGCACTTGGCCTTATTCACGCATAAACGGGGCGATACCTTGTATTTCCCGCTGGAAAATTCATGGGTTGATGAGGCAAACCGAGCCACCTATTTCTACTGTGAGGATGAGTTCATTTCGCGTACAGGTGGGATGAAGGATGTGTGGTTTGAAGAGCGGGAGAAGCCTCCCGGCATTCTTGGATGACACGGGCAAGCAGCCGCGTTAAGGCCATTTCCCCTGGGTGTCGCTTCGGCAGTTCCTCCGGCATGCGTTTCGCGCTTGCCGTGTTGCGGCCGCCACTGCATCATGGGAGCGCGCAAGAATTGACTGCCAGCGAAAGTCAGGAAGTGAACGATGAGCTATTGCACAGTATGTGGCGCACCTCGTGTGGCAGGCGGTGCATTCTGCACGGCCTGCGGCGCGGCCCAACCACCCCTCAACGCCGCACCTCAGCCAATCGGCGCAGCGCCGTTGCCCCCTGCGCCTGTTTCGAATGTCGGCGCGCCACTTCCCGGGCCTCCTGTTGCCCCTCGGGGTGGGAGCGGCCTGCGCACGTTTATCATCGTTGCCGTTGTCATTCTGCTCATTGTTATCGGTCTCGGTATCGCAGGCACTATCTATATCGTGCGGACTGCAAAAGAGAAGGCAGATGCATTGCTCCATCGCGTCGCACCTGCCATTGCGTCCAGCACCGGCGCTCTGAGCGCCAACAGCGGACTAAGCGGAGGTGCAGAAGCTCCCGCTTCCGCCGTCAGTGGGCCGCCGCCCGCACTGGCGCCATCCTCATTTCCCGCGTGGCGGCCCACAGCTTCGTCGGCGCCCAGTGGCAGCGGCCCTGCTCCGCTCAAGGTGGGCATGTTAGTAGTCACCGCAATCGGCAGTCCGCGAGGCGACTACGAATCGATGAAGCAGATCGTCAGCATTGACGCCAGCGGAACAACCCTCTCCTACCACGCGGAAACGCCCAGGCCCGGGACGGGTGTGCAAGGCTCATCCGGAGGTAACCAGGTGACTTCGGTCCACCGTACCGTGCTGCCGCAGGATCTGAACAGCGCACACGAGTATGCGGAGGTCTTCAATGCCATTGACCCGCCGTCCTTTCCAGGCACGACAGCGATCAGCGCGTCCCGGGAGGTACTCGCCGACCTCGAGCAGAAAGGCACCACCTCATTCGTTTTTCGCCCGAACGGGGCCATGGGTGCAATCGGTTCGTTGATGAGTAACCTCTCTGCCATGACCGGGATTAACGCGAAGGATGTAGGGGACGGATCTCTCGACAAGTTGACCAAGGTGCCATGCAGCCTGCGGAGGGTGGGGACTGGTTTGTTTGCATTTCCCGTGCTCCTGAATGCGCAGCCCACCACTCTTCCCGCGTTGCGTGCGGGCTGCACAACGAATGATGGGCCGGCGGAATTCTACATTCTGGATCAGCCCGACTATCCACTGATGCTCGCGTGGAAGCTGGGACAGGGGTCGCAACTCCAGGTCATCAAGATCACCTATCCGCCGGAGAAAAAGAGCGAGGAGCAGCCGGCGGCAAACCCGATTGAGCAGCAGCTGAAAGAGAAGAAGAAGGTAGACATCTACGGCATCTACTTCGACTTTGCCAGCGATCAGCTCAAGCCTGAATCGACGCCGGTGCTGGAAGAGATTGCCGGTGTGCTCAAGGACGATCCGGAATGGAAGCTTACCGTGAGCGGCCACACGGACAACGTGGGCGGAGATGCTTACAACCTTGACCTGTCAAAGCGCCGCGCCGCCGCGGTCAAGCAGGCGCTGGTTACGCAATATCACGTTGCACCGGAGCGTCTTTCGACCGATGGCTTCGGTGCGTCCCGTCCCGTCGATACCAATGACACGCTCGCCGGCCGAGCACGCAATCGCCGCGTGGAGCTGACACGCGAATAGACACGCTAGGTGTTTGCTGAAACCTTGAGGACGTCCTCGATGGCCTGGCTCACCGCATCGGGCGCTTCGGCGGGTGGACAATGTCCGGCCTTGTCCAAAAACCTCTCTTCGAAAAACCCTGTGAACTGAGACGCATGGGCGCCGGGATTCGGAGGTGGGTCCACACGGTCAGTTTTTCCGTATAGGGCAATCGTGGGAGCCGCAATCGTGGGCTTCGCTGCCAGCCGCGCTTCCAGAGCTTCCAAGCCTGGATCCCCCGGAGCATTGGCATAGCGATGGCGGTAGGAATGGATCACGGTCGAAACGAAATCAGGATTACGAAACGACTTCGCGGTTGCCGCGAAGAGGCTTTCTTCAAACAGCCAGTTCGGAGACCACATTCTCCACAGAAGTTTTGAAATTTCGTCCCGATTTTGCTCCAGCCCTCTGCGGCCACGCTCTGTCTGGAAGTACCACTGATACCAGAATTGATGCTCCTGTTCCGCCGACTGGGGAGTCGTAGCGGCCTCGGCAATATTCTGAATGGTATAGCCTCCGATAGAAACTAAAGCACGGACCCGTTCCGGCCAAAGCGCAGCCGCAACACAGGCAGCACGGCCGCCCCAGTCGTAGCCTACCAACGTAGCGCGCTTGATCTTCAAGGCATCCAGAAGATCAACGATGTCTTTGCCCAGCGCGGCCTGCTGGCCGGAGCGAAGAACCTCAGCAGAGCGGTAGCGGGTTGGGCCGAAGCCACGCAGATACGGTACGATCAGCCGGCGGTTCTTTTCCCCGAGGAGGCCGAGAACGTTATCGTATGCGCGAACATCGTAGGGGAATCCATGAAGAAGAAGAATCGGCTCGCCCGAATCGGGTCCGGTTTGTTCGTAGACAATATGAAGTGCGGAGGTCGTGACCGTTTGCGTTGCTTTATCCATTTGCGTTGCCTAGTCCTCCCTAATCCTGAGGTGCAATTGCTCTTTACCGAGACGAGCTTTTCCTACGTATGATGCTGCAAACGATTCGCCACTGGTTCCGTGATCCGCTCTTCCTGCTGGCTATGGCAGCGGGTCTGATCGCATTCGTAGTGCAATCTGGAGAGCTGGGCACCGCGGATACACAGCATCGGCTCCAATCCACGCACTCTTTCTGGACTGCGGAACCGCCGGTATTTCCCCAGGAATATCCCGAATTCGGCGTCCATGGCCGTGGCGGCAAGTTGCAGAGCGGGTATGGCATGGGACAGTCGTTGCTGATGTTGCCGGCGGATGTGATTGGGACCTATCTCGCGCAGCTGGACATCTTCGCGAGTTATGACGATACCGATCCCAGCGTGCGCGACATCATTGTCAGCTACAGCACCAATATTCTTNNGATGGAGAACAACTACATCTTTCTGTTGACGTTGACCGGATTCTCTTATCAATACGAGTGGCTGCGCAACGGCAACTGGCGCGCTCTCCTGTTTGGTTCGGGTGCTTTCGGGCTCAACCTGCTGACTCGGATCACTACGGGCATGGATCTGTTGGCTGGAGCCCTTTTCCTGCTGCTGGTCCTTTGGTTCGAAGGGATACGGGGCCGGGCCCTTTGGAATCGATGCCGGACCTACCTCGCGATCGCTGTCCCGGTCTACATATTTTTTGGTTTGATCGACCGCCTGTATCAGCACTACCGCTTTGGGTCGTTTTTCAATACCTACATGAGCGTGTCCGCTCGCGAAACCAGGCAACTCAATCCGGCTCTGCCTGCCAGCTTTCCGTTTGACAACCCCTTCCACGCCGGCTTTCTTGGGGCGCTCTTCGCACCGGAGAAGTCGATCTTTCTTTTCGNNGCGACTTCGCCTGGGGCGACCGATACGTTTCGACTACCGTCGAACTGGCGGCGCTCCTTTCTGTTCCTTTGCTGTTGCGTCATCGGAACCAGGTGGGAAACCTGGTCTGGGCCATAGGAATAGCGCTGTTGGCCATCAGCACTGTGATCCAGGCCGCATCTCTCGCCTTCTGGTTACCCCTCGAGATTTACCAGATGGAGACGCTCGGTCATCCCACCTTCGTGATTGCCCTGCGCTTCAAGAACATCGTTGCCTTNNCCACATCACCACCTGGAATTTTCTGCCCTTCCTGCTGAAGCGAGTCGGCGTGGCGCCCGCATGGGTGGTGCACCTTGCGTTCGCGGTGTGGAGCGTTGCGGCCGCCGTGTTGGCGGGCATCCTATGGCGGATCCGCGGCGTTCTTGCACGGATCGAGTAGAGCGCCTCCTCTACAGGTCGAGAAGCTGCAACGTTCTATTGGGCATGGTGGTTAGCACCGCGAAAGAGGGGTGGGAACCACGAAGTTGTGTATCGAGATTCGTGGATCCCACCCTTGAACCCAAAATACGGGTTCAAGGACCCCGTATTTCCTACTGCGCGGCCCCAACCATGGCCGCGTGTGCGGCTTTCAGTAGGGAAAGCCGCATGAAGTTCGTTGACCCCGCCAAGCCTTACAGGAAATCCGGGGGGATGGGGCACCCAATGATTTGTTGCACTTTCCGCTAAGAACATCAAGCCTACTCTCGGCGCCAGCGCTAGCGCAGAAATGCGGAAAGACATTGGCGGTATATACGTTGGCGAGGCCCGGAATACTTTGCTCGCTGAGTCTCGCGCACCATGGAAGATGAGGAATCCGCGCTGGGGCTTTGCTGCGGCCGGTCCGTATGAAAGTGCTTCTTGTAGGCTCCGATCCAGTCGGTTGCAATTTCATTCTGGGCGGTCGAGAGCTGCATTTTTCCCTGGCACACGAGTTCATGAAGGCGGGACTCGAGCGCATCCTTAACGTGCGCGTTCCAGTCGGTGGTCGCGTATGGCTCAGGCCAAAGGTTCCGAATGTCAGTTGCACCACCCAACTCGGGCGTGATCAGGTAATCGACTTCGTAGGCGTCACGGGACGAGAGAGGCAGCCCATATTCACTGAAAACCTGCCGCTCCAGCGAAGCATCGACCGGAAGGTTGGCCTCGGGCTCCTGAAGGTTGCAAATACTATCCAGACTAACGACACGCGTGGCGCCCGGAGTGAGCCCCGTGACGGGAAGGGGATTGTTAGGCGGGCGAAATAGATGGCCGATCCGTTGCTGAAAAGCAACGCCGCGTAGCAACCAGGCTCCGCCGGCCACGAGGATGATAGCTACGCAGGCGCAAGCCAACTGATGGCCCAATGAGATGCGGGGAAAGCCGAAACGCCACTTGCCTTTCTGGGCGGCGGCTTTCGACAATTCGACCGACAAACTCGCCCGCAATCCGCGACGGACGAACTCCCGGGAATCGGTTTGAGTCTCATGCAAATGCACGAAGTCGCTAAGCGTGGCTTCGAGCTCCTCGCCGCGGGTCCGGCAGCGACCGCATTCGGCGAGATGTTGCCGCGCCCATGCTGTGCGCCGTGACGGAAGCTCTCCTTCGGCAAAGAGGAGCAGTTCCTGGTCCGGCAGATGAGCAGGATTTCCATGCATGGTCATGACCCTCCGGAAGAGCCCGCAAGCCGCGCCAGAGACCGGGACAACGATAGGGAAACCCCGCCCAGGGAGATACCGAGAACTTGCGCGATCTCGCGGTACTTCAGTCCTTCCGCGCGCAGGTACAGGCAGCGTTGGTCGTGTTCGGGGAGTGCCTCGAAGACGGCGCGCAATTGCTGCTGCGTTTGGCGGAATGCAAGCTGTTCTTCTGCGTTGTGGCCCGGGTCGGGATGCCGGGCCAAGACCTCCTCGCCATCAAGGTTTCTCGCAACTGCCTGGTTTGCAGTCCGCCGCTTCAAAGCAAGGTTGTGCGCGACGCGAAAGAGCCAGCCATTTAGGTTCCACCGGGGCTTTTCGCGCTGTAGGTGGTGGAACAGAGAGAGAAACGTCTCCTGAACGATGTCTTCCGCGTCTTGAAGAGGCAGTCCAAACGAGAGTACATAGCTGGAGAGCCGCACCTGGAGGCGATCGAAGAGCTGAACGACTACACTTTCAAGCTCCGATGGACCATCAGGATGGGAAGAAGCCGCCGCTGCCGTCAGGTGCAACTCAATCGCCGAGTTTTGAGAAGGAAGGGTCATCGCTTTTCAGGAAACCTCCAGATCTCTCGCAGCCGTCCCGGCAATGAACTCTTTGTCGGCTTGCATCCAAGTTTACTCAGGACTGACGTTCTGGCTACTTTGATGCGTCCGCTGGTCTTCATGGCAAGGGAACTTCGGTTGCATCCTGAAGCAGCTCCCAGCGCTGCAACGCGATGGGCACATTGCCGTTGTTCCAGACAAAGTTGTTGAATTGCAGCATGGAAAAGTCTGCGCCTTGCTTGCGGCGGGCATCGGAGAGAAGCTGTGTGATCTCGAGTTTGCCGATCTGGTACGAGATTCCCTGCCCAGGCGTGCTTGAGAACATGGCCGCCTCGTCGAGTGCGGTTGCCCGATCCATCGGTACTGTGCGTGCAAGATAATCCGCGGCCTGCTGCAGCGTGAATTCGCCGAGAGCCAGCTTCACGTCGACCTCGACGCGTAGCGCCCGAAGCCGCATAAAGCTGTAGATGGTCTCGCGGGTATGAGGATTATCGTCGAGGAAACCAGCCTGCAACATCATCTCTTCGGCGTAGAAGCCGAGGCCTTCATTAGCGCCGGAGTCGTAGTAGTGGCGACGGATTGGGTCAGGGTTATGCCAACCGAGGCAGAGCTGAAAGTAGTGTCCCGGCACACCTTCATGGATGAGGATCGGTCGCGGGTCGTGCGCGGTGGATAGATTGAAGAATCCCAGATCCGGGCTCGGCGTTCGAATGTAACTGGTGCCGTCCTGATCGAGGCGGGATGGTCCTGTGAGGTCGTCGGTGACCCCCAGGTCCTGGAAGGACTCGAGGTAGGCCGGCAAAAGCAGGTTATGGTAGTGCTTCATCCACTTGGGTACGGTGAGGATGCCCTGATCCATGAGGAAGGTGCGGACCCTTTCTTCCGCGGCCTTCTCGGCCTGGATCTGTGCGTCTGCGCTGGGAAACAAGGGCGCGGGCGGAGCGCCGGCGAGACGGGTCTGCTGGTAGGCTTCAAACGCGACGGAGCGGCTCCACTCCTGCTGGCTCATCGCCAGCAATTGCTCCGGCGTGTAGGGGAGAAGGGCAACGTTACGCAGAAAGAAGAGGTAGTTTTCGCGTCCAATGGCTGTGTCCTTGCGAGCCGTGGGCAGCTTAGTCTCGAGCCATGCGCGATATTGGGTGAGCGCAGTCCGCGCGGCGGGTGTTAGTTGCTGCAGCGCCTCTTTGTTCGCTGCGGAAAGCTGCGGTGTGAGTGCTGTCTCCATCTGTTTTGACCGCTCGGAGACATGATCGAGAGATTCAATGGCCAGCTGGATAAAGGGCTGTCGCATGTCGGTCAGGTTTTCCCTGGCGGCCTGGAGCGTGGCCGGGATTTGCTTGATGCGAGCGACGATCTCCTGCTGGCGCGATTCCGCAAACGGCGGCGGTTGCAGCAGAAGAACGAAGACTGAGCCAAGCGTCTGATCGACATAGAATTGTGGGTTACGCTTCCAGGTCTGCTCGATGGATAGCTCCCATTGCACGCGGGCCAACGCTGAGCCGAGGAGGCGATAGTCCACCTGGTCATGCACGGAGGTCTGGGCGGGGGGAGCAAGACCCTTCCATCTCTGCTCAAAGAGGTCGAGCTGCTGGAGCCGCTGCGCGATAGTTTGCGGTGACCAATCGACGACCAGGCCGGCAGGCCGCTCGATGCGGGGGATGTCGTCGCCAGTAAAGGGCTGCTCCTGAGCTCTCCATTGCCAGAAGCTATCGTTGAGCTCGCTGAGGCTATCGGCGCGCGCAGGGATGTTAGGGGCAAGCAGGAAAGATAAAACAGCCAGATAGCGCAGGAAGGTCAAGAGCGGCTCCAAGGGAAAAGACTCTTTTATAGAAAGTCAGTGTATCCGACGCGTCCGAATTCAGTTTCACCCGGCGATCTCTGCTAGGTTGGAGAAAAGAAACCGCAGGTCCCTCCGCAACGCTACGCTCCGGTCGGGATGACAAATCTTCCATTGGTTCCGGACCTTATGATTTGTCCTGGGGACGGGACCCATTCGCTTGCACTTGCCCTTCCCTTTGTCATCACGACCGGAGCGTACCCGGATTTCCTACTGTGCCACACCAACGATGACCACGCGTGCGGCTTTCCTTGAAGAAAGCCGCATGAAGCTCGCCATCGCCACCAAGCCCGACAGGAAATCCGGGGTAGCGCAGTGGAGCGCCTGCGGTTCTCGTCCCTTGTCCCTAATATTGTTGCTGCAGCATCCCACGGCGGTCTTTCCTCCTTCTGAGGAACGGCCGAACTAATCCCGCCATGCGGGCGCAGAATTGACATAACTCCGCTCATCCCTTAGGGTTTTTCATTGGCCCGGCTGCCTGAGGCCGCAAGCAGCGTGGTCGAGATCGCAAAGTACGAGGCTGGCAAAGGCATGGAAACTCTGAAGGGGCGTACTGCCCTGGTTACTGGCGCTTCGCGCGGGTTAGGCGCCGCGATCGCTCTGGAGCTGGGCGCGAGGGGCGCGAAGGTTGCTGTCAATTACTTCACCAGGCAAGATCGCGCCGAGCAACTATGTGAGCGGATCAGGCGTCAGGGCGGGGAAGCCTCCGCATTCTATGCCGACGTGCGCCTGGAGACAGATGTCGAACGCCTCATCCAGGCAATCGATGAGAGGTATCAGCAGACCGATATCGCCGTTATCAACGCCACCGGCCCGCAACCTTTTTTGACCATTGAAGAGCAGACGTGGGAACGATACCTGGACCAACTGGAGTTTTTCGTGAAGTCGCCGTTGCTGATCCTGCAGCAGGTCGTGGCGGGCATGAAGAGCCGTGGCTTTGGAAGAATCATTCAAATCGGAAGTGAGGTCTTCGAGCTCGGCAACCCCATGTTTGCCCACTACGTAGCGGCCAAAGCTGCCCAGTTGGGTCAAACGCGATCCTGGGCCCGAGAGCTTGGCGCAAACGGGATTACGGTGAACCTGGTCGCTCCGGGCTGGATTCAGACTGAGCGCCATTTGCACTCCACCCAGGCGGAGATGGACGCATACACGGACAAAGTTCCCATGAAGCACATGGGAACTGCCGAAGATGTGGCGAATACGGTGGCCTTTCTGGCCAGCGACGCCGCAAGATTCATCACCGGTCAGAAGATCTCGGTGAACGGCGGCAACACCGTCGAGTAACTCCAGCCATCAGCTCATCGTATGCAGGGTAGGGCTCACGATCAAAGGCGCTTCCGTCGATGCCTGTACCTCGGCAACAGAGAGCCCAGGGGCTATCTCATCGAGTACCAGCCCGTCACGGGTCACGCTGATCCAGGCCAACTCCGTCGCGATGGCGTCTACGACTCCGACCCCAGTGAGCGGCAGTCTGCAGGCGTTGAGGATCTTCGGGCGGCCGTCGCGCGTGGTGTGCTCCATGGCCACGATGACGCGTTGCGCGCCGGCCACCAGATCCATGGCGCCGCCCATACCTTTTACCATTTTGCCGGGAATGATCCAGTTCGCCAGGCTACCTTGCGCGTCGACCTCCATGGCGCCCAGGATGCTGAGGTTGATGTGACCGCCGCGAATCATAGCGAAGGCCTCCGCGCTGGAAAAAAACGAGGTCCCCGGCAGTACCGAGACGGTTTCCTTGCCGGCGTTGATCAGGTCGGCGTCCACTTCCTCTTCCAGCGGATACGGTCCGAGCCCCAACATGCCGTTCTCTGACTGCAGTACGACGTTCACTCCGTCCGGAACATGGTTTGCGACCAGGGTCGGCATGCCGATGCCCAGGTTGACGTAAAAGCCGTCCTGCAGCTCTTTCGCCACCCGCCTGACGATGCGGTTGCGCTTTTCGATCTCCTGTAATCGATCGCTCATTCTGGCTTCCTCACCGTTCGGCGCTCGATGCGCTTCTCGCAGAAGGCGCATGCGAAGATGCGTTTGACATAGATTCCCGGGGTCACAATTGCGTCGGGATCAAGTTCTCCTGGCTCTACCAGCTCCTCCACCTCGGCGATGGTGACGCGCGCGGCGGTGGCCATCATGGGATTGAAATTGCGCGCCGTCCGGCGGTAGATCAGGTTGCCGAGCTGGTCTCCCTTCCACGCCTTCACCAGTGCGAAGTCTGCTTTAAGAGCCGTCTCCAGCAGATAGTCGCGCCCATCGAAGGTGCGCTGTTCCTTGCCCTCGGCGGCCAGCGTGCCCACTCCGGTTGGCGTGAAGAAGGCAGGAATACCCGCTCCGCCGGCGCGGATCCGCTCCGCCAGTGTGCCTTGGGGAATCAGCTGCACCTTGAGCGCGCCGGCGATTACTTGCTTCTCCAGCAGCTGGTTTTCGCCCACGTAGCTGCCGGTATGAGAGGCGATCATGCCCGCCTCCAGCATCAGGCCCATGCCGAAGCCGTCCACGCCCATGTTGTTTGAGATGGTATGCAGACCGGTTACCCGGCGGCGCACCAGGGCGGCAATCGAGTTCTCAGGAATGCCGCAAAGCCCAAATCCGCCAAGCATCACGGTTGCGCCCGGGGGTATGTCGGCAACGGCTTCATCGGCGGTGGAAAATACTTTGTTCATCGGTTCTCGCTCACGCTACCCATTCCACCACAAAACTGCGATGGTGATGCGGCGGCGAACCAAGCCAAGCCATGCCGCGACCATTTAGGATCAGAGGAAGGGAATAACGTGGGTACTGAAGGTCAACTTTCTCCGGGAGCGCGTTTCCGGTCCGCGGTCGAGCAGGAGCATCCTCTCCAGGTGATCGGCGCTATCAATGCCTACACGGCGCGCATGGCGCAGGCCACGGGCTTCCGCGCGCTTTACCTTTCCGGTGGGGGAGTGGCTGCCAACTCGCTCGGCTTGCCTGATCTAGGTATCAGCAGCATGGAAGATGTGCTGGTCGATGTTCGTCGTATCACCGAGGTCACCACCCTCCCGCTGCTGGTCGACATCGATACCGGGTGGGGAGGCGCCTTCAATATCGCCCGCACCATCCGCTCCATGCAGCGCGCCGGAGCTGCCGCCGTGCACATGGAAGACCAGGTAGGCGCCAAACGCTGCGGTCACCGGCCAGGCAAGGAGTTGGTTCCGGCCGCGGAGATGGTCGATCGCATCAAGGCCGCCGTTGATGCCCGCACGGACCCGGACTTCGTGATCATGGCCCGCACCGACGCCCTGGCTGGCGAGGGATTGGCGGCTGCGCTTGATCGCAGCGCCGCCTACGTTGCCGCCGGCGCCGACATGATCTTTGCCGAGGCAGTCACTGAACTGCCCATGTATGCCCGCTTTAAAGAGACGGCGGGCGTCCCTATCCTGGCCAACATCACGGAGTTTGGAAAAACGCCCCTCTATACCAGGCAGGAGCTCGCCGCCGCCGGGGTCGACATCATTCTTTACTGCTGCGCAGCCTACCGCGCGATGAACGCCGCGGCCCTCAAGGTGTACCATGCCATTCGGACGGAGGGCACGCAGAGCAATGTGCTCAGCCTGATGCAGACCCGCGCCGAACTTTACGAATTTCTCGGCTACGACGCCTACGAGCAGAAGCTCGACCAGCTCTTCGAGGCATCCAAGCGTAGTTGAACTGGGAGAAGCGATCGATGATGGCCACCACGACTAATCCACAACAAGCAGCCTTCAAACCGAAAAAGTCCGTTGCTCTTTCCGGAACGCCGGCGGGTAACACCGCTCTGTGCACGGTGGGCCGGACCGGCAACGACCTGCACTATCGGGGCTATGACATTGCCGATCTGGCTGCCCATTGCGATTTCGAAGAGGTGGCCTACTTGCTGCTGCGGGGCAAGCTTCCCAACGCTACGGAGTTGGCCGCTTACAAGCAGAAGCTGATGCGCCTGCGAGGCCTTCCGGCCAACGTTTTCACGGTGCTGGAACAGCTTCCCGCCGCCACCCATCCCATGGACGTGCTACGCACCGGCGTCTCTGCCCTGGGCTGCACGCTTCCCGAAAAGGATGACCATAACCCGGCGGGAGCTATCGAGTGCGCCGATGTTCTGCTCGCCACCGTGGGCTCGATGCTGCTGTACTGGCATCACTACAGCCGCAATGGACGAAGGATCGACGTGGTTTCGGGGCAGGACACGCTCGCCGGGCACTTCCTGGCTCTGCTTCACGGAGAGCCGCCCAGCCAGCAGTGGATTCGCGCTATGCAGATCTCGCTCGTTCTTTACGCCGAGCATGAGTTCAACGCCTCCACGTTTACCGCCCGCGTCATTGCCGGTACTGGCTCTGACATTTACTCCTGCATCACGGGCGCGATCGGCGCGCTGCGCGGGCCTAAACATGGCGGGGCCAATGAGGTTGCGCTGGAGATCCAGCAACGCTACGCCTCCTCCGACGAGGCGGAGCGCGATATTCGTGCGCGCCTGGAAAAGAAGGAGGTCGTGATCGGCTTCGGCCATCCGGTCTATACCGTCAGCGATCCTCGCAACGTCATCATCAAGAACGTTGCGCGCGAACTGGCGGAATCCTCTGGGGACTTCGCCATGTACCGCATCGCCGAGCGGCTTGAAGCGGTGCTGTGGGATGCCAAGCGTATGTTCCCCAATCTTGACTGGTTCAGCGCTGTCTCCTACCACCTGATGGGCGTTCCTACCGCGATGTTTACCCCGCTCTTTGTTCTGGCCCGTACCGCCGGCTGGAGCGCCCATATTCTTGAGCAGAGGGCNNGACGGCAAGATTATCCGCCCGGCCGCCAATTACACCGGGCCGGAAGATCTCAAGTTTGTTCCCCTTGCCCAACGCGCCTAGCGGGCAAACGCTCTCCCGGAGATCCGAATGTCCGTCCATGCCAGTGTGGAGCGTTCCCCCTATGACCAGGTTCTCGTCGACATAGCAGATTACGTCTGCACTTACACCATCG
>PLZN01000201.1 GCA_003152195.1 Acidobacteriaceae bacterium
CTTGCGGAAAGGAAGCTGCTGGAAACTTCATGGGAAACATCGGAACCAGGCAAACCCCCTCGGCACTTGTACCGGCTGACACCTGACGGCCTGCGGTTTGCACGGGAACACCGACTGGTTCATTCCGCCGGTCACACTGGGGCCGCCGCATGGAGCAGAGGCTGATGTCCGCGCTGCGCAAAGTCGCGACCGAGCTGATGCGTGCCGTTCTTCGACACTCGGCGGCCGAGAGCCATGACTGGGCCAGCGCAATGCTGCGGGAGTTGGACTTCATTGAAAGTGACTGGGCAGCGCTCGTTTGGGCCTTTGGAGGCGTGGCGGCGCTTTTTAGACGTTCCAGTCGCCGGTTATGCGCGTTGTTGATGAACCGGCTGGGACACGAGGAGGGATGGATGAATGACATTCGCAAAAGAGCCGTTGGAATCGTGTCCGGCGTCGGGATTGCCGCCGCGCTGGCCGTGTGTGTATTCGGTCTTCTGTATCTGGCGTCTCACTTTTTGCCATTCGCAGATCCGGAACGAATGCCACGGTTGGCATGGCTGATTGTGATAACGCTACCCGAGGCCAGCTTCATTTTCGCCGCGATTGCACTGTGGCGAAAGAGAAGGTCCATGGCGGTCGGTATTCTGCTCTCGGCAATTGTGCTGGCCACGCACTTTGCGATTCACCTCGCGACCCGCGGGCTTTAGTCAGTAGGAAAGCGCTTTACAGAGCACGACTGGCTAGCCGCACCTCAATGACGCCTTACCAAGGAGAAGCATATGACCCGTGGTCCAACCGAGGCATCGTTTAAGTGCTCGATCGCCCCCTGGCTGTCGGTACGCAAGAGTGCGCAGGCCGTGGAATTTTATAAATCCGCATTTGGAGCGACCGAGGTCTATCTTCTGGATGGCGGTGAGAAAGGCGTCGTGGCGAGACTTTCCATCGACGGCGCAGAATTCTGGCTCAGCGAAGAATCTCCAGAACACGGCAACTTCAGCCCGGAGTCTGTGAGTGGAAACCCTGTCCGGATGATCCTTACCGTCGCGGATCCCGATGCGGTCTTTGCGCGGGCTCGAAATGCAGGCGCATCGGAGATCTTTCCCGTAAGCGAAGGGCACGGCTGGCGGATCGGACGCGTGGTCGATCCTTTCGGCCATCACTGGGAAATTGGGCGTCCGCTTGCGGCCTAAGGTGACTAAAGCAAACTATTGCGATCCTCTCGAGAGGTAAACACCATGATTGTGAATCGCTCTGTACCGTCGAACAGTGTGTTGCCGCACATTTGTTATACAGACATTGTTCAGGCGATTGCCTGGTTGACCACAACGTTCGGCTTCAGCGAGCATTATCGCTATGGCGACCCGATCAGCGGTGCGCAAGTGTACCTCGGCAACGCATGGATGATGCTCCATACGGCGAAGGCGGGCAGTGCAACCCCACGGCAGCTCGGCTACGGAACGCAAAATTGACCATTTTCGTCGAGAGCGTGGATAGTCATTTTGCCAGAACCAAGTCCGCCGGGGCCAGAATACTTGAGGACCCGCACGAGACCAGCTATGGCGAACGGCAATACGCAGTTGAGGATATCGATGGACACCATTGGCTTTTCTCCCAACACGCTCGTGACGTGAGTCCTGAGGAATGGGGAGCAACGGTCGCGCGTTGACGCTGTCTAAGTTTCCAATCCTCCCGCACGATAACGGTCCGCCAACTCACGCACTGCTTTGCCTGTCAGCCGAACCATCCCTGCCGCCTCGGGAGCGCTGCGGCCATCGCCCATCTGCCGCAGAGCCAAAGCTCGCAAAACTACCCGCACTTGGGCTACACCACTGCCCAGTAACTTCTCTAACTCAAGCTTGTCTTCCACACTCACAGACAGTCGCTTCGCCGGTCGAGCCATGCCTAAGCATACTTCTAACAAAACCAACTCTCAACATAATACTGAACTAGTCTATGCGGTCGTACCACTAGTGTGCTGTTCGCCTCAGCCTTCTTGACGTGGACAAAAGCAGATGCGTATACTTTGGGGGCCTCAATGGATGAACCAATAAGGAAGACCGAGACCGAATGATGTGGATTGTGGAAACCGTTCCGGGCTATACGAGTCGCCACAAAGGCGGCCGCTAATCAAGACTGCTGTCGATGTCGGAAAACAGAGGGGTTAGCATTCTTGAGCTCAGGCATGGCGACCCAACTTCGAATTCCCGTACTGGATGTCTGCATCATCGTCGGCTATATTCTGCTGGTTCTTTTCATCGGAGTGTTTGCTTCCCGAAAAACAAAGGTCACCAGTCAGGTTTTTTTCCTTGCCGGCAGATCTCTTCCTTGGGGAGTAGTCGGCGCAGCCCTCTTCGCGTCCAACATCTCAACCATTCACCTCATCGGCCTGACGGCGTCGGGCTATAACGAAGGACTCGTGTGGGGAAATTTCGAGTGGATGGCGTCCTTCACGCTGATCCTTCTTGCTCTTGTCTTCGCGTCCTTCTATTTCCGCAGTAATATCTCCACGCTGCCGGAGTTTCTGGAACGAAGATATAGCCCGGCGTCGCGGTCCATTCTTGCTTTCATGGCGATCCTGGCCGCCCTTTTCATTCACATCGGCATGAGTCTGTATGCGGGCGCCATCGTGTTTGAGCAATTCTTTGGCATCAATGTTATCGCTTCCATTTTGATTGTGGCGGGGATCGTATCCATTTATACTGTCCTCGGTGGGCTTAAAGCTGTCGTCCTCACGGAGTCGGTAAACACAGTAGTGCTTTTGGTGGGTGCTTGCTTAATCACAGCTTTTGCCTTTCGTGCGCTCCCCGCCCATGGAATTCATACACTAGCTCAGTTTCGAGCGGCAGCGAAGCCTGACCAGTTACATATGCTGCAGACGCATAGTTCCGCGGGCCTCAACTGGTATGCGGTATTCCTGGGCTATCCCGTCCTCGGAGTCTGGTATTGGTGCACAGATCAGACAATCGTGCAGCGCGTCTTGGGTGCTCGGACGGAAGTCGATGCGCAGCTTGGGCCTCTTTTCGCAGGTTTTCTTAAGATACTTCCAGTCTTCCTGTTAGTGTTGCCCGGGGTCATCGCTTATGTGTTGTTTCACGGCCTGATCGGAAACAACAGCAATCAGACTCTGCCCGTATTGATCAGCCAGCTCATTCCAACCGGTCTTAGAGGACTCATCTCCGCAGCCGTGCTAGCCGCACTAATGAGTGCGGTATCGGCTGCTCTGAACAGCTCCGGGACCCTCGTTGCCGTAGATATTGTGAAACGCTTCCGGCCCCGGATAACCGACCAGCGCCTTGTCCTGGTGGGACGCGTCAGCTCCATCGTTATCATGCTGCTTGCCGTTTTGTGGTCCACCCAGGGTGGAAGGTTCACGAGTATTTTTGCGGCCATCAATGTGATTGCGTCAGACCTGGCGCCCCCCATCACGACGGTTTTCCTCTTCGGGGTCTTTTGGCGCCGTGGAACGAAGGAAGCCTCCGTCGTGACTTTGCTTGCCGGATTTCTGATGGGTGTAACTTCTTTTGTGCTCGACCTCCCGGTATTTGGAAGTTCGAAACTCATCACCGATGGTCTGGGAATCTCGTTCATGATGCAGGCGTGGTGGATGTTCTGCATTTGCAGCCTGATCTTTGTGATCGTCAGTTTGTTCACGCCGCCCCCTGCTGAAGAGAATCTTAAGGGGCTGACATGGAGCAACCCGCTGGCTGTCATATTCGGTCCACCTCTGAGAAAAGCAAGCGATCCGCGCATCGTCGCAGCTTTGCTGCTGCTCGCGATGATCGTTCTGTACTACATCTTCCGTTGAATAGCCGTCGAATCAACGGCTGACCCGGGCTGAGGCTTGACGTATCGGGCATGGGCCGCGGACCGAAGGAGCCGGTCCAGAACAGAGAATCAGAAAGAAGCGGAGGGCAGATGGATCGGCGAGAGTTTCTTCAGGCGAGCGCGTTCACTGTTGCGGATGTGTGGCTGGCTCCTTCGTCGGCGGAAGCGGTACCGCGGACAGGCAAACCCGGAACCGCGATCTACGTGGCTCCGTACGGCAGCGATTCAAACCCAGGCACTGAGCAACGGCCTTTTGCCTCTCTTGAGCGGGCCCGGCGTGAAACGCGTTTGCTAAAGCAGCATCTACGTCATCCGATCACGGTTTGGGTGCGCGGAGGAACGTACTATCTCGACGTGCCCCTGGTGTTCACGCCTGAGGATTCCGGCACCGCCGAAGCACCGATCACCTACGCGGCCTTTCCACAGGAAATGGCCACCATTAGCGGCGGCCGGAAGCTGAACTGTCGCTGGAAACCCTATAAGGATCGGATATTGCAGTGCTCCATCTCTGAAGTCAAGCAGAAGCATCTGAGCTTCACACAGCTCTTTGTCGACGGCAAACGGCAAGTTCGAGCACGATATCCAAACTGCGACCCCAAGAATCCCCTGGTATCAGGGGCGGGCTACGTAGACGCACGGCAGGCAAGCGAACCCTGGCCCCCGACGGAGCTTCACTTCGATCCGGCCAGTTTTAGCAAGAAGAAATGGAGCAAGCCTCAGGAAGCAGTCGTCCACTTATTTCCTCTCGATTACTGGGGCAACCTGCAATGGGAGGTGCAGGACGTCGACTCAAATCAGGGCATGATCAAGCTGGGTTGGGGCGGCTTCCAATTGAACGAACAGCTATTCGGCCGAGCCTCAACGGGCATCGGGAAAAGCCAGCTGTACCATCAGGGCTACCAGTCGCGGTTCTTTGTGGAGAACGTCTTTGAGGAACTGGACGCTCCAGGTGAATGGTACCTGGACAACGAGCAGGGCGTGCTTTATCTCATTCCGGGCGAAGACGTAGACCTGGCGAAGGCAAGTATTGAAGTGCCCGCGTTGGAACAGGTCGTGGAATTCCGTGGGTCACAGCGCCGGCCGGTGCAATACATTCAATTCTCCGGCTTCCGGATCGCTCATACGGCCAGCACTTTTCTGAGCACATATGAAGCTCCTTCGCTGGGAGACTGGACGATCCACCGGGGCGGGGCTGTATTTTGCGAGGGTGCGGAGCATTGTTCCGTCGAGCAGTGTTTCTTCGACGCGGTGGGCGGTAACGCCATCTTCCTGAACGATTACAACAGGCAGATTCGCGTGTATGGCAACCGGATCACGGAAGCTGGCGACAGTGCGATATGCCTGGTTGGTTCCGAGCGTCGAATCCAAGGCACAAACCGGCCGCTACCGTCGGAAAATACCATTTCCAACAATCTGATTCATGACTGCGGATTTTTCGGCAAGCAAATCGCAGGCGTTTTCGTCTCGATCAGCGAAAAAAACGTGATCAGCCACAACCTGATCTACAACATGCCCAGGGCGGCCATCTGCGTCAACGACGGTTGGGGAGGGGGCCACGTGATTGAGTTCAACGATATCCACGACACCGTCCGCGAGACTCACGATCACGGACCTTTCAACTCATGGGGCCGTGGAAGGTTTTGGTGCATGGAGCAATCGCACGGCGATGCGTCCCACACTTCCGGCTTTCACGACGGTGATGACGGCTACGTCTTTTTCTATCCTGAAGCAGATGGCAATCTAAATATTATCCGGAATAATCTGTTTCGCGAACCACCGTCCGTTCATCAGTTGGGGATTGACCTGGACGACGGATCGTCGCACTATCACATCTACAACAACGTTTGCATTGGCATCAGCGTCAAGCTACGCGAAGGCGACTGGCGTCTTGTCGAAAACAACGTGTTTATCCACCCAGGAAATCCACCGGCTTTTGAGCAGGGTTACGAAAGAAATCACGATCGGTTCTTGCGTAACATTATCGTCACCAGCTCCGCCGTTAACGCGGCCTTTGGGAAGTCAAGTGTCCCCGGTGACTCCTATAAAGTGGGTCTTCCTCCGTTGGCTGGCTCGATTATTGCGGAGATCGATTACAACGTCTTCTTCAACGATATGGGCAAGTTTTTCGCATCGATTACGCCGCGGGGTGGGAGCAGAACCCACTACACTCTTGACCAGTGGCAGGACCTGGGCTATGACAAGCATTCCGTTTTTGCGGATCCCCAGTTTGTTGACCCCGAAAAAGGTGACTACCGCCTCAAACCGGGATCGCCGGCGCTCCAAATCGGATGCAAGAGCATTGATCTTAGTCTCGTAGGTCTATTGCCTGATTTTCCGAAGCGTTGGTTGATTCCTGTTCCACTTACGGGCGCATGAGGTCCAGCCCGCCAGCTGACGGTGGACAAATTGTGTACCTTGCCGGTGCTCCCACCTGGGGGACTAACTGAGAACTCCAGGAGAACTGACTTTGAACCACATGCTTAGAGCCGCTGCTCTGTGCAGTGACACGAGGGAAACATGAAACGAACACTGATGTTGACGGTCTTAGCGGGCATAGTACTTTCAGCTTTTGGGCTATATGGTGACAATCAACCTCCCCATGTTCAACGAGTCGGGATGGTGATCGGCATCAAGCCTGATCGGATCAGTGCTTATGAAGCTCTGCATGCAGCTTCCAATCCAGGCGTCCGCGATCTACTAAACAAATATCACATGCACAATTTCTCCATTTATATTCAAAAACTCGATAATGGGCAATACGTCTTATTTGGCTACTACGAGTACACGGGAAGCGATTACAAGGCCGATATGGCACGGCTGGCTGTCGAGCCACGCAACGAAAAGTGGTTGTCAATGACAGATCCGCTGCAGATGCCATTGGCAGGGCAAACGTCGTGGACGAAAATGCAGGAGATCTACCATAATCCTTAAACTCTTGTCTCGTTCGCCGATGCGAGAAACGGCGGGTCCCGGGGAGCCCATTGGATCCGATGGCATGAATAGCATCGCTTCGGGAGATTCGGCTGCGCGAGCCAGTGCAATTAACGGGCGGTGAAGAAGGATATACCTGGTCAACCATGCAATACAGCGCTTTGGGAAAAACGGGTCTTACGGTCTCGCGACTGAGCTTTGGAGCCTCGGCGCTCGGTGGTGTGTTCCGCATCGTTGATGAATCGGCTGCCATCAAGGCCGTTCATGCTGCTCTCGGTTGTGGAATCAATTATTTCGATGTGGCGCCTGCTTACGGGGCCACACTCTCGGAAACCATCCTTGGAAAAGCGCTCCACGGCATTCCGCGGACCAAGTATTACCTATCTACAAAAGTGGGGAAGTACACCAAACCGGGAGGTTATGGCGACGACACTCTAGACTATTCGCGCTCCCGAATACGAGCCTCTCTGGACGAGAGTGCTGCCCGCTTGGGCGTCGAATACTTCGACCTCATTCACATCCATGACATCGAATATCAGAACCGGGAACACACTGAGTGGGCCCTTACTGAAGGATACGATGCAGTACAGGAGTTGAAGAGGGAAGGACGCATCGGGGGGGTTAGCTTTGGCATTTATCCTACTGATCTTTGGCTCCGCATTTTCTCTTCTTTGCAGATTGACGCCGCTTTAATACACAACCATTATTGCCTGAACGATACTCAGCTTTTGCGAATGTTACCTCTTGCAGCGAAGGAAGAAGTAGGCATCATCAACGGGTCGCCCTTCGCCTCCGGTCTTCTAACTGACCGGGGACCGGCAGCATGGCATCCCGCATCGGAGCAGGATCGATCTCTGTTCCGAGCGGCTGCTGAATTTTGCAGGGGGGAGGGGATCCCTATCGCAAAGCTTGCGCTCCAGTTTTCGAGCCAGAACAATAATATCCCGACGACGCTATTCAGCTCTGCAAACCCGGAAACGGTAAGACGCAATGTCGCCTGGCACGATCAACCTTGCGATATGGAACTGGTGACACGAGTGCAGAAGATCCTTGCACCCGTACTTGACAAGGAATGGAAGTACTAACGCTTCACGGTTGCTGTAAAACCAGTCGGCACGCAAGGATGATTGCAAGGTGAGGGAATTGGCCCCTCTAGAAGTGGCACCAAGGTTTGGGTTTTGCATTTTGACTAAAGATCGGTCGCTTCTACATCAATCATGGCCTTGATCAGGGCCGTATTTCCGACAAGATTTTTGAACCGGCTGGGTACGTCTTTTAAAGGTATCCGCTCGTTTACCCAGCGTGAGGTATCAATTTCCTCTTTCTCGATCATTTCGATAATCCGGGGAAATTGTTCCCTACTGTTGCGGCTGGCGAAAACCGTAATTTCAAGTCTGTGCAAAAGAGCGTCATCCAAACACACGCGTTCTTTCGTGAGCCCGGCAAAAACCAATCTGCCGGTCGGCGAGACGTGCTCCAGGCTCGCGCCCATCGCCCCGGCGTTGCCCGTGGCGTCAAATACCACGTCTGCCATACGTGCTCCAGCCTCAGCGAATGCCTCCACGCCAAAACCAGTTGCGAATTCTCTACGCCATTTGCTCTTTTCTACGACCACGACATTTGCGCCCGCTGCCTGGGCAAACTGCGTAACCGCCAGACCTATCGGCCCGGCGCCAATCACCAGGGCTGATTCGCCCGCTTCCAAACCACTCCGTTGCACCGCATGCGCGCCGATGCCCAATGTCTCCACCAGAGCAAGTTGATCGAGGTCGAGAACAACCGATGTATGGAGAAGGTGCAGTGGAACCGACAGCACGCCCTGCATGCCGCCGTCGATGTGTATTCCGAATAGCTTGATGTTTTCGCAGCAGTTGGTTCGTCCTTTAAGGCAGGCCCGGCAATGGCCGCACGCCCAATACGGCTCGATGGCACACCGGTCTCCGGCCTTGACGCGGTTCTGGTCTCGAGGTGCTTCCCATACTTCGCCGGCGAGTTCATGACCTAAGATCCGCGGGTAGGTATAGGCGGGATGGCTGCCCTTGTAGGCATGAAAATCGCTCCCACAAACGCCAACACGCCTCATCCGAATCAATGCGTGGCCGGGGTCTCGGGATGGCTCGGGAACCTGACGCTCTATGAATTCGCCTGGAGCCTTCAAAACGATCTGTCTCATTCTGTCCTTAGCCTGAAAGCAATGCACCTTCAGTCTTGGAGGCAAATGGACGAACCAAGACACAGGAGTATGATAGATTGCTGCATTCTCTTGGTCAAGTCGGCTTCCCCAATGCACCGGTGCTGTAGTCGATTCCGACAAGGAGAAATGAAAAAGAAAACGGTATCCTACGAATGAAGACGATATCTCAGAACGGTGGACGTATACCTAGACCCAAGAACGTGTCTCGCGCGTCTCAGCCTGACAGCAGGGTCACCGCCAGGCTCATCACCACAATTAAAGAGCTCATTTCTAGTGGCACAATCGCTCCAGGTGGAAAGTTTCCGCCGGAACGTGAACTAGCCAAAGAGCTTAAGGTCAATCGAGCCTCTTTGCGACAAGTAATGAAGGTTCTGGAAATCATGGGCGTCCTGAGCCAGCGCGTCGGTGACGGTACTTACTTGAGTGCCAGCTCAGAACTAATCTTGAAGGAACCGCTGGAGTTCATGGTTCTGATCGATGATATCTCTCCCGCCGAATTGTTTGAAACTCGCATGATTGTCGAGCCCGAACTGGCCGCTCGCGCAGCTGCCCGGTCAACGTCGGAGGATCTCGCCAAGCTGCGCCAGTCGATCATCGATATGGAGAGAAGCCGCACCATTCAGGAGCGGCTTGATGCGGACATGGCTTTCCATGAGTGGATTTTTAGTGCTAGCGGTAATAGAATCTGCCACCTGTTATTCAGGCTGATACATCGCACAGTCTCAATAAGCATGGCGCAGGTTGTCGATAAAGTGCAGATTGAAAAGCCGCTCGCATTTCACAAGAAGATTTATTCGGCCATTCGAGATCGCGACGCCGAAGAAGCGCGGCGCCAGATGCTTCAGCATATTACTGAGGCGGCAGCTCTTCTGAACCGCTCAACCCGCTAAGTGAATGAATTACCCCAAGCGGTGAGGCCCTGGACGACAAGGTTCCAGATGCCGCACTCTAACGGCTAGGGTCTGTGCCGGCTTGCTCTGCTTTTTGCCAGACTGATCTCAAAAAGGAGTCTTCTGGAAACAGTTGGATAGAACTCCGCAACATGTTGAGTGCTTTTTCGTATTGATTGGTCGAAATATAAAGAACACACAGTTTCCGGTAAAAGCGCTCGTCATAGGGAAGTAACGACTTGCCCTGCAGGAGAACCTTCTCCGCATCGGCTGGCTTCCCCTTCTTGACCAGGATTTCTGCCACGGCCAGGAAGTCTTCCGACCGGGTACTTCCCACTTGTATGGCTCTGGATAGGTAGTCTTCTGCTCGATCCTCATCGTAATCCTGCCCCTTCGCGAGATGGAGCCAACCAAGGCCGGAGAGTACCTGAGGGTCTGTGGATTTTTGCTTTTCCAGTGTCAAGAGCTCTTGAAGATAGCTACCCACGTACGATCGGTCGGAAGTTGCCATTTCGC
Source organism: Acidobacteriaceae bacterium (assembly GCA_003152195.1). Lineage (GTDB taxonomy): Bacteria > Acidobacteriota > Terriglobia > Terriglobales > Acidobacteriaceae > PALSA-350. Next base: position 10,339 of record PLZN01000201.1, read on the forward strand.
CGAGTGCGCGAAAACGGGTTAGTGGAGGAACTTGATCCGGTTGACCCGGGATCGCGTCCAGATGAACCAGGCCACCGAGCGGCAGCTTATCGGCGTTAAAGATCTCGGTGGGAAACTCTTCTTCCGGAGTTTTTACGATCCGGTGACTGGTTAGGATCGAATGTGCAATGCCAGTGACCGTTTGCTTTGGCATGTGGCAACCCTGGCAGTCATCCGCAGGCGTCTTCAGTTGACGTTCACGCAATGGAAGCCGGCAACTTTGCTCATTGTGGCAAGATAAGCACTTTTGCCGATAGTAGTCGGCGGAATTTGCAGTTGGCTGTACGTGCGGATCATGGCAGGTCAGGCAGCTCATTCGCCCCTTGGTCGCGGTGTAGCATTTGCTGAGACTCATCAAGCTAAAGTGCTCGAGCAAAGGCGATATGGGAGCCGTTCCGCCGTTCGGACCCATTGGTGCCGCAAAGATAGCCATTACATTATCGAGAGGTTTCCCCGGGCGATAGTCTGCATAGGTCTTTCCGGGTTGCAGGATTCTAAGCGCAAGTCCCTGATGGCAACTCATGCAGATGTTGTCTGCAAGCCAGGGGTCTAGCCGTTGGGGATTAACGATGTAGGCGGTGTCGTGGCTTACTGGTATCTGACCCGTTTTTTGAGCTACATGCATGCTGCCTGGTCCGTGGCAATTCTCACACCCGATGGCCAGTTCCTTGAAGGGAGCAGTTGCGTAGGATCCGAGGTTGGGAGCGGTTGGCCGCGCAAGCCCACTGTGGCAGGCCAGACATCCCGGCAGCGCTGGTCGATTAAATGCCAGATCCGCACCCTCGAAGCCGGGAGACAGCTCCCACGAGCTTGTTTTTGCATAGAAAGAGAGCGGCGCCTCGTAGAGATAACCGTCCCGCGCGACCAGGTAGGATGTGCCATTTCTTCCAGAACCGATTGCATAGGCCAGCTTCTGAGTATTTCGGAATATCTCAGAACCGTCGGCAGCTTTCTGATATTCAGATTGGTAGGCGCCCTCTGGCGCCGACCGTACATCGAAATAGCGGTTCAGCCTCTCGTTCCACACAGTAATCGCGCGCCCCGCCGGAACCGACGGCAGTTCGCCTGAAACAACGGACATCGATCGGCCCATGTCGGTTTTTTTAAAAGAGTCATAAATCTGGCGATGGCAATTCGCACATACCTCCGCGCCCACATAGTCCGCCTGCGCGACAGCCGCGGCCGGCGGTCCGTTGGTTCCCGCTTGAACCACACTTTGCTGCCGATGCAAAAAGCAAAACGCAATGAACATGACCGTGAGGCAGCTCAGACAGCATGCCAACAAAACAGACCGGCTCACGGGGTGATCTTTCCGCAGAAAGCGATTCTTCGGGCTCTCTTGTCGGCGCTGCGCCCACGATGGCATGGCTAAGGAGTCCTCTTTCTTGTCGCGCCCATCGGCTCCGATTTGAGAATTCCCTGTCCCTCCTTAATGACAGTCAAGTGTCCGCCGGCGACTCCCGGGATCTTCTCCTTAAGCCCGCTCGCCCAATGAATCTCCACGTCTGCAGAAGCGTTCTCCCCAATTCCAAAGTGGAGCCGCCGGTCATTTACGGAGTAGAAGCTCGACTGTGCCATCACCGCTTGGGCCTGAGACTTCCCACCATAGTGGGCGATAACGCGAGATCCTATCGCACTGCGGTTCGACTTCGTGCCCACGAGAAATACCTTGATCCAGTTGCGTTGGCCTTTCAGATCATTGCGGAGAAGGGAAGGCGGCTCATTGAGATTGATCACCAGGATGTCGACGTCACCATCGTTATCAAAATCGCCAAATGCACAACCTCGGCTGCAATGCGTAGCCGCAATCCCGGGTCCGGCTTCGTCAATCAACTCCTCAAATTTTCCATTCTGAAGATTATGAAAGATAAGCCGGGGACACTTCATCGGGTACTGTGGAAACTTCCTCTCAACCTCCGGATATACGGCACCCGCGGCAACAAACAGGTCAGGCCAGCCATCATTGTCGAAATCCGCAAAGCCTGTTCCCCAGCTTACATAGCGAGTCTCTACTCCGAAGCCTGCCCCGATCGTGGCATCCGTAAAGTTGCCCATGCCGTCGTTGCGATAGAGCGCATCGGTGTCATCCGAAAAATTCGTCTTGAAAATGTCAAGGGTACCGCGCAGATTGGAGTCACCAACCCCTACGCCCATTCCGGCCTGTTCCACCCCGTCGTCACTCAGCGCGACGCCGCGTTCGATGCCTTGCTCCTTGAATGTGCCATTGTGCTGATTTATGAAGAGCAAACTGGGCGTCGAATCGGAAGCGACATAGATATCGGTCCAGCCGTCCCCATCAAAGTCGGCGGCAACCGCTGTCATGCCATACGTGGCGGTCGCGCTGGAGATTCCGGACTCCTGGCTCACATCGCGAAAAATACCGTTGCCCTGGTTTCGATAGAGCAAATTAGTCGTAGGCCGCAGTCCGCGTGGGCCGCAATGGACGGGCACTCCTTTGAACGAGCAAGTCGATTCCTGGCCGGCCTTGGGGTGGTCCTCAAGATCCAGATCAACGTAATTTGTGATGAAGAGGTCAAGGTGCCCATCGCGGTCATAATCTAGGAAAGTACATCCGGCGCCCCATCGGGGTTTTCCCTGGTGCATCAGGCCCGCGCCCATCGTCGCATCCGTAAACGTTCCGTCACCGTTGTTCCGGTAAAGAACGTTCTGCCCAAAGTAGGTGACGAAGATGTCTTCAAACCCGTCGTTGTTGTAGTCTCCTACAGTCACCGAACTGGCCCACCCCGTGCGAACGAGACCTGCCTCAACAGTCACGTCCTTGAATGTTCCGTCCCGATTGTTCTTGTAAAGACGGTTGGTTGCGCCGGACACTGGACCTTCGAGCCGGGTTCCACTCAACACAAAGATATCGAGCCAGCCGTCATTGTCGTAGTCGAGAAAGGCAGCTCCGCAGCCTACCGTTTCAACAATCACGCTTTTCTTATCGGTCTCTCCGTAAATCACGGGCTGCGTGAGTCCAGCCTGAAGGGCCACATCGGTAAATCGTGCTTCAAATGGCACACCCGAAGGCTTTCCCTTCGATAGGGGTTTCAAATTGCGCGAAGAACTCCCATCCTGTGCCGCGCTCGGGATGCCACCGACAGTCAGACTAGCGAAGGACACGCCCAGAGCTTGACGAAAGAACTGACGGCGAGTCAGTTTCCCGCGTCCTTTTAGCGGGAATAACAGAACGTCGATGGCCATGAGCGATCTCATTGGCAGGGCCCTCTCGGATCGTCCACCATCACGATCATCGGCTACCAGTGGTTAACGTCAAACGTCTCTTTGAGACGCCGAACTGCAGTAAGTAAGCTTGTTGACGATGCGGTTGTTCCATGTGTAGTGTTGGTTTCAGACCTCACAGTTGCTTAGACATTTGGCTTGACCATTCGAGGGCAAGCACCTCCCCGGCAATCAGCATGTACTCTTACAGAAATTCCCTCGTTCCATCGTAGCCTACTGAGATCGCTACACGTACCAGTCCGGGCCATGAACAGTGAGATAAATCAAGAGCTGAGGAAATAGCTGCGGATGAGTTCAGCGGGTCGTTTTGCAATCCTGGCGCTTCTGCTTCCTGCGTTATTATTGCCCGCGGGTGAGCTTCGAGCAAATGCCCAGTCCGCCGAAATCACGTGGAACTTCGATGAAGCTACGGGGCCGCTAGTCCATGACTTGCTGGGCAACTTGGACGACCGAGTCGAGGGGTTCTGGGACAGGGTACCTGGTGTGTGGCAGGCTGCGCGTTGCAAATTTGACGGGTACACGGCGCAGATTGTCTGCCCTGCAAAGTGGCCTCGGGTAACAGCGACGTTCGATCCACTTTCGGGACTTGCAATCTATATCTATGGCAGCCAGATCGGCACGCTAAAGACCGTTGGCGGCTTTGTTCGAGCGGAGGGTACGTCAGCCGGCCAAGCCGGCTGGCTCTGTTCGCATTGGCTCCTCACATGACATCGAGCAAGACGATCTTGTCCTGTGGACGGAATTGAGCTCCAAGGAAGAAGTACATAGATAAGCCTAATGTTACAAGGATAAACTATGGACTCGGGCCTGATGGGTGAAACAGATCCGGGATGACCCCGCGCCCAGGTAGAGAAATGCAGAGAGTGCCTGCGACGATTTCCGAACCGATCTACTCGAACCACTTGGGAAGCGGCATCGTATATGCAACGGAAGCTTCGACGGAAGACCTGCGATCCGCTTTATTGCCGGGTCTCATCTGGGGCCTCGCCAAGGGAGACGCGACGAAGGATCGTGCCAACGACGGTCCGCATTCGCGATTTCTCCCAACAGAGAAGTTGAGCTCCTGCTTTCTGGGTGGCGAGGGAAGAATTCGCGGACTTATCATTTGGGCTGTTAAGCACTAAAGTGGTGCGTGGGGCAAGGACACGAGAGGGACCGCAGAGGAAGCACCGTATGGACAGAAGAACATTTGTTCGGAAGGTTGGGGTCGGAATTGGGAGTCTCCCGGGTTTTTGGCTAGCTGATAACGAGGCTGAGGCGGCCCCCGATGAGCCTGCTAAAAACAAGGCGGCTGGCGGCAGTCGAAACCCATCCGTCTCAAATCCTCAGCGGACGCCCACATATTACAAGATCAAGGCATACCTCGATTCCATCCCCTCGATTGACGCGCACGAGCATCTACGCGCATTTGATCAATTACCCGGTTATGTTGAGACCGATCGGGGTCGAGGGATGAATTTATATGGGATTTGGCTTGGCAGTTATTTCGGTGGAATCCATCCGATTACTGACTGGAAGCCTGGAGAGAAATTTGATAAGTGGTGGGGGCGAGCCAAACAGGACTTCGACAATGTTCGCGCCACTTACTTCTACCGCTACATGCGGCTGGCCTTCCGGGACCTCTACAATATCGATTTCGATCACATCACAGACTCCCAGGCTGCAGAGCTCGACCGCCGTATCTTCGAGAACTACCGCAATGAGAAATGGCTCTATCATGTGCTTAAAAAGCGAACCAACATCGCACTCATGATCTGCGATCGCTATTGGAAGCGATTTGACTTCCACGCGGATTATCCTTTCGAGTTGTTGACCTTCAACGTGACGACACTCGTCTGGGGTTTTCACCCTTCGGAATACTTTATGGGTAACCACGACGGAGGGATTCAAAGCTCCTTCGATGATCCGTATTTGTATGCTCATCAGCGGGGGCTTCCCATGAATTCCCTGGATGACTATTTGGCCTTGCTCGACCGTATGTTTGTTGACGCCAAAGCAGGAGACGCAGTTTGCCTGAAAACAACTTTGGCGTACCAGCGGACGCTCGATTTTGACAACGTCACCAAGGAGAAGGCCGCACGTGTCTTTGGACGGTCCCGATCAGAAGTAACTCCAGAGGCGGCCAAGGCATTTGAAGACTTTATCATGTGGCGAATCACTGAATTGAGTGCAAAGTACGACATGCCCTTTCAAATTCACACTGGGGATGCTCGCATCCAAGGTTCAAATCCAATGCTCCTGGTAAACCTGATTGAGGCCAACCCGCGGACAAAGTTCGAATTATTCCATGGGGGGTACCCATGGGTCAGCGAGACGGGTGCGATTGGTCGCAAGTTCAGCAAGCAGGTTTGGATCAATGGGGTATGGCTGCCAACGATCAGTTATTCAACAGCCAAGCGAGCGTTCAACGAGTGGCTGGAAGTAATGCCTTCGAACCGTATTACATGGGGCGGCGACGACAAGAACGCCGAAGGGATTTACGGCGAGTCGGAGCTAAGCCGCTGCTGCTGGGCGGAGGTTTTAGCGGAAAAGCTGGATCGGGGAGAACTATCAGAATCCGACGCGCTGCGAACTGGTAGGCAGATCCAGCGCGACAACGCGTTGGAATTGTACCCTCGCCTGAAAGGGAAGCTACAAACCGAGGAGCCGGACCAGGTGCACGGTCAATAGAAATTTGCCTATCGTCATCGGGATCGACCTTGCTTGGAGTCAGCCAGCAATGTAGGCCCTCCTCAGCTCGGCTTTTATCGTCGGTATTGTGAATCCCGTACTCGGCCACTGGAAGATGCTGATGTATATCTTCTCCGGCTTCGCCGTCGCAATGCTCAGCGGTATGCAAACAAGAGAGCGGACGATAACCTATCGTCCGCTCTCGCCACTTTGGCTCTTTTGTTAGAAGTTTATTTTGAGCGCGAATTGAATCTCGCGTTCCACTTGGGCGGTACCCGTAAAGAGGCCAAAGTTGGCGTCCGTTACGGTGTTATCTGGTTGAGTCGAACCTTGATAGGGACCAAAGGCCGCCTGATTAAGCGAGTTGAAGAAGTCGGTTCTAAAATTGAGACTCCTCCCCTCTTTGCCAAGTGAAAACGACTTGTCGAGCGTTAAGTCTAGGTTGGTCACATGGGGTGTTCGCAGATCATTCCGGGGCTCACTTCCAAAGGTATAAGCAGCGGGGTTTGCAAAGCACGATTGCTTTAAGTACTGCACATTCCTGCCCCCGCTATAAGGATTCGAACACGAGCGGTCCGCCCTCTCCACGACGTTGCCAGTGTTCCCCAAATCGTCATTACCGGCATTGTTGTTGAAGGGGACGCCGGAATATGCGGTGTAGATGCCGTGAAAGCCCCAACCTCCAACGATCTCGTTGACCAGAGAATTAGAGATGTCTACCAGCTCCCCTCTGCCAATGGGCAATTGATAAACCCAACTGAAGCTCAAATTCTGGGGAACATCGTATCCCGCAACACTCCTGTCGGCCTTTAAGTTATAGGGATTTTGTATACTGCATCCTTCCGAACCGAAGAATCCGTCGCACCCCAGGGTAATCGTCTTTGACCACGTGTATGCCCCTAGAAGGGTTAGCTTTTTCTCCAATACTGTTCGAGCCTGAAACTGGAATGCATTGTAGTTGGAATTAGCTACGCTCTTGTCGTAATAGGTAGGTGTGATGTAAGAGAATGGTTGACGGGCACTGATCGGTCCGGGGGCAGGATACAAAGCCGTGTTTCGATAGGAGCCGGAATCTGTGCGGAGACTGTGGGCTCCTACATAATTGGCTTGAAGTACGGTGTTGGTCTTGACCTGCTGCTGAACTCCAAAATTGTACTGTATGGAGTATGCGTTCTTGTAGTAGGGATCGATCATCCAGTTGACTTGGCTGAACGGAGTTGGCGCTGGGAGAATCTGAGCACCAGTCCCCAGAGAGAGGGGATTCTGGCCTGTGGTGGGGTCGGGAGCGGTAGCGTTGAGATTGTTCGCTAGCAGATACGTAGTATCCGGCCAGTTTCCTTGATAGTTCGTTGCCAGCTGCTGTATGGCGGCCCAGTTGTCGAAAAAGCGCCCAGCGCCTGCACGGACCACGGTGGTCGGTCTAAGCAAATAACTAAAGCCTAACCTCGGTTGCCAATTATCATATGTGTTAAAGATGATGGATTGGTTGCCCTTCGGAGTCACGACAACGTTAGCCGGTAATGACCCGTCGGCTGTCGGTATGCACGGACTTGCCCCCGTATAGCACCCCCCGGGAACATTAGCGATGATGTACTGGCCCGTATCTAAGTCTGTATCTCCCACAAAATTGTTGCCGGCAGTGCGGCTTCCGTAGATTGGCCAGAGCGTGACGTCATAGCGAAACCCAACGTTAATCTGGAGCTTGCTGCTAGCTTTCCATTGGTCTTGAATGTAAAAACCATCTTCCCAACCCCCATGCGTCGTAATGTTTACGTTACGGCGATTCACGCTTGTTGGCAGGCCAAGGACGGCCGATGCAAGGGCATCTCCAGTCGGCGCAGAGCTTTCCAGATTGGATGTGGGAGTTGCACTATAGCTATCATTAATGAACAAGATCGGCTGGCTGTTATTGTTCGAGTTGATGTCCAGACCCATTTGCAGGGTGTGTCTTCCAAACACGCGAGTAAAATCGACCGCGCCTTCATAGATGTCGGCTAGCTGATTGCCTTGGTACGACCCTCCTGGAACACCCTCATAGCCGCTGTATCCCTCGCCCATATTGAAGTTTCGTCCCCCGACAAAGCCTGTGACTGTTTGGGTGTTGAACTGGCCAATGGTATAGGCATCGGCCAAACTGGCCGGGAACTCGTTCTGCGTAACAGCATCGGCGATCGTCTTGCCAAAGCGTCCGGTTAAAATCTTGTTTCCCGCCTTCGATGTCCAAGTGGCCGATGCGCCTCCGTTATAGCCGGTTATGGTGGCGGCATTGAGAATACCCGGGATTCCGGTCGCGCTCGTCGAAGGTGAAGAGAATTTCGTAAAGCGGAAATACGAAGTTATCTGATCCGTGAACTGTTGGTCCACTCTCATGGAACCCGTATCATTGTGCAGGAGGTTTGGGGTAGAGTCCACGAAGTTGTACCCGTTGGCTGGAAGCTGGTTGACGACGGGAAAGATCTTCTTGCGATAGGCCTCAAGCGGTTGGTTTACCAGAGATGCTGGAATTATATTGTTCGGAAAAGGATCTCGCAGAAGTAGGTCCGGGTTTGCAGGATCCGGTCTGGTGGTAAACGGGTTATAAATCGGATTCAAATTCCCACCGCTAAAATCGCCGCCTAACTGAGCTTGCGTAGGGATGATGGCCAGCGTGTTCGCAGCTCTTGAGGATCGGAAGCCTTCATAGGCCACGAAAAAGAAAGTCTTTGCGGGTCCACCGCCCCTTCTGAAACGGGTGGGGAAGACAGGACCGCCGAAGGTTGCTCCAAATTGATTTTGCTTGTAGGGAGTCACGGCTTGTTGGAAATAGTTTTTAGCGTCCAGGGCGCTATTCCGAAAGAACTCCCATACATTTCCGTGGTATTCCTGAGTGCCTCCCCTGGTTACCACATTGATGATGCCACCCAGCGAGCCGCCATATGCTGAACTGTCATTGTGTGATTGAACTTTGAACTCTTGGATGTCGTCAACAATGGGTGCCACGGCGTAGTTCCCGATAAAACCGTAATCGGTAAAACCATCGAGCAGAAACATGTTGCTGCGATTGCCTTGTCCGTTCACTGATGGAAAGATGAACGAACCAACTGCATTGCCCGCAAATCCACCACCGCCACCGCTATTCTGGCCTGTGCTGACCGGGGAAACGCCCGGAGTCAATGCCAGCAGTTGGGTAAAGTTGCGCCCATTGAGAGGCAGACTGGTAACCTCTTTCTCCTCAATTGCGGTGCCAAGTTCGGTCGTCGTCGTCTCAACGCTGGCCTCAGTCGTTTGAACGGTGACCTGTTGAGTGGTGGCACCAACAAAGAGCTGAACATCCTGCGTCAGCGATTGGTTCACGGCCAGCGTGAATTCGGAGGTATTGGATACTTTGAACCCGTCCTTCGTGACTCCGATTGTGTATCGTCCAGGAGGAATTGCAACAAAAACATAGCGTCCTGCACTGTTTGTGACAGCCTCTTGCTCAGTTTGGGTGTCAAGATTTTTCAGCGACACCTTCGCGCCAGGAATCACGGCTGAGCTGGGATCCAGAACGGCGCCATTCAAAGCCCCAGTTGCGCCTTGACCAAGAGCCTTCGTTGGATAAAGTTGAATGGTAACGATCACGATGAACAGTGCCAATTGCACCATCCACGACGCAGCAAACTGTGCCAGATGTTTCTTCTTCTGCACTGAACACCTCTCCAAACAAGTTGCAAACAATACAAATACCTTGGCTTCCTAGTTTCCCCCCAAGCCAATTGACCTGGAATGGAAGCCCTATTCATTTTTACGATACGCACCGTGGAGTTTAGCGGCAGATTGGCTCATCCAATCGACGTAGTTCTTATAGCGGCCTCAAAGCAGGTTGTCAATCAATTTTTTAAGCGGGCAATTGCGACCTGATAGCGCCAATAGGACACCAGCGGTGTTTTCGCCGTTGAGCTTGGGACGCCGTTCCCTTTTGTAGGCGAGGAATTGCGTTCGCGGCCTTCGGGATTGGGGGTACACTGTGGCTCAGTCAATTTGGCGAGGAGATGCTTTCTCGCTTTTCCGCCTGAGCGCGGGTCCCGTGGCATCCTGGATGCCTAAGGAAGAAGCATGCGACGAGCGAAAAAGCTCAGTTTGGCCACAGTTTTGCTGTTTGCGGCGACGGCGTCATGCTGCCGGGCCCAGGCATCATCCGATTGCTCCCTGCCGCGGAGTCTGCAATCTAAAGGCAGCTCCGACTCCTTCGCCGCCTGGGATTCGGCGGGTACCTGGTTTGCCCAGCGGAGGGATCTACGCTGCGCGAGCGACGCCTACGAAAAAGCGTTGCGGATCCGCCCTCAATCCTGGAGAACCCTGTACGACCTCGGAGTGATCGAAGTGGTTCAGGGGCGGTACGCGTCTGCGGTGCTACACCTCCGCCGGGCAGTTAGCCTTAAGCCCGATTCAGTGAATGCGCGAGAGGCTCTGGGTACTGCGCTGAAAGAGTCTGGCCAGCTTGGCGAGGCCGAAACGCAGTTTCGAGAGATTTTAAAGACCAACCCAAATTCTGTGGACGGGCTCAACCACCTGGCCGAGGTCCTTGCCGCTCAAAAGCTCTATTCCGCAGCGATTGGCTATTGGGATAAGGCTCTTTCCCTGGAGCCGGGGAATGTTGACGCGGGAATTGCTCGAGCCATCGCGCTCAGCGAGAACGGCGATCAGAATGCCGCAATATCATCGCTGCAGGAGATCTTAAGAACGCATCCTAATCTGGCTGCAGCCCATTTCAACCTGGGCACGGTATTCGCCAATCAAAAATCGTTTCGACAAGCGGCAGACGAATACCGTGAAGCCTTAAGGCTTAACCCGGCGGATCCGGGAACTCGCTTTGCCTTCGCGAAGTGCCTGGTCTTTTTGGCGGAGTATGAAGAGGCCGTACCAATCCTGAAGGTTTATATATCAAGTCATCCGAAAGGCTTCGAACCTTACTATTTACTTGGCCTTTCCTACAAAGGCCTCGAGCAGTACACCAAAGCTGAGGAACAATTGCGTGCCGCTGCTGCCATCGAGCCAGACCATGCAGACCTGCAATTTAACCTGGGCTTCGTCATGCTGCGCAACGGGCGAGCTAAGGATGCCGTTCCGCATCTGCAGAGAGCAATACAGCTGGATCCGGCCGCGGAAGGTCCGCGGCTACAACTTGCGATTGCTCTCAAAGATCTCAATCAAACCCAGGAATCAAAAAAAGTCTATCAAGACGTGCGGGAAACAGAACACGCCAACCTGCTTAAGAACCAATTTACGACCGAAGGGGCTAAAGCAAATCAGCTTTTGGCAGACGGTAAGGCGGCTGAGGCCGCCGAACTCTACCGGCAAATGCTGCAGATACAGCCGCATGATGCGCACACCTACTACAATCTTTCGCTCGCACTTGATTTGGAAGGAAAATTTGCCGCCGAGAGGCAGGCTCTGGAAACGGCAATCAAGGTGGATCCCACTCTTGCCCAGGCGCTGAGCAAACTTGGGGTGCTGGACATGTCGGAAGGGCATTTGGACGACGCTGTGCGCGAATTCAAGAAGGCGATCGAAATCGATCCGCAGCTCACGGAAGCCCAGGTAAACCTGGCCGCTATTTATGATGGGAAGGGCCAAATCAAAGAGGCCGAAGTCCTGCTGAGGCGCGCGATTGAAGGGGACCCGCGACATGCGCAAGCTCACTTCAATCTGGGGCTGGTGTTGGCCCAACAGCAGCGCTTTCCTGAAGCAGAGAGTGAACTGCAAACCGCTGTGACGCTTGACGCCAGCAATCTGGATGCGACGACTGCCTTGGCCGAGGTCGAGTCTCGCCAGGGCAAGACCGGAAGCGCCGTCGAAATGTTACGCAAGGTGGTTGCATCACGACCCAACAATTTTCAGGATCATCTCAACCTGGGCATGGCGTTTGCCGACCATCTTGAGGTGGAGGCAGCACTGGATGAGTTTACGAAGGCGGTCGCGCTCAACCCGGAGTCCGCATCTGCCCATTACAATCGGGGCCGCTTGTTGCTGGACGAGAGGCACTTCGAAGATGCAAAACCAGAACTTGAGAAGGCCGTGCGCCTCGATCAGCACTTCGGCGATGCGGTTTATCTGCTGGCAGTGACCGAACGTCAACTGGGCGAAACAGCGGAGTCGCTTTCGCTCTCTCAGAAAAGCGTCGAGCTAGCTCCCGACAATTCCCGAGCCTATTACCTGCTAGGGCAGAATTTGTTAGCTGCAAAACGTGATAATGAGGCTATCGCCGCCTGGAAGCAAGCGGCTCAGCTCAATCCAAACAGTACAGAGGTGCTGTATAGGCTGTCCCAGGTTCTTCATGAACACGATCCGTCCGAGGCCGCGAAATATGCATCTCTCTTGAAGGCCCGGCTTGCTGAACAGCAGGCTACGAGCGAAGCCGACATCAACGGCAATCTCGCTCTGGCTGCCGCCAACAACCATGACTATCCAAAAGCAATCGCCGAGCTGCAAAAGGCCTTGGATGTCTGTGGTGCATGCCGTGAACAAGCTACGCTCAAGAAGGATCTGGGTCTCATCGAGGCGCGGTCGGGAGACCTTGCTGCCGCCGCTCAGGAGCTGAAAGCAGCCGCCTCGTTGAATCCCGCTGATCCGGAGATCAAACAGGCACTGGCCGCAGTCCTCCCACATCAAGGCAAACCCTACTGAGCATGGTCCCGAAACATCGCTGCTTTATGGCGTCTTCTTGGCGGTAGCGGCGGCCGCGGCCGAGGATTGCGAAGGCTCCTCAACCTTGAGAAACTGGTCAGCCTTGACGTTGTCGAGGTGCTGCAGAATACCGCTAGGCCAGCGGATGTCGATGGTGTTGGCGACGACGTCGGAGCCAAGACCGAAATGCGCTCGCCGGTCGTTGGCGGAGAGATAGCCGCCGGAGGTCGTGACGGTGACGAGCTGCGAGCCATGCGTGGTGGTGAGCTTGACCTCGGCGCCGATAGCGTCGCGATTGCTACGGTGGCCGGTGAGGCTGAGCGTGAGCCAGTGGTTCCCGGTAGCCGTCCCGTTGAGCAGAATGTGCGCAGGCCCGCCATTGGTAGTGACGACGGCATCGGTACGGCCGTCGTTGTTGATGTCCCCGACGGCCATTCCGCGAGCAACCCACGGCTCGCGAAAGACGTCGCCCGACTGTGCGGAGACGTCGATGAATCCTCTACCCGTGTTGCGTGCCAGGAGCATCGGCTCGCGGTAGTGGATCTGCGGGAAGGTAAGCTCAATCGTGTCCAGGTCGTGACCCTGGGCAATGAGAAGGTCCTTGAGGCCATCATTGTCATAGTCTAGGAAGGCCACGCCCCAGCCGGAGTGGAGAAGCGTCATGGCAGCGATGCGGCTCAGGTATGTGTCGTAAGTAAAGCTTCCGTCGCCGTTGTTACGGTATAGGGCATACTTCTGGTTGGCGAGATCGGTTATCACCAGGTCAGGAAGGCCGTCGTTGTTGTAATCCTGGAAGTCGATACCCATGCCGGCATAGGTGCGGCCCTCGGCGTCAACCGCCATTCCGGCGCTCAAGCCCTCCTCTTCGAAGCTACCGTTCCCCTTGTTACGGTAGAGGAACTCGAGCATTGAATCGTTGGCAATGGCAATATCGGTGTGGCCATCGCGATCAAAGTCGGCGATGGCGATGCCGAGGCCTTTGCCGGGAAGGTTTACTCCGATCTTTGCCGAGATCTCGGTGAAGTGCCCGTTGCCGTCGTTGTGGTAAACGAGGGGCGGGATCGCTTTAAAGAGGTCGGGATGGCAATACGAGCGATAGCCCTCGCGGCGCTCGCCACACCAGATATCATCGAAGTCCCACTGAAGATATCGCAGGACGACCAAGTCGAGGAGGCCGTCGTTATCAAGATCTACCCATGCAGCGGAGGTAGACCAACCGCTGCCTGCTGTGCCGGATCTTTCCGTCACGTCGGTAAAGCTTCCGTTGCCGTTGTTGTGGTAAAGCCGGTTGCCGCCATAGGCGGTGACGTAGAGGTCCTCGAAACCGTCGTTGTCGTAGTCGCCAACCGCCACCCCCATGCCGTAGCCCACGCCCTGTAAACCGGCCTTGACGGTGACGTCTTCGAAAGTTCCGTCCTTCTTCTGGCGGTAAAGGCGATTCCAATCTTTTTCGCCGGCCTTCTGCGGAATGGTGCCTTTCGAGGTGGGGTCGGAAAGGGCTGCTCCATTGACAAAGAAGACGTCGAGAAGTCCGTCATTGTCGAAATCCAAGAGCGCCACGCCGGAGCCCATGGTCTCGATGAGGTATTTCTTGGAGGTATGGGAAGCGACTGCTGTGAAATTGATGTGGCTGGCGCCGGTGGCATCGACAAACCTGCCAGGAACATTGATCGGTGTCGCGATGCTAGTAGATTGCGCGTGAAGGCATTGCACGAGAAGACCAACACCTATGGCAAGAAGGAGCGCGGTGACACGGCGGCAGTTTCTGGCGGGTTGGATCATTGTAAAAAGTTTACCGCGCGGACGGGGTCTCAGTTGCAGATGTTGCCCAGCGCATTGCAAGTGAAAACCTGGGCTCTCAAAGACCACCCGCACCCCGGTGACAGCAGCTACCGGGCCGAGGGCGAATGGAACTGCTACCCATCGGTAGTGTCCTATTTGCGCCTTCGGGCTGAACCCGTCACAGGGACGCGGAATGAGCGCTTTCTGGTGGCGAAGTGATCTCCAAAAGCGATAAAGTATGTGAGAATATCGAGTTCGAGCTCATATACTCGGCTAAGCTTGATGCACCAGGAATACCTACCAGCAGGAATCGACGCAAGAGTTAGGTTCCTCATCGTGAATATCTCCTGATGTACAAACACCAGGACGCCCCTTCGCTCATTGAGGGTTGTCACGCATACAGATAAAAAGGACAGTTGTAGTAAAACACAGAACTACATTGTTCGAATATTGCAGTGCCAAGCGGCTGCGTCAGACGGTGGCCNNTATGGGGCGTTCCAAACAACCTGAATGACGTTGTTGATTCGTCAATTCATGAAATCCTTCGCGATCAGCCGTCTTCAGGCTGGTCTGGTGCAGTCCGCCTTTTATATGGGCTACTTCCTGCTTGCACTGCCATCTGCGCTCTGTATGCGCAAGGTGGGTTACAAAATTGGCTTCGTCACCGGCCTGCTACTCTTCGGTGGAGGGACATTTCTCTTCTGGCCAGCAGCTATTGTGGGGCGGTACTCATTTTTCCTTTTCGCACTTTTCGTCATGGCGAGTGGCCTCACGTTTCTCGAGACTGCGTCAAATACGTTTATCGCGCTCTCCGGTTCACCAGAAACTTCGGAGCGCCGGCTAAATTTTTCCCAGGCATTTAATCCGCTCGGATCCATTACCGGCGCCTTTATCGGAACGATCGTCATTCTCTCCGGCGTGGAATTGGGCGCAAGCGCAATTCAGCGGCTGCAAGCCAGCGGTCAATATCAGGCATATCCATACTTTGAGACGCTTCGCGTCGTGCGGCCGTACATCGTGTCGGGGATCGTCTCCTTCGTGTTCGCTTTTCTTATCTGGAAATCATCCTTTCCTATCTTAAGAGATGAGGGGGATGCCGCTCCGCAGCAAAGAACTCCTGTCACGGTGCTATTGCGAGAACCGCATCTCATCGTCACCATCCTCGCCCAGTTCTTCTATGTGGGCGTACAGGTGGGTACATGGAGTTACTTCATCCAGTACATCCAGGACTACACAGGCGAGCCAGAAAAGACGGCGGGCTATCTTCTAACTGGAACCCTTGCAATGTTTGGAATCGGTCGCTTTGTATCCGCGCGGTGGCAATGAAGTACGTTCGGCCGGTCATGCTGATGGGGAAGCTATAGTTTGACTAACATCTGTCTGGTTGCGATTGCTGTAGTTCATCCCGGTTGGCTGGGCGTTTGGATGATTTTTCTCACTAGTGCCGTGACCGTGCAAATA
>PLZN01000165.1 GCA_003152195.1 Acidobacteriaceae bacterium
CAGTCGCGCCTTCGTGGTTACCTTCTGTCTTGACACCATACTTGGCTGCGGCGGCGAAGTCGATGATGGTGTCGATCCGATCCGGAGCGACGCCCAACTTGAGCGCGAGCTCGACGTACCCGCCGCTGAAGGTGTCAATGAAGGCATGGACTTTCCCTGCGCATGCAGCGCGGATCCGATCCTCAACACCATCACCATAGGAAATCGGAAGTACGCCGTGATCGGTGAGCCACTTGTGATGCGCGTCGCCGGCCAAGCCGGTAACCTTGGCGCCTGCATCCCTGGCCAACTGCACGGCGATCGAGCCTACCCCACCCGCAGCACCGGAGACGATGACGGTGTCACCTGCGCGCAAGCCGACGCTCCGCACTGCGGCGTATGCCGTGGTTCCGGCCACGAATAGGGCTCCGGCTTGCTCCCACGGCACACGATCCATTCCGGTTGCCGGGATTCCCGGATCTTCAAGGAAGACTGCGGGAGCATGGCGCGGTAGAGCATGGCTAGCCCGGACCCACCTCTGTCAGGTTCCGATTACGACGCCACCATCCACGGAAATCACAGCCCCATGAATGAAGCTTGCCTGGTCCGATGCCAGCCAAAAGTATGTGTTGGCTACGTCTTCCGGTGTTCCTGCCCGTCCCAGCGGTGTTCGTGCCACCATGGCTTCGAGGATTTTCGGGGGCATCGCCCTCACCATGTCTGTCGCAATAAATCCCGGAGCCACGGCATTGACGCGAATCTTGTACTTGCCCAACTCTCGTGCCCAGGTCCGCGTCATTCCGATGACACCGGCTTTGGAAGCCACGTAATTCGTCTGTCCGAAGTTGCCCAGAAGGCCCACGACGGAGGCCGCGGACAGAATTACTCCACCTCCACCCTTGATCATGTGGGGTACCACCGCGCGGGTCACCAGAAAGACTCCCTTCAAGTTGACCCCGATCACCGAATCCCACACGTCCTCGCTCATGATTGACTCGGGGCTTCCGCCGTTCCACTTCACAAGCTGCGCATCGCGAACGATGCCGGCATTGTTGATAAGTACGTCGATGGGGCCCCACTGCTCGACAACCGCGGCGGCAGCGGCTTCGACCGCACCGGCGTTGGTGACGTCAACCGCTTGAAAATGAGACTCGCCCCCTGCCCACTTGATCGCGGATTCGAGTTGAGGCGCGGTCTTGGCCGAAACATCCCAGGCGGCAATTCGTGCCCCTTCCTCAGCGAAGCGCAACGCAGTCGCACGTCCGATTCCAGCCACGGCTCCGGTGATTACGACAACTTTGCCACGCAGCCCGCTCTCTCTGGCCGGCCGCCGCTTTTCGCGGACGGCGGGCGTGTCCTTGGGTGTGAATTCACTTGGCTGAGGCGCGTTGGGGACGGTCGTGTCTTCAACCGCTTGCGGAACGCCTTCAGTAGCAGAGTCTTGCTCAGAGCGAGGCATGGAAGCTCCTGTTGATTACATCCTGTTGGGCAGCGCCTTGGTTGGGGCAGAGTCAATTCCGTCCCTGGTGCAGTGGCGCGGCAGAAACAGACTAGCTTCTTTGCCGCAGTGCGTCAAACCTTGCGGCGAGATTTCGCCCTGGGGCGGCGCTTTTTTGGCACACGTTTGAGCAACAAGGATTCCAGCTCTTCGATTCGCCGCTTGAGTTCGGCCGCCTCACTGGCTTTCATCTGTGTTTCGGAGGCGGCCGGGAAATCCTGCTGCGGCTGCGGGCCTGCGATCGGTTCATTATCGGCCAGAGGCTTGGCCCAGCGCCCCTGTAGGAACTCGAAAGGATTCATCGGTGACGGCAAGGCACGGGAAGCATTCTGGTACATGTCCATCATCGCCTTCATGTATCGCAATGAATTTTCCTGGGTTGCCCTTCCGGAAGCGAGGATCATCTGGCGCAACACATCGAGAGGAAAAAGGGAATCGGGCGTCTTGGCGTCCTCCAACACGATCTGTGCCAGGACCAGCCGGGTCAGGTCTCCCCCGGTTGCCGCATCCACCACCCGCACGTCATGGCCATCGCGCACCAGCTGGGCAACCTGACCCTGGTTGATGTATTGGCTGGTCAAAGTGTTGTAAAGACGCCGGTTCTCGTATTTCTTGATAATGAGTGGCTGGGGGATCTTTTGTTTCATGTTTGCTCTTGACACGCCGCCGAACAGGAGTAACATTAGATCATGTTGCAGCGCAGCATAACTTGCAGCATAATTAAAATCACCGTTCTCTAAAAGGAGCAGATCATGAGAAGCACCTCTGAGTCAACCAAGAAGGCTGCGGCAGCGGTAAGTCCTGAATTCGTGGACCCTTTTTTCCCCCTGGTTCTCAACCGTGTCGAGCGGGTCGCCGGCTCGCAAAAGAAAACCCTGGACATCGGCGCCGAGCAGACCGGCGAGTGGATCGGGGCCTGGAAGAAGGCGTTCAGCTACTTCCCGTTAACGCCGCCCGCATTCCTCTTCGATGTTGCCGTCCAGGCAGCCCAGACCGCCGTCGAAACCCAGAAGAGCGCCATCGACCTGGTGGTCGAGCAGAGTAAGGCTGCCACCGGTGTTGCCAAAACGCGCGCCGAGGCGAACTCCAAGATCGCCGATGGCGTCGCCACCATCCAGAAGTCGGTTGAGCGCTCAATGGCAGCCCAAAAGACGATCCTTGAGTTTGCCAGCGAGCAGAACAGGGCCGCTTTTGAGACCGCCAAAAAGCAGCTCGGCGCGGCAGCCGGACCGGCGGCTGTGATCGTCGATACGTTCCAGCACGGGGCGCACGCTTTGATCGAAGCGCAAAAGTCGTTTCTGAACATCGCTTCTCAGCCGTTTGCCACCGCCAAGAGCTGACG
Organism: Acidobacteriaceae bacterium; assembly: GCA_003152195.1. Taxonomy (GTDB): domain Bacteria; phylum Acidobacteriota; class Terriglobia; order Terriglobales; family Acidobacteriaceae; genus PALSA-350. Next base: position 2,820 of record PLZN01000165.1, read on the forward strand.
GTTGTCGATTACAGGGCGTGGCAGTCACCAAGAATGCCGGCCGGGCGTTAAAGAGCACCCGGCGGGATATCTGGTGACTGGCGCCGGTGTATTCTCCTGAAAGGAGTCGTGAAATGGTGGAAGATCCAACCGACCATGGTAAGCGGGTTGATCCGATGGAACCCTGGCGAGCGGCGCGCGACATCTATATGGATACCTGGGGTAAGACCATGGTTGACATGGTGAACAGCGAAGCCTATGCGCAATCCACGGGCGCGATGCTCGATAGCTACATGACGGTGTCGGCTCCATTCCGCGAAGCTGTCGAAAAGGCGATGCTCAAAACGCTCGAGCAGATGGGCATGCCTTCCCGGGCTGACGTTCTCTCGATTGCCGAGCGCATGACCAACATCGAGATGCGCCTGGACGACCTGGATGCCAANNAAAGCGCCGCAACCAAGCAAGAAGAAAACGATGAAAGCGAAGCCAGCCAAGAGAGGGAAAAAGTAGCATGGCAGGAGACACGGTGATCGCCGACCCAGTTACCGCCGCTGCAAACCGGCTGCAGGCCCTCAACAAGGCGTTGACCACCAAAGCTGCCATTGCCCAGACCCCGAAGGAGTTGGTCTGGACGCTGAACAAGTCAAAGCTCTACCGCTACGTCCCGGTTCTTCCCAAAGAGAAGCGCCATCCCATTCCCCTGCTGCTGGTTTTCGCCCTCATGAATCGGCCCTACATTCTCGACCTGCGTCGCGGCCACAGCTTTGTGGAGTATATGCTGAACAAGGGCTACGATCTCTACCTGCTCGATTGGGGAGTGCCGGGACCGGAAGACAAGAACCTCAAGTTTGACGACTACACCTTGGATTACATGCCGCGCGCGATCCGCAAGCTCAAAGCAATCTCCGGAGTGGAAGAGTTCAGTCTCCTGGGCTGGTGTATTGGAGCCATCCTCACCACCATCTACGCCGCCCTGCGTGGCGACGAAGGGTTGCGCAACCTGATTCTGTTGACCGCTCCCCTGGACTTTTCCAACAAGCAAAGCTTGACCTTTGCGCGCTGGACCGACGAGCGCTATTTTGATGTGGACAAGGTGCTCGCGGCGTTTGGCAACATGCCCGGAGAGATGATCGACTACGGGGCCAAGGCACTCAAGCCGGTGGAAAACTACGTCGGCAGCTATGTGAAGCTATGGGACAACATCGACGATCCTCGCATGGTGGAAGGCTGGCATGCGATGAACACGTGGGTGACCGACAATGTACCTCTGGCCGGAGGCGCCTTCCGCCAACTGATCGTGGACCTTTATCGCGACGACAAGCTGATGCGTGGTGAGCTTGTGATTCGAGGCGAGCGCGTCGATCTCAGCCGCATTCAAGCCAATCTGCTCACCGTGATTGCCGAGGGCGACCATATTACGCCTTCGTGCCAGTCTGAGCCGGTCATGTCGAAGGTCAGCAGCCCGGACAAGGAACTCTTCCGGGTTAAGGGTGGTCACATCGGAATCATGGCCGGCAGCGGAGCCAGCAAATATACTTGGCCGCACATCGATGGCTGGCTGGGCCGCCGCTCCCTGTAAGTTCAACACCCCTCACATGTGGTATCCGCCGTTGAGGTTCAATTCCTGCGCGGTGCTGTAATCCCCATCGCCACGTAGCCCCCAACCGCGCCGGCGCCGAAGCCGGGCGCGATGACCCGCATGGGACGGTCAATCCTGCCTTCTCGCACTGCGCCATAACTGCCATGAGAATACTGGCGGAAGGGGTGTTTGCCGACGCTTTTTGAAAAACTGTTCAGAATTGACCTTTCCTGCTTTTCGCCGCGTGACATGATGGTTTTACGCTGCGGGAAGGACGAGAAGTAAGAAGAAGTAATTCGCCGCGGCGCTGGGCTGCCGATTGCGCGACACGATGTTTCCGGTAGTAACCTTCTCCTGCAATTTCGGCAGCGACGGGCTCTGTCGCCGGGTGTTCTCCACCACTTCGGTCCGAACAGAATCCCGATCACGGTGAGTAATTGCGAGGTTAACGATAAAACATGACGCAGCGAACGGCACTGATCACAGGTGGTATGGGTGGACTTGGCGAGACAATCAGCACAAAGATGCACGACGCTGGCTACCGCGTTGTCGTGACGCGTTCTCCGGGCAATAACAATGCTGAGAACTGGCTCGCTGACATGAAAGCGCGTGGCTATCAGATCGCGGCATTTCCCATCGATGTGGCCGATTATGATTCATGCGAATTGGGCGTGTCGAACATCCACCGGGAAGTCGGCCCGATCGATATCCTCATCAACAACG
>PLZN01000406.1 GCA_003152195.1 Acidobacteriaceae bacterium
TGGATCGTAGCGGTAGAAGGGATTGCTCATGTCCTTTTCATAGGGCTTGGGAGTGTAAGGAATGACCTGATGCTCGACGGCGAGAGCCCTGGCAGTGTTGTGCACGGTGCAATTGCCGTTGCTGTTGTCGCAAACCGTGCAGTAGAGCATGTGATTGCCGAGGATGCGATCGTAAGCTTCGCGCTGGGCGGCATCGGCCCGGGAAGAGATCGCGGAAATGGTCATGCCATCGACCAGGTCCGTAGCGCAAGCACGGACAAGCTTGCCGTCGACCTCGACCATGCAGGTATCGCATGTCTGAATGGGGCCAAGCTGGTGGTGGTAACACACCTGGGGAAGGACGGTGCCGATCCGGTTGATCAGTTCGATCATCCGCTCTCCCGCTACAAACTGCTGCGTAGTGCCATCGATGCGAACGCTAGGCATGAGACTCGTATCCTCAGCAACTCCAAAACCTGACGACGATCCTAATCGTACCGGCTGGGGTCTGGCAAAACCGGCTCTTGAATCCCATCTCGGTAGGATGGGCCCACTTCATGAAAGGACCAATAATTTACTTGCCTTGTTTTCGTGCCACTCAAATATTCTCCTCGATAGTGTGGAGAAATCCGGGCTAACGGAGATGATCGAGTGCATGGGTCTCGCGATTACTTTCTAACCAGCGAACGTCTCGGATTCAGCCATTGGCGAGAAGATGATTTGGCGTTAGCCATGACGCTCTGGGGGGACCCCAAGGTCGCCGCGTTTCTCGGCGGCCCTTTTACTCCGGAGGAAGTCAGCGCACGGCTCAGTCGCGAAATTGCAATGATGATCGCCTGCAAGGTTCAATACTGGCCGGTATTCCTGCTCGAAAATAACGATCTCGTTGGATGTGCCGGCCTGCGGCCCTACACGAATGACGGACATATTCTTAAACTTGGATTTCACCTGCGGCCCGACTACTGGGGCCAGGGCCTCGCTCACGAAGCAGCGCGCGCAGTGATCGCCTTCGCCTTTGAAACACCAGCCATCGAGAGTCTCTTCGCTGGACATCATCCGGCGAATGAGGCGTCGGAGCGACTCCTCAAGAAACTGGGGTTTCGTTGGACTCATGAGGAGATTTATCCGCCCACTGGGCTGATGAACCCTGCCTACCGCCTGATGAACCCTCAAGCCAGTGAAATGTCTCCACAGAAGCCGATTTGGTCGTCATACTAACGCCATGTCCAGGCGAACTGCCTTTGCTGCAACTCTCGTATTGTGCTGTCTGTGCCGCACTGCGACGGCACAGCAATACGATCTTGTGATTCGTAATGGCCATATCATCGACGGAACCGGATCGCCCTGGTATGGCGCGGACATCGCCATCCAGAATGGCCGCATCGTCAAGATCGGCATGATCGATCCGGCTTCCGCCGCAAAGACAATTGACGCGCATGGGTTGACCGTGGCTCCAGGCTTCATCGATATGCTTGGCCAGTCAGAATTGACGATCCTGGTGAACCCTCATCTTCCGTCCAAGATATTCCAGGGCATTACCACGGAGATCACTGGAGAGGGAGGTTCTATCGCGCCCATCAATGACCGCATGCGGGCCGAGAACCAGGCAGTCTTTGCCCACTACCAGGTCACGCCTGACTGGCGCAGTTTGCAGGACTACTTCAAACGCCTCGAAACTCAGGGCATGGGCATCAACCTGGCAAGCTACGTGGGAGCAACGACCGTCCGGCGAATGGTGCTGGGAAACGAAGACCGTGCGCCGGCCCCGGAAGAACTTGCCCAAATGCAGGCGCTGGTGCTCGACGCAATGCATCAAGGGGCCATGGGTCTTTCGACGTCTCTGCAATACGCACCCGCGCCTTACGCACGTACTGAGGAACTGATCGCTCTCGCCTCGACCGCGGCCAGTGCCGGCGGTATTTATGCCACGCATATGCGCTCCGAGGGAGACGACATATTCGCCGCGCTGGATGAAACATTTCGGATCGGGCGCGAAGCGAAGATCCCGGTCGAAATCTGGCATCTCAAAGCTGCGGGTAAGCCCAACTGGGGCAGAACGCCTGAGATCGTCGATCGCATCAATGGCGCCCGTGCGTCAGGTCTTGATGTCGCCGCGGACACGTATGCCTACACGGCGTGGTCCAATTCTTTTTCTGCGTTCGTTCCACCCTGGGCGCACGTGGGCGGAGATAAGGCGATGATCGCGCGCCTCAAGGACCCTGGCCAGCGCGCGCGGATTCGCGACACTATGCAGCACGACAAGAATTGGGACAACGAATGGCTCGAAATAGCCGGTCCGGAAGGGGTCACGATTTCTTCGACCGTCGATCCGAAGCTGCAGCCATTGCAGGGAAAAAGCATTGCCGAAATTGCGAAGATGCAGGGGAAAGATCCAATCGACTGCATCCTCGACCTGATCGCCGCTGACCCGGCGATGCATGTGGTCGTGTCCGGCATGTCCGAAGCGGACGTCGCTTATGTGCTGAAACAGCCCTGGGTCTCGATCGACAACGACTCCGCAGGTGCCTCGGTGGATGGAATTCTAGGCCAGGAGCATCCTCATCCTCGCGGCTACGGAACATTCCCCCGCATTCTCAGAAAATATGTGCGCGAGGACCATTTGCTGACTTTGCCTGACGCCATCCGCAAGTTCTCCGCACTTCCTGCCCAGCGGATGCATCTGGCAGATCGCGGCGTTTTGAAAGCTGGCATGTGGGCCGATATCGTCATATTCGACCCGGACACGATTCGCGATCTCGCGACCTACGAGAACCCTAACCAATTATCGGTTGGGATGCGGTTCGTACTGGTCAACGGAGTTCCTGTGATCTGCGAAGGGAAGATGACGCAGGCCCTTCCCGGCAAAGTTCTGCGCGGACCGGGATACGTTCAGTAGAAGAGCACGGGAACCTACTCAATACCGGTGGGTTCAAAGCCGGCCACAATCGTCACAATTTGACCGTAAGGAACGAAGAATGCAAGCCCGGGCGACGAAGGCTTTTTCGACAATTTCCCAATGACTTTGTCTACCGCTTCCTGACTCTCAATCCAGATACCGGCATCTTCAACGGCTAGGAGCTTCACGCTCTCCAGCTTCTCATCGTCGATAAAGCTGGGACCCATCACGATAACCCGGTGACCGATCAGCCTGCGCAACTCGATTTCCATGGCTACCTAGACGCTTTCCTGAGCAACGGGGTTGCAGCTCTCACTGTCTTACCTGGATTTCTCCGGAGCTCAGAGCCTTCGTAGGGTGGAGAAAAGAAAATGCAGGGACCTGCTGTTTCAATCTTTCGTTTCAGCTGACGCCCTCCTCCGCAAAAGAGGTTTCTGCTCAGAAAGCTGCACACGTGGCCATAAATGGTACCGCGCAGCCGGAAATCCGGTACGCTCCGGTCGGGGATGACAAAGGTTATCGACAGAATGCCAAGATCATCCTGTCGGCAAGACAGACAAGTCAGGCCTCAGTTTCTCGACTCCAGGGCGTATCCCAGTCCACCAAAGGCGGACGGCTGAAAGTAGCCCAGCACGCAGTGCTGGGTGGGTTAAAGAAACGCAACAGTCCCAGCAGGGACGGCTGAAATCTTAAATCCCATGCGAAGCTGACCCACTTGAGCCGTCGAGGCTGAGTTCAGCCGTCCCTTCGGGACTGTTTTCGGATTGGAAGCCATCACCCAGGACTGACGTCCTGGGCTACTCTGATGCGGTCCCGTAAGGGACGGCATCAGAGAATCTTCTTCCCAAAGGCCGAGCAGATCAACTCCACGGCCAGCTCGGCGGTTCGGTTGTGCTCGTCGATGACAGGGTTCACCTCCACAATCTCAAAGCTCAGCAACCGTCCATGGTCGGCCAGGATCTCCATCGCCAGATGCGCTTCGCGATAGGTGGCCCCGCCCCGCACCGGCGTGCCCACGCCCGGCGCGTCTTCCGGATCGATCCAGTCCATGTCGAACGAGACGTGGTACCCTGCCGTGCCCCGGCCGGCGGCGCGCAAGGCTTCTTCCATCACCGTGCGCATGCCCCGCTCGTCGATATCGCGCATGGTGTAAACCTCGGTGATGCCGGCGCGCCGAATGTTTTCCTTCTCCGTCAGGTCGATGTCGCGCACGCCAATCAGCACCGTGTTCTCCGGATCGATCTTCGGCTGCCAGCCGAAGATGCCCGACAGCGCTTCCGGCCCCAGACCAAGCAGCGCGGCCAACGGCATGCCGTGCACGTTGCCGCTGGGGGAAGTTTCCGGGGTGTTGATGTCGGAGTGGGCGTCGATCCAGAGCAGCCCGACCTTCTGGTTCCTGCGCCGGTGGAACTCGGCCAACCCGGAGACCGACCCCACGGCCACGGAATGATCGCCTCCCAGAATCAGCGGGGTGATACCTTCCTCGAGGGTCTGCAGCACCATGCCGGCAACCCGTTCGCAGGTTTCGCTGATCTCCTTGATGTATTTTGCGTTCGGCTCGCCGGCGTTTCGGGTCTCAGCAATCGCCACCGGGACATTGCCCCCGTCGCTTACCACATGACCCAACGCCTCGAGCCTGGCTTCGAGGCCGGCTACCCTGACCGCGGAAGGCCCCATATCGACGCCGCGGCGCGACTGGCCCAGATCGAGGGGCACGCCGAGAATGCGGATATGGCGCGGCGGAAGGGACTGCACTCCACGCGGACGCGGCCTCTCGATTGAAATCGCATCCCGGTCTTTTGCCATAGGTTCCGTCCAATAGAAAAATGCTAGGGATAGATTCGATTGAGAGTTCGCGCAAAGGGAATCGTCTCGCGCACGTGTTCCAGGCTACACACCCAGGCCACCACGCGCTCGATGCCCATGCCGAA
>PLZN01000045.1 GCA_003152195.1 Acidobacteriaceae bacterium
AAACTGCGATGAATGGGGCACCCGGCGCAGGGCTGAAGTTCAGCGCTCCCTTTGGATCGGCCCAGGGCTAAAGCCCTTTGAATTTATTGGCCTTATTCATGGGGCTAAAGCCCCCTGCTCCCTCCGAAATGCAAATACGAGAGTTTTTCAGCATCCTCTGAAGCCCCATGCTCCCTCCGGAACGGCAAGAAATACACGCATCGCGATGAGGCTGCGATGAATGGGGCACCCGAACCTTGAAGTCAAGCAGCAGATGAGGCAGCCACGAATGGCTGCCTCATTGTTTGCCGCGGATTTCGTCTCAGTTTACTTACGCGCTGCGGGGCGCGCAGCGGCGCGATGTACCGGAGCGGCCGGCTTGACTGCCGCTTTGGCCAGGACCACTTCTCCATCCTTCATGATGATCTGAATGGGATTGGGAGTGAAGGAGTCGTAGGTCCCGGTGAGGGTGACGGTCTGGCCAACGGCGGTAGCCGCAGCGATTGCGTCGGCCTTCGTCTTGGCCGCCGCGACTGCCTTGGTGTAGGCGGTCTTCTGGGCGAGGGTCGCATGCTCTTTGAGCTCGGGGATCTCCGCGGGCGGCGTCATGTTGAAGGTGAAGTCGGCGGTCTTGCCTTGCACGGAATCCTCGGAGATGGCGACCTTCAGCACGGTGGGCGAGGATGCGATGACGAGTGCGCCGGGGATCTGTACGGACTTGCCCTTGATGGTGTCCCATACCTTGGTGGCCTGGTCGGGTGTGCCGTTCTGCAGGATGAACTCCTTGTCGCCTACCGCGAGCGTGCCGAGGTCGGGAGTATCCTTGAAGATGCCATTGATAATGTCGACCGGGGTGGGCGCGGGCTTGATCGAAGCGAAGAGGCCGGCGGGCGGGTTCAGATTGGCTGTGGCGGCGGCGACCACTGCATCGTAGCCGTCGGGCCCTCCATGGTACTTGTTGTAGCAGTACTTGGCGAGGGGAACGGCCTGCGACTTGTAGGGCTCAGGCGCATAGGCCACGAAGCGCGACATGTAGTAGGTGCAGTCGAGCAGGTCGGGCGGGGTGGATTGGAAGTAAGAGAGGCCGAGATAGTACGTCTCCTGGAGCAGCAGCTTGGGATTCTGGGTATCTGCCACGGGAACGGAAGCGAGTTCCTTCAGATAGGCGTCGATGGCGGTGGCGCTGTCCTTCTTGTTGTAGGCAGCGTATGCGATAGCGCTGTAGAAGGCCGGAGTCGCAGTCGCCTGGAGCGCCTTGAAGTCGGCGTCGGAGATGGATGCGGGCCTGGGCGCGGCCAGCGCAGCAAGACCTTTCTGGGCATATCCGGCGGCAAACTCCAGTGCCGCCTGCATGGCCGCGGGGTCCGTAAGCGAGCCAGCGGCGGACTTGCGCAGCAGCGCCTCGGCATAGAGCGCGCGGAGATTGTTGGGGTCTAACAGGAGAATGCGGTCGGCGGCGTCCAGAGTCTTGGTCATGTCGCCAGCCTGCTGGTAGCTGGCCATGAGCACTTGAAGCAGGTCGATCTTGACCACCGAGTTTGGGTATTTCTGCAGAAATGTCTCGATCGCCGCAGCCTTTGCAGCCGGTGTCGATTGGCCGACGGCGTTGGTGTAGTCGTTGTATTCGGCAGGATCTTTAATGGTGAGCTGACCGGACTGGGCGCCTTGGGCTTGTGCATAGACCATACGCACGGTACCCGGCAAGAGGGTGGCCAAGGCCAACATGAAAGCAAAGACGGACTTCTTCATTCAACGCTCCTAGGAAACGCGGGAATCAGGGACACGCAGGAATCAGCAATCATTAAAGATATAGCCGCAAGTTTCTCATCTTTGATGGGATGTTTGCGGATAATTTCGAGTCTAATCTAAACGCTTTGATCTTTCGCTTTCCGGATCGGCCCCAGGGGAGAAGTCGTTCCGATGAGATGTGGAAGGATTATAGAAACCGTTGCCGCTTCTGACAAGCGAATCCAAAAAGGTCAAGTCGCAGAGTGTCCATCGGGCCCGTCACATAGGCGGTATTGCATCGGCTTGGCGAAAGCAAGAGCATTGAATCACTCGAGGTCGCGAACAATGACGGAAATGGGGATGGGGCTCGATCCAGCAGCTCCCTTGAACAACCAGGTGGCGGTGGTCACAGGCGCGGCTCGCGGCATCGGTGAGGCCATCGCCCAGCGGCTCGCGCGCATGGGAGCAACCGTAGTGCTCACCGCGCGTGACCAGGCCCGGTTGGCGCAAGTAAAGGCAGCGATCGAGCAGGGTAGGGGAAAAGCGATCGTGCTGACCTGCAACTTGACGGACGAGAGGGCTGTGGCGGCCTTCGGGGAGAGGGTGAGGTTGGAGTACGGACGCTGCGACATCCTGGTGAACAATGCTGGGGTGGGCGTGCAGCGCAAACCGCTCATTGACCTACCGGTGGAGGAGTGGGATCAGGTGATGCATACCAACTTGCGGGCGCCCTACCTGATGATCCGCTTCCTGGTCCCGATGATGATCGCGGCCAGGTCCGGTCATATCATCAATATTTCGTCTCTGGCGGGAAAAAATCCCCTGCCCGGTGGTGCGGCCTATTCCGCGTCGAAATGGGGATTGAACGGGCTGACCTATTCGATCGCGGAGGAACTGCGGCAATACAACGTGCGCGCTTCCGTCATCGCGCCGGGTTCGGTCAACACGCAATTTGGCGATGCAGGCGGCGGTAAGGATCGCTCCCGTATGGTTCAGCCTGCCGACGTAGCGGAGGTGGTCGCGATGCTAGTGACCCAGGCTTCCACCTCCTTCGTTAGCGAGGTTCTGCTGCGGCCTACAATGAAGCCTTAGAGCATTTTTACTATTGGTGTAAGTGAGGAAACAGGACCGAACGCGGCCATCCCTCCGAAGCCGGGGCCCCTGGCACGCGGTCTTTTGCGTGATGGGGTGGGAAGAATGGCCGCGCATAGCCAATCTCTCCAACTCACAGTAATAGTAAAAACGCTCTAATCCGGGGCGCCACGGAAGACCGGAACGGTGTGTATTTGAGATCCGTGGTTTCCCATCCTGCGGAAAAAACATCAGACTTGTCCAAAATAGGTCTTTAAGGGAGGCGGAAGAG
>PLZN01000022.1 GCA_003152195.1 Acidobacteriaceae bacterium
TATACGACAGCACGCCGAAGATGCCTACGCCCGCCAGCACCAGTGAAAGCACAGCAAAGGAAACCAGCAACGTAGCGTCGAAGCTCGCGTCCAGCGACGCCTTCCCCAGAATCTGGTCCATCGTCAGAATGTCGCCGACCGCCAGGTCAGGATCCATGGTGGCGAGAATCTTCTGCACCGGCAGCGCAAAGTCCTGCACATCGCCTCCGCCTCGGATCACCAGATGACTAAACCCGGTGCTGCCGCGATAGAGCGGGTAAGAAACAGTGGGCTGCATCTCGCCGGCCAGATTCTCCCGCGTGTCGCCAACCACCCCCACGATTTCAAAAACGTGCGGACCGTCGAAGTTGCCGTCGNNTGATGTGTTTTCCGATCGGATCGGAGTTGGGAAAGAACTTGTGAACGAATGCCGGGGTCACGATGGCGGCGTTCGCGTTGTTCAGCCGCTCATTGTCCCGGAAGAATCGTCCCCTAATCAGCGGAATCTGCATCGCCTGGAAGAAGCCCGGATCGACGCTGCGCGCGCTGGCGTCGAAAAACTTGCCAATCGCCGGCGGCGGAACTTCCTCAAGGGTGAAGGCGTCGTCGCGCTGGTGTCCGGCTCCCGGCAGAGTTGTATCGAGCCCGGCGGCCTCCACGCCCGGCAGGACGCGCACGCGGCTGAGCAGTTGCTCGAAGAAGGCCAGACGCAGCGCCGGCGTCGCATAGCGCGCATCGGGCAGCCCCAACTCCATGGTCAGCACATTGTGCGTGGCGCAGCCCAGGTTCACTGAGCGCAGTTGCTGGTAGCTCTTCAGCAACAGCCCCGCTGACGTCAGCAGAACCATCGTCAGCCCGACCTCCGCCGTCAGCAGAATGCGGCGCAGGCGGACCTTGTCCCGGCTTCCGGCATGCGAGCGCGATGCGTCTTGCAGAACATTCAGCACCTGCCGGTCGTCCGACGACAGCGCGGGAACCAATCCCGCGATCAAGCCGCACAGCGTCATCACTCCCAGACCGAAGAGAATCGCCGAGCCGTCCAGATGAATCGCGTAAACGTGCGGCAGGTCGGCTCGCACCCTCACAAGCCACTGCACCGCGATCCACGCCAACAGCAGGCCCAGCCCACCTCCGGCGATGGAGAGCAGCAGGCTCTCCGTCACCTGTTCCCGCGTCAGTCGCGAGCGGCTTCCTCCCAGCGCGGTCCGGATCGCGGACTCCTTGCGGCGTGAAGCGGCGCGCGCCACCAGAAGATTTGCAATGTTCAGGCAGGCGATCAGCAGCAGGCATCCGGTCGCCGCGAAGAGCACATAGAGAGCCGGTTTAATCTTGCCCACCTCCGACTCGAGCAGCGACGTCAGCACCGTGGCATCGGAAACCGGCCCTACAGGAAATTGCTCGCGGATGCGCGCCTGAATTGCACTCAGNNTCTTTCTCTTTGCCGTTCCTCCTCAAATCAGTGCGATGTCGTGAACCAGGCCCCTGTTTCTTCGTGCCGCACTGGCGTCCACAGTTGCACCATGGGATTTGGATACGAGAACCACGACGGAAGAATGCCAATCACCGTATATGGTTTGCTGTCGAGCAGGATCGTCCGGCCAACCATGTGCGGATCGGCGCCGTAACGCCGCTTCCACAATCCCCATGTGATTACGGCGGTTGCACTGGCGCCTGCGCTGTCGTCGGTCGCCGCAAACACGCGCCCCAGCGCCACATTCACACCGAGCATCGGAAACAGGCTCCAGCTCGCCTCCTGCGCGATCACCTGTTCGGGAAGCTGTCCCGCCGATCCCGACAGGTTGTAAGCTTTCTCTGCTTCCAGCGCCATCGCCTCAAAGCCGTGCGACTGTTTCTGCAAGTCGAAGAAGTCCGCGTTGGGGACAGGAATATGCGCCCGCGTTGCACTGTGCGTGTCCGTATCGGCAATATCCACGAGCCTCCCCGGATCGCGGAACGGCAGCGGCTTCATCAGTATCGAATGCACCACCGTGAACAGCGCCACATTCGCCCCGATGCCCAGCGCCATCACCAGAATTGCCGTAGCGGTAAACCCAGGCGTCCGCGTCAGGGTTCGCGCCGCGTACCTCAAATCGCGCCATGCGCTCTCGACCGCCGCAACGCTGTTCTGCCGCCACAGTGATTCACGAATGCGCTGCGAGTTCCCCAGCATGATCCGCGCCTGCCGCTGCGCCTCTTCCGGTGTCATGCCACGGGCCATGTTCTCGGCAGCTTCCTCTTCCACAAAGGAGCTGATCTCCGCTTGCAGTTCGGCGTCCTTGCAGCTCCGGCGAAAAAACCTGAATCCGTTCATTCGTTTCCCCCTCAGCCCAGCGTTTCTTCACCCATCACCAACCCGATGGCGCGGGTCATCTGGCGCCATCGGTTCGTCTCACGCGCAAGCTGCTTCCTGCCCACAGCGGTGAACCGGTAAAATTTGGCCTTGCGGTTGTTCTCGCTCGCGCCCCAGTAGGAAGAAACCCAACCGCGATCCTCGAGCCGGTGCAGGGCGGGATAGAGCGATCCCTGCTCCACTTCCAGAACGTCCTCCGAGGTCCGCTCGATCACCTTGGCAATGGTGTGGCCATGCGCATCTCCCGCGACCAGGGTCCGCAGGATCATCATGTCGAGCGTGCCCTTCAGCATCTCGCCGTCTGCTTGACCTCTTCCAGTCATCCGCAATTCCTCCACTCGAACTTCTATGGAAGGCAGCATACACCACTAGGACTTCTATGGGAAGAGCCGGAGATACGAGCACGTCATTTGTTGACATCAGCCCAAGGCGCTCATTGAAGCGGATTTACTCGCAACAGAGCCGATTACTAACGTTAAACGCCCTCGTGTTTGACCGAACAGCAGTTCCTCAAAAACGGGGTTTTCGGTGTGTGTCCAGC
>PLZN01000399.1 GCA_003152195.1 Acidobacteriaceae bacterium
CTACCACCTCGATCAAGCACATGAGGTGCTGTCCGCCCTGCAAGGGTTTACAGGCCGCCGGACAAGGTTCAGATTGCGAGGCTTCCATCGGGTCGGGCTCCCCCGCTCCTTTCCGAAATCGCGCGTAAATACCCCTAGCAGCGTGTCGGGGTACCTGTACTCATAGAAACGAGAGAGACGCGTAGGCAGCCTAGAAAGCTCGCGATGGCCAATAGCTATAGTGAGCGATGGCGATTGCTCAACTGCGACAAAATTTAGGTGGCCTAGAAGCTGGACACGGAGGGTAGCGTCAAATCGGGGTTCTCGTATTCCAGTGTGGATCGGGCGGACTTGCTCTTCAGCCGAGGTGCCGGGGCGCGAGAGCGCGTGAGCGGTTTTGCGGGCGGTTTGACCATGCCGAAGATCGCCGGTTTGGGGGAGTGGGGATCGGGAACATGGATTTCCGGGGAGAGACTCATAAATGCTCCATGTGGTGGATTCGACTGCCGAATGCGTAGACCGATCCTTGGCGGAGATAGCGCAGCTCCTCGTTGCACTCGCGATTGAGACAATGTCCAATCATGGAATCGATCTTTCAACATGTCGCGGCTGCACTCGTTCACCATCAGTAGGTGCCCCGAATGTGGTTGACTACAGGCGTAATCCAAGATTAGAAGACTCACCCAAAGAGGTGAGTAATCCCACAAAAGTGGCATATTCAATATCGAATCGATTAAAAGGGTGACGGGTCGCGGCGGTAGAACAGCGGAACAACCACCATGCTCCAAGCATGGCTCAATGAGCAAAATGCAACAACTAGACTGCTGCTGCGGCGCACTTCGTCGGAGCGCGCTGGCTTTCTCTGGCGGCGCTGCTTTCATTTCATTTGCACGATTGGGGGCCCGGTGCGTTTTCAAGGTGTGGAGGTACACGTCGAAGGTCTCTGAGCTGATGCGCTCTAGCGCCTCCGCAGCACTGGTTGCACGGATTACCGCGAAGCCTCTCTCCTCAAGGACACTCGTCAGGCTCAACCGCGAGGGAGCCTCGGCTCATGGTGCCAGCCGCTGACCTCGGCCGCGCTACAGCCCTTTCCGGGAACTGCTGATAGCTCACTACCACCAGGAGCCCGAGTCAATCCCGATCCATCCCTGAGTGAAGCTCGGCCCCCGCAAGCGCGTCCTAGCTAAGGGCATCCAGCTCGATTCCCCAAAAAAGCAGCCGGAGCCGACAGACTCCGGCTGCTTAGCCTTAGTGAAGAAATCAGGCGATAATTTTCGCTTGCCATACCCCATCTGCCCCGATGGTGCCACGGCTTGAAACGACCATAAAGTTAGCTCCGGCTAGAGTTTCCAATTCGTTGTAAAGCGTTGAGGCTTTCGGAAAATCCTCCGGCGAGACCATTATCGCGGATTCAAATCCAGCCGCACGCCAGGGGCGATGTAGACCCTCTTCAGTTTGAATCCCATTGGCGTGCAACATCGCGATTACGCTTTTCCGGTAAGCGGGGCTTTTAGAAGAGACCAGTAGACACCGCCAACGAGTTCCATTAGCCCATTCCATTTTGTGAAATCCTCTAGATGGCTTTATCGGCAGGCTGGGCAAAAACAACAGCCCTATTTATCGGCAGGCTGGGCAAAAGACGACAGGAAAAGCCCCGGCTAATTCGCCAGGGCCTGATGGTACCTGGTTTGTTTCTTACCGTTTTAGTAACCTGCGCTATCCGAAAGATCCTTCAATGCCCACCTCTGCCCACTCTGCGGCTACAGGATCCAGCCGCGCGGGAGCTGTTGCCTCTCGCGTCACACATGATCAAGTGTCCAGGGGTTTGCGGGACAGACGGAACAACCACCATCACCAACTGGTGGCTCAGCCCTAAATGGTTCAGGCCGAATGACGCTGGATACAAAGCAAAAGCTCTAGAACGGGATTAGGGGTTATTCCGTCTGTCCCGCAAACCCCTTTGTCTATCGCCCGTAACGACAACGCAATCACGATGGCGTGGATGTTTGTCCGCACACCAAACTGCACTGGAAGGGCAATGAGCCGAGCACCTCCATAAGGGGAGAATTCAGGTCATGTCCCTTCCAGTGCTTCGTTCCGTCATGATCAGCCCACGATTTAATAAACCCGGGTTTGAATAAGAACATAGTTATTTGGCTGGTACAGATCCTGGGTTTGCGAAGACGCCCTGGGAGTGCCGTACAGCCACGATCCCGCTGGACCGATGGCTCGCAGGTAAACATTTACGTAAAGCGTCTCTCCCAGTTCCAGCCTGGTCTTTCGACAGACAAGCGTCCCTCCCGTGGAACCATACGCAGGCTGTGTACAACTGGTGGCATTTGGCGAATACACCCCGGCATAGGCCCATCCTGATTGCACCCAGTCACTCAGTGACACGTTGTCGCTTCCGTCGGGTCCGAGGTTCACGATTCTGAAACGGAAGTTGACTACGCTGTTGTGGGCAACTGAGACAGGATTAGGCGAGACCGTGAGTCGAAGATCCGAGACGATAATGACCCTGCTCAGAAAGGCGTTGAAAGAACCGGCCAGCTTCGGCTGGAATGTCGGTGGTGTTACCGGAAAGTCAGCATCCGCTGTGGTTCCGACGACATAGGCATTCCACGCCGGGTCCATGGCGATGCCATTCCCATCGGTGTTATGGCTGCCACCGAGAAACGTGGAATAGTAAAGACTCGTTCCATCACTCTGAAGTGCAGTCACGTACGAGCTGTTGCCGCCGCTGCTATGCGCAGGTTGAAAGGCGCTCTTCAGCGTAGGGTAGTTTGCCGAGTCGGTGTACCCGGTAATGAACGCGAGGCCGTAATTGTTCACCACGACATCGCGCGCGAAGTCATTGCCGCTGCCGCCAACGAACGTGGAGTACTGCAACCCACTCCCGCTGATGCTTAGTTTGGTGACAAAGGCGTCGGAGGACCCACCCTGGAAGGTGGCTTGGGATGCTCCAGGTGTCGTAGCCAGTCCATTGCGCGCAGCTCCGGTGACAAAAGCCTGTCCCACAGAGTCGAGTGCAATGCTGGTGCCGCTTGCTCCGCGTAGGAGTGTTGAGTAGACGAGAGCATTGCCGCTTGGGTTCAATTTCGCCACATAGGTGACTCCCGCAAAGTTGGCCTGCCCGCGAGTGCTCTGCGGGCCTGTACCCGAACCAAAGGCAGCCTGATGCGGGAAGCTGTCGGAAGCGGCCAACCCCACGACAAAGGCGTTTCCTGTTGGGTCAACAGCGATTCCGTCGGCTTCGCTCGCGTCCAGCGTGCTTTTACCTGCGCCCCCAAGGTAGGTGGCATATACCAGAGAAGCCTGCCCACTCTTGTTCGTGTTGAGCCGCGCGACGAATCCGCTCAGGCACACTCCGCAGGAAGGTTGGTAAGAGCCCGTGGTCGTGAGCAGGTCGGCGGCATTCGTCCATCCTGAGATGTAGGCGTCTCCTGTGGGGCCGAGTGCGACTCCCGTTGCCCCCGTCCACCGGTTCAGCGAAGAGTTCGTGGATCCAAACAAAGTGGAGTACAGCAATTTGGTGCCATCGCTACTCAGTTTTGCCAGGAAGGCACAGGCAGTCGTGCTTGTTCCGCAATACTGCTGGAACGCGCTTCCCGTGACCGGGAAGTCTGAGTACGCTTGTCCCGCCACATAGACGTTTCCACTTGTATCGACCGCCAATTGCTTGCCTGCCGTGGTGGCACTGCCGCCGCTATCGCCGGTGAGGTAGGTGGAATAGAGCAGAATGCGTTCGGCCTGGTCAAACTTCGAGACGAAGACGACCGTCCCGCTGCCACACGTAAAGTTCGGACATTTCGGCTCGAACGCGTTGGACGTAGTGGGGAAGTCAATGGCATTCGTGACTCCAGTGACGTAGATGTTGCCGGCATTGTCCACAGCGGTGCTGGCTCCTGTCGTTATCGCAACGAAAGTATCGCCGTTGGTGCTTCCGCCGAGGTACGTGCTGAAGCGCAGCACAGGATCGATGACCAGCCGGCTGCCCGGTGTGCGGCCATAGACGCGAAAGCCAACCGTGTTGGGCGAGCGCTGGATGTATAGCGCGCGAAGGTATCTCTTGTGCCTGCCGACCCATTCATACGTGCGAGGAGTGGGTTGATGGAATGTTGCCTCCCCCAGCTTCAGCACTAAGCCTCCATCTCGACCGATACGGACACGATCGGCGCCCTGCACTTCGAAACCCACCTGAGACACTTGCAGGTACGAGGACAACGCAAGGTCGTATTCAAGCTGTTGATGAGCATTCGCGTAGTAGCGAACGTCCAGCCCTGGCCGTACGTTGGCCTCTTTTACAGCGGAATAATGAGGAACTCTCGTTTGCCATTGGGCTGAATCGGAGCCGCGGAAATAGTTGCTGTAAGACTTGAGGGGGGCCTCGCCGATGAAAGTGGAGCCTGGTTCCACGCCCAACCACCTAATGTGCACCGTAGTAGGTGTATTGGGAGCAGCAGCCGAAGCAATCTCCGGCTTCCGCATGCGAACGCTCACGCCATCGTCGGTGATCGCTGCTTGATAGCCGCTTCCATGGACGACGAACCTCGTTTGCTCCGAGGTTTGGCCGCGATTCGGTTCAAAGATCAGTGGGGAAGATGCCTTTAGGCGGGAGGAACTCTGCGCGAAACATTGCACGACGGAGAGGAGCGCGAGAAATACAACCAGGATGCTGTAATGCATATAAACCTCCATCCATAGCAATAGTTCTTCAGATGCCTATGGGCCGTGACGTGTGTCACATGATGATTCCTGCTGTGGACCTTACCCTACTCCGGGGGAGATTGGGATCGCGGTAGGGACGCATATTACNNCGGCTTTCCGTATGCGGCCCAGCGCTTGTGACACGCCAGCCCGACGCTGTGTTCGGAGCGTGCTTTGCTAGCCCGCATTCCCCTTGGCCCCCGCCCTTGGCTCCATCCACTCCTCCGCTGGTTGGCCAGCTTCGTTCTGTCCGCCGGCGGCTGCATGCGCCCGTTTCCACTCCGCTTAATTGGTCGGAAGTCAAGCCGACGCTCGTCCCTTCTGAGTTCAACATCGGCAATTTCGAAAAGCGACTCAAGCAGACCAGTCCATGGAACGATTTTTTTGAGAACCGCCAATCCCTCAAGGGACGCCATGCGGTTACTTAAATTGCTGTAACTTTATATTTCTTTCAGAACATCCTTATCGGTTCGCAAGAAGCTGCCAGCCCAGGGCTACGGGCGGCCTTTGGGCTGGCACCCCTGAATCCTATGCCGCCTTCACTTCAATTTTCTTTGGCGGCGCGGCCTTTGGTAGAGTCAGTTCCAGTACTCCTTTCGCCAGATGCGCGGAAACCTTATCTGGATCGATGGAGCTTGGCAGGTCAATTCGACGGGAAAGTTCAGTCGCAGATACTTCGCTGTACTTGACCTCTTTTCCCTTCTTCTCTTCTTTCTTGTGCTCGCTCTTGCCGTAAATGTAAACGGAATTTCCCTCCGCTCGAATCGTGAGATCTTTTGCATCAAATCCCGGAACCTCAGCCCGAATCGTATACGTGTCATTGGATTGGCTGATTTCAATCGGTACCGGCTTTAGCAGTTCTGCCTCAGCGCCAAACCAGTCCTCCAAATCGCGGCCATCGGCGCCGCCCCGCTGTTGAAAGAGTCCAAAAGCGCGTTGAGTGATTGCATTGGTAAGGGCTTCGAAGTCCTCGAAGATATTGCGAGTTTGCGTAAATTCGATCATAGTTCTACCTGTGGTGCTAGGCTTCACTGTAAGTGAGGTCGACATAGCTCATTCTCCTTTATATGGCGGATTGGGCCCCTTCCTTCCCCTGACGCTACGCGTCGCATCTGCGAAACTCCGTGATGGAGATCACATCCCATAGATTTGACGCTTATATTGCATCCACGAAGGTGCATCGATCGTTCATAGGACCGGCAAGGCACATGAGTGGAACTCGTCGTGGCTAGTCTTCCTCTCTAACCTTCCTCGCAAAGCCTCCCGTCATCGAACGTGACATATATCACCGCGCCGATGCCGCTATAGGCGATAGAAAGGCTTTGGAACCCAATTCGGAGTAAAACGATGATCTTCAAGGATCGAGAAGATGCTGGGCGCCAATTGGCAAACCGGCTCAGCGCCTATGCAAATCGCAATGATGTAATCGTGCTTGGAATTCCGCGCGGCGGCGTTCCNNTCGCGGCCGGTGATGGACGGTTCTTGGACAGAGAAGTAATTCGGGCGATGGGTATTTCGGAACGGCAGATTGAACGCATCACGGAGAAGGTGAAGGAAACACTCAACCAGCGCGCCGAGCTCTATCGAGGTGACCGGGCGCTGGTCCATATTGAGGACCGAACAGTCATCCTTGTGGACGACGGTATTGCCACAGGAGCCAGCATCTACGCCGCGATCAATGCGCTCCAGCAGATGAAGCCAGCCAACCTCGTGGTTGCAGTTCCGGTGGCTCCGCCGGCAACATGCACCTGGCTGAGAACCGTTGTGGATCAACTCATTTGCCTCCGTGAACCCGAGCAGTTCTACGCAGTTGGTCAGTTTTACGAGCGGTTCTCACAAGTGGCTGATGAAGACGTTATTGACTTGCTTCAGCGGGCCTCGCGATTGCCCGTGCATACGAGTTCTCCCGTAGACTCCGCCTGGGAGGGAAGTAAGCGTGAGGTCTCGATCGATGCCGGTGATGCGTTGATCCCAGGAACATTGAGCCTTCCCAAGGATGCGAAAGGGATCGTTTTATTTGCTCATGGCAGCGGCAGTAGCCGTCATAGCCCCCGAAATCGACGGGTAGCCGAGGTCTTGCAAACGCAAGGACTTGGCACCCTGCTCTTTGACTTGCTCTCTAAAGAAGAGGAACTTGTAGACCAGCAGACAGCAGAGCTGCGTTTCAACATTGGGCTGCTGGCCACACGATTGGCCGGCGTAACCAGGTGGGTCACGCAACAGACATCAACCAGAGGTCTCCCCATCGGGTATTTTGGGGCCAGCACAGGCGCCGCGGCTGCCCTCGTAGCTGCGGCACAGCTTCCTGATCTGGTTGCGGTTGTTGTCTCTCGCGGAGGTAGACCTGACCTGGCGGCTGAAGCCTTAGGAAGAGTTCGCGCCTCTGTTTTGCTGCTGGTTGGCGCGCTAGACGAAAAGGTCATTAGTCTAAACCGCCAAGCACTAAGGCGATTGCAGTGCCAGAACAAACGGATGGTTATCGTCCCAGGAGCAACACACCTTTTTTGAAGAACCGGGGACGTTGGAACAGGTGGCACAAGCAGCTGCGGCGTGGTTTGCTCAACACTTAGCGCCCGATCAAGGGAGTAAGGAAAGCCCTGTCGGAATGTCCG
>PLZN01000203.1 GCA_003152195.1 Acidobacteriaceae bacterium
TCAAGCCTACCTTTGGCAGTACGGACGAATATTTCATCTTCAAGTTCCGCATTACGGAGTCTTAGGCGGGCGTCTTTGAGCAGGGAGGCGATTCGCTGACCTTCGATAGGGGCCGGTAGTCCTATCTTGCGTTGAATCTATGGTTTGAGGAGGATCTCACCTTGCAGTTGAGACACCAGGCCCGGCGGTTGGACTCGTCAAGCAGTGACAGGGAGGGCAGCGGCGAGATGAAGTTGGCGGAGCATAGAACGCTTTTTCTCATGATGCGCTTGCATGCGCGTCAGGATGTCGGCAAGAACGCTGACTGCTGTTACGAGGTAGGGCCCTTTGTTCAGCATGACGCATTCGGCGCGCTCACCCATGGCGGCGTCCGTTATTTCAGACCGGGAGGGCACGCCTTTCTTTGCCAGAGTTTCCAGGACTTGTGTCGCCCAAATCACGGGAATGTGAGCGGCTTCACTAATCCAAAGAATCTCTTCCTGGACCTCTGCCAGACGCTGATAGCCGCATTCCACCGCAAGATCACCGCGGGCGATCATGAGGCCGACGGAACGCGTGCGCATGGCTGCGAGTATGAGATTGGGCAGATTGTCGAAGCTCTTCCGGGTTTCGATCTTGAGAATCAGGCCAAGATGATGCCCGCCCAGCTGGTCCAGCCGATCGAGCAACTGGCGAACATCAGCCTCGGTGCGGACAAAGGAATATCCGACAAGATCCGCGTGCTGAACGATGAACTTCAGCGCTTCCAGGTCATCGGGAGTGAGCGCCGCAATGTCGATGCGCGTCTCCGGGAGGTTGATGCCCTTTTCGGCGCCAAGTCTTTCCCCCTCGGGACGCGCTTGCATAATTTCAACGGTTGCGGAATCTCCGCCAACCGAGCGCAACAGACCGCCGATCTTGCCGTCATCAAGCCAGACAGGCTCTCCGGGTTTGGCATGATCAAGCATTTGCGGCAGAGAGACGCTAACCTGGGCGGCCGTAATGAGCTTTCCCGTCTTGCCATACGTAGCCGGCCTTCCCAGCGTGTTCTCCCGGCGCAAGATAAGCATATCGCCTGGCTTTAGAAGCAGTGTCTGAGGAAGCGCCGGCAGCTTACCGATGCGAGTTCGTACATTTTTGGGAACTTTACCCGTCGCTGATTTCGCATGAACAGTGGCGCTCATCTGGAGTCCGGCCATAAAATAAATAGTCTGTTTCGCCTCAACCCAACAACTTCTGCCCACAACCTGAGAGATGCGCAGTGTGCGTTGCGCTTTGCGGGCATCGCGCAGGCGGATTGTGCCACCGTGCCGGAGTTGCTTCAGGAAGCTTGCTGCGAGCGGAATGCACGCAGCGGCCGGAGAGGGAGCCGGTTCGGGATTGATGTTCGGAGTAAGCCAGATGCGAGAGGGACTTACAACACGACCCTGGATGTCACGCTTGGGCCTGCATTTGATTACTGAAAGGCCGGGTTCGATCGGACCTGTACGCAGCTTGGGCCCAGCGACGTCCATCAAGATGCGGCAATCGCGTCGCGTCTCTTCCCGTGCCTTCTGAAGATTGCGGATCATACAGAGCCAGGCTTCCGGACTGTCATGAGCGCAGTTGATGCGCATGCAGTCCATGCCATTCCGGACGAGGTCGCGTACAAGATCATAGTCCGTGGCCGCCTCCGAGGACATGGTGACCATGATGCGAACTTTCCTCCCGGAAGGAGGGGCACCCAGGAGAGCCTCGGTGTTGGCTTCCAACAACTGGGTCCCCTCGCCGATCTCGATAGGGGCCTCTTTGGGGCACGGCAAAGAACCGTTGGTGCCCTCCAAGGCATGCAGAGCATGCAGAGCGCGGAGTACAGTGAGAACCGTACTGAGGACGTGACTCTCTGCGCGGCCTAGAGAGGAGAGGCCGAGAAGGGCAAGTTGAGATTGCAATGGACGGAGATCATGGCGGCGCAGGGCAAGATAATGAGCAAGATTTCTGGCGCTGCGGAGATGCGCTTCATGAACGACCGAGGGCTGCTTAAGCAAGGATGATTCGAGCTCAAGCATGTCCCCGCAGAGTGAGGTCAGCTCCGAGGAGAGTTGTTCAAGCAGGCGCTTATCCAGACTTTGCATGGAGTCGCACACCAGTCCAGGAGTATGGTAGCAAAAGCTGGATCAGCTTACCCCCCCGGATGTTACTTCCAGATGAAAGCGGCGCGGGCAAGATACGCGATCCATTCTCTGGGCACACACAGCGCTGTCCAGCGCTTACTCTCTCTGCGGTGGAATATCTGTGATCGTGATCACATTACTTGGGAGAGTCCTGCGAGCGAAATGGAATATCTAAATGCTGCATCGAGCGCTGGGCCTCAGTTGAGCCCGTAAACGACCACCTGATGCACACGATCACGCTTACCAGTACCGACCCTTTGGGGCTTGTGACGATAAATGGAGTCGAGACCGTCTTGAGAATCAGTCGCTCCTCGAACTTCCAAACCGTGCTGCTCAACGGCCTTGAGGCAGCGCTCCATACGGCAGCAGAAATTGAAATTTGCTACCGATGCCTACCTGACTCTCTACCCAAATTTTGCCTCTATGCATTTCGACAAGGTGTTTCGTAATCGACAGACCGAGTCCGGTACCTTCTCGTATGCCGCGAGTCGTGGATCCCACCTGCGAAAACTTCTCGAAAATTCGCTCCTGCTCGCCAGACGAAGATACATGCTCACCTGGATGTCTTTGCCAAGCAGCGACTTTCGAAGAGGCGCGATCCCTACTGTTCATGTACGGCAAGGCCGGCCCAGGGTGGGATCCCATCAGCTTTTCCCGAGGTTCTGTTAGCTCCCGCACTCAGGACTTTTTGCACAACGGATTCTCGGTGCTGATTGACGCGGGAGCGGATGTTCTCAAATGGGCCAACGAGCATCAGCCAAAACTAGCTTCGACTCTGATTGGGCAGTGGATTGAGTCTGATGCGCCCATCCTGAAGCGTCTGGCGATTGGCGGGATGACGGGACATCCGTCCCTGACTCCAGATGAAAAGCTCTCATGGGTCATCTCGAACCGAATGATCGAAGACCTTGGTCTTAAGAACGAAACCTTCGCGTTGCTGGCTGAGGTGTATGGCGCCAGCAGCAAGAAAATTCGTGCTGAATTCTTAGCGCAGGCGGAGGCCGCAATGAATCCAGCGGGAAAAGACTACGAACGATCTGAATTCTTCAACCTGCTTTCCTGGCTTCGTGCACGCGCGCCGAAATGCATAGCTGATCGAACCTGTCGACTTCTGGCTCCTCGATCCCAACGTAAGATCGACCAGCCTGCTTTCTCAGATGGTTTAGGCAATGGTTAATCTTTATTCCTTGGAGCCAGCCCGCAAACGAAAGTCTTCCCGCGAACCGACGGAGTCCGAAGAACGCCTTTACCAGAACCTCCTGAGCAAGGTCCTCAGCATTGTTCGGATCACGGGTGATGTACCGGCAGTTGGCAACGACCCGTCTTTGATAACGCAGGACTAACTGCTCGAAAGCTCGCAGATCCCCCTCAGGAGCTTTCCGCGCCTCCTGTAAAAGCTCTTCATCCGGATCGGCGACGGGAGAGCTAGACCGTTCATTAGAGGGGCGGCTCATATGGCATCCAGCATCTTACACCCGCACCTGTTCTAGAGAGAAAGACCATTATGCAGGCGGCGATGTGCACAACATAATCTGTTGGAATCTCGCACACGAGAGTGAGCGTTCTGCTATTGAAACCGAAGCCGCTACTGGAATAGCGATCAAGTATTGTGTACTGTTGCGTATCAGAAACGTACCTAGAAAGGAAGACGCGCAGACCACTGCCAGATCGATGGTTTATCCAAGGTTACTAGACGAAACCGAGTAGTGGATGTGAGGCTCATTAAGCTGCGTATGAGCAACGGAGTTCTACGAGCGCGATGATGCACCCCGGTCGTCCCCCAAGCGGTTCCTGAGATCCTGGCGTGCGTCCAGAAAACGTCTTAAGACTGCTGCCCCTGGGTCAGGCTCCCCCCGTCGATGAGATGTTGCGTAAGTGCCCGCTTGTAGTGATTGTCGCTCCCTAAACCGGATGCTCAGGACCTGAAATAGCAGGATCGCGCCGACACCGAGGTCGTATCTACGCCCCACGCGACAGGCAGGAGAGCCGTCGACGGGTAGGCGTGCACCAAACCGCCCAGCAGCAAATCCAGTGCAAAGCTCAGAGCAAAGGCGGAGAAGCTGGCGAGTAGTACGGCAAGGAAGTTCTTCAGACGACGGCGGTTGAACACCCAGAGAGAAATGGCCACAATCCTGAGGATTTGGCAGTGAGAATCCACAGGGGCAGGCTCATCGTTTTGACTAGCTGTTTCGCCTCTGTCGGCATTTGAATTGCTTTGAGGAACTAGCCTATCTTTAAGGTCTTCATCAGCTTGCTGATGACATGGTCGAGGTCCCCGTCTGTGCGCCGCTGCTCTTCGACCTTGGCAATGGCATACATCACGGTTGTAGGGTGCCTACCGCCGAAGTGGCGGCGATCTCGGGCAGAGACGCGTCAGTCATCTGTTTGGCAAGGTACATGGCAATCTGTCGCGGCAAAGTCACCTGCCGCCGGGTGCTCTTC
>PLZN01000138.1 GCA_003152195.1 Acidobacteriaceae bacterium
ATATCGTTCTGCCAACGTGTTGCCGGGAGGTCAGGTCGCGACCACGGTAGTGGCCTGTCAACACTGGGGTATGTCTACCCGCTACGTGGGGATACTTGGCGACGATGCCGCTGCGGCTCTTCATCGAGAAGCGTTTACCCGTGCGGGCGTGGAGATGCAGATCATCACCGTTCCAGGAGGCGCAAGCCCGCAGTCGCTCATACTCGTCGATGGCGGGGGCGAGCGGACCGTACTGTGCCGGCGGGATGAGCGGGTTGCCCTGAAACCCGGCGATCTGGATCGCCAATGGATCATGAATGCGCGAGCCCTCCACGTCGATGGCTACGATACTGAGGCCGCGACCGTAGCGGCTGGCTGGGCCCGCGCTGCCGGAATACCCGTAATCGCCGATCTGGATGAGGTGTATCCGGGTCTGGATCAGCTTCTGGAGAACGTTGACTATCTGATTGTGAGCAGAGATATCCCCAGCCGGCTCATGGCGGAGCCAGATTTAGAAATGGCATTGCGTCAAATGCAACGCCGCTATGGATGCCGTCTCGCGGCCGCGACGTTGGGTCACGAAGGTGTGCTGGCGTGGAATGGGAAGCAGTTACACCACACTTCTGCTTATCGTGTTCCGGTGGTCGATACCACCGGCGCTGGAGATATCTTCCACGCCGGGTTTATCTATGGACTCCTTCAGGATTGGCCTCTCGAGCGGCAACTCGATTTCGGTTGCGCCGCGGCGGCATTGAACTGCATGGCGGTTGGAGCCAGGGGCGGCATTCAGGCAGTTGAGACGATTGAAGAGTTCATGGCAACCGGCGTTCGGCACCATCCTGCTTATTGCGTTTCGAACTCGGACTAACTCCGCGGCCAGCGCCGCGAGGGAGAAAAGACAGAGGACACAGAACTGTGGAATAGGCAGACAAGAAATTTTATACTGCTTTTTACGGTTGCCGTGTCGTGGCGAGTGCCGGTGCAATTGCAGCAATAGTGCTCTATCGCGGGCCCACGTGAAAAAGGGAAGGGAGTATTTCACTCCCTTCCCCAACTTCAAAGTTGCCCCGGGGTCAGAACTGCGCACGCAAGGAGAATTGGAGGAGCCGGGCCGCCGCACCGGGCGCTTGGCCACTTATATACTGAGGACCCGAATCGATGACTCCGCTGGGGAGCCCGGGATTGATGTGGTTGAAGCCGTTGAAGGCGTCAACCCGGAACTGTGCCAACACGCTCTCGTGAATGGGGAAATTCTTCTGCAGCGATAGATCGCCGTTGAAGAAGTAAGGTCCATATTTATTGTTCCTTCCCGAGTTGCCAATCTGGTCGAGACCGGGAGCAGTAAAGTTTGAGAACTGCTGCTGGGTGAGCGGCACGCTAGCGCCGGTGAAGAACAGGCGGTTGTGGTTTACCGCATTGTAGCTGCCGAGGTTCGTCGGGAGACTGCCTGCCCGGCCATTGGGATAGCAAGGGGCGCTGCCGGGAATGACCGTGCTGCACTCATTGTAGGTAAGGGTGAAAGGCTCACCGCTGGCAAGGTCGAGCACCGGGCTGAACTGCCACCCGCCGATGAACTGGTTCACGATGCCGTTTACATTTCCCGCAAACCGCTGACCCTTGCCAAAGGGGAGCAGGTAGGTGCCATAAATAACCTCTTGCTGCTCACGAATGTCGTTGTTGCGCCCTTTGACGGCCGTCTGATCCCAGGTGGCATAGCCACTGTTGAAGTCGAAACCGCGCTGCCAGGCATAGTTCGAGGTGAACTGCAGGTTGTGGGAAAACGTCTTGGCGATCGTTACCTGCAGAGCGTTAAATTCGGCATTCTGGTTATCTCCGTTAAATTGGATGCTGCTGGTCCAGCCGCACTGACCGGGTTGAATCGCTGTCGGAAAGAAGCCTGGGTTTGCTGCCTGGTAGGCCTGTATCTGGGCCTCGTAGGCTGGGGTTTGGCAAGCTGCCAGTCCTGCTCCGCCATAGTATCGCTGCAGAAGTGTATTGTTGCTTGCGCCGCCATCCGGATCAATGCCATTGCTATCCGGGTTGGTGGTTTTCGGAACATAATGCAGCTGCCGGGCTTCGATGCTGTAGTTCGAAGGCAGGAAGATCCCCGCCTCGTTGGGATTGGTGTTGTTACCGTCCCCGGCGCTTAGCGTATGCGTGGCCTTATTGCCAACGTATGCCAAGGTGACGGAGAGGGTCGGGCTCAGAGAATGCTGAAGGCTGAGGTTCCAGGCATCGATGGTGGGCAGACGCAACGGACTGGGACGCGCTTTGGTGGTGACCAGGTAGCCTGGATTGGAAAGCAAGCCGTTCGTAGGTACCGCGGGAAACGATGGAAGCACCGGGCCCTGGGATAAGGCGAAGGCAAACCCGGTTACGCCGGTAGTTGTGGTGATGCTCTGGTTGGCCAAGACGGGCAGGTTCTGGGTAGCGGTGTGGCCGAAGATTGAGCCAAAGACGCCCAGGTCGAAGCTGCGGCCGTAGCCGGAGCGTATCACGGTCTTGGGATTCAGTTGGTAGGCCACGCCTAGACGGGGAGCCCAGGGATTGCTGGCTGCACTCCAGCCCATGTTGGTGGGAATTCCTCCCACTCCGGCCACGCTCAGGAACCCGGTATTCAGGTTCATCAGAGCGCCGTGCGCCACGCCGTTCACTGACTCCGGGGTGTACCACTCATAACGCACCCCGTAGTTCACGGTCAGGCGGGGAGTCACACGCCAGCTGTCCTGCGCATAGAAGAAGAAGCGTTTCTGAAACTCCTTGGCATTGTTCTGCGTGCTGACATAGCGGCCAAAGGTATTTACGTCGCCCAGGACGAAGGTGGCAAAACCCAGGCCGCCTGGGCTGGCCGCAGCCGGGTCTGATGTCGGGCCGGTTGCGAAACCGAAGAGACCGGCACGGTCGGTGTCGCTCGGCACGCGGAGGTTGCGCGCATAGCGGAGATCCACTCCCACCTTGATGGAGTGATTGCCAAAGATTTTCGTCCAGTTATTGACCACCTGGAACTGGTCTTCTTTCTCGGTCAGCGGACAGTTGCAGCGCGTGATGTTGAGCCCGGAACCATATTGGGCGCCTCCGCTTTGCGCATTGGTTGGACCGCCCTGCTTGCCAACGTCGGTGATGTTGAAGCCCGGGGCGCCGCTGGTAAAGACGTCACCCAGGTTGACGCCAGGGATGCCTAGGTTGGTGGCAAAACTGGTGCCTTGGTCATACTTCGAATCGACCACGTTGTAGCGGTAATAGCCCACACGGAAGTCGGTGAGCACCGTGGAATTGAGAGCGACATCCGCGCCAGCCGCCAGGCTGTCATCCGACCCGGCGGAGTTGCCGCCGTAGTTGCTGATCCCGAAGCCGGCGCCGCCCGCCGCGCCGAAGATGGTGTTGCCGCTCAGGATATCCCAAAAACGGCTGAAGCGTTCAAAGGTATGAATCTTCTGGCTGAGCTGAAAGTCAACGCGCTCGTCCCACTGGTTGTTATTGAAGAGGCCAGTGCCGCTGGCCGCGTAGTTATTTTGCAGGCCGCCGAAGCTGCCCGACTTATTGGGCGCGTAGGGTTGCAAAAGTTTGAATAAGCCAAGCGCCGGCTGAGAAAGCTGCGCCGCCGGAATCACGTTGCCCGGATAAGCTACAGGCCCGTTGGCGGTTTGCTGGTAGATGATGCCACTGGCGCCCAAGGCGGTGGCATATTCGCTGAAGTCGCAGCCGGCAACTCCGGTAACGGTGGCGGCCGTTCCCAGGCAGGTGGCAATCAAATGCGGCGAAGGCACCGTCATGGAGGCAGACGTGCCCACCTTCTGCCGGACACCCTGGTAGTCACCGAAGAAGAAAAGTCTGTCCTTGAGGACCGGCCCGCCGACGGAACCGCCGAATTGGCTCTTCAGCCCGCCCGGGACGAGCCCTCCGGTGTTGGTGCTTCCTGCAGGAGGATTTTGGTTGAAGGGATCTCTCGCCTGGTTCGCATTGCTCTCGCGGTAGTCAAAGGCGCTGCCGTGGAAGCTGTTGGTTCCCGACTTGGTCTGCGCCGTCACCACCGAGGAGACAGCCTTACCCAACTCCGCGTCAAAATTCTGCGTGGTGATCTTGGCTTCGGAAACAGCGTCAAGCGGCGGGTTGATGACGATGATGCCGAGGATCGGGTCCTGATTGTCCGTTCCATCCAGCATGAAGGCGACGCCACCGAACGCCTGGCCGTCGACCTGGATCTGCTTGCTGGCCTGCGGATTTTCATCCGCCGCGTGGCTCCAGCCCAGTTGCTGGGCGCCGGGCAATAGCAATTGCAGGTTGGTGAAGTTGCGGTCGCCGATGGGGAGATCCGTGATCGTCTGCGCGCTGAAGACAGTGGATACATCCGCACGGTCGGTCTTCAACTCCGGCACCGTGTCGGCATTCACCGTCACCGTCTCGGCCGCAACACCAACTTCAAGCTGAACATCCACCTTCGGCGAGGTGTCCGCAGCTACGGGGATCCCCTTCTGCTCGAAGGATTTGAAGCCGCTGACTGTCACCTTGACGTCATACGTGTCCGGAATCAGGTGCTGCACGGTGTAATCGCCCGAGCCATTGCTCTGCGCCACCACCGACGTGCCCTTCGACTCGTCTGTTACCGTGATCGTGGCGTTTGGAACCACCGCGCCGGCGTTGTCGGTCACCGTCCCGTAAATGGACCCGTAGATGGCTTGCGCATGGGAGAGATTGGGCACGCACAACAACCCAAGGAATACGGCCAGGACGAGCGTCCTTTGCATTTGCATAACTAGTCTCCAAATGAGTTGCAGTATGCTTCTTTGCCTAAGCGACCGCTTTCGCGCTCTACGGCGGCGCTGTCGGAAGTGCTATGGAAACAGCTACGGCGTGGCGTAGCCAATACCCGCCTTTCGGCTGTCTGGATAACTGCATAGCAGATTATCCAACCGGCAATTCATTGTCGCCGGTCTGTTTTCGGCGCGGATGGCGGAGGCCCGCGAACCTGCGCAAGCTTATAGTCACGCGCGATTATCATTGTCAACGCGAATCTTGCTTAGTTCCGTGCCATGAAACAGCGCCACGGTCCGGACGCAGGCGATGGGCTGCCAGAGCACCTGCACCCGTATCCCCGGTGTTGTGCACCAGGCGTACTCAATCTCTCCGGTCCAGACTGTGTAAAGCAGAGTTGGCTGTTCCTTATGGAAGGAGGCGCAGCCTGGTTTGACGAGCTGTGGATAAAAACAGTATTCGTATCATCAAACGTAACAGCCCCGAGATCGTGACTGCTTACGCGGTTCTTGTCTTTGATTCCAGCACCAGCCCAGATCAGACCTGCAAGACGTCGCCGTCGCGGGCGACCATTTCGTACAGCACAGGGTTGACGAAGAAACCAAGAAAGAGCCGGGAGATCAGGCCGGCGACGATCACGATCGCAAATGGCCTTTGCGTGTCGGAACCGATGCCTGTGGAAAGCGCCGCGGGCAACAACCCCAGGCAAGCGACCAGGGCGGTCATCACAATAGGCCGTAGCCGCAGGAGGGAAGCCTCGCGGGTCGCGGTGCGGATGTCTTTATTTTCCAGACGCAACTTATTGATGTAGGAGACAAGGATGACGGCGGTTTCGACCGAAACACCCATCAGCGCCAGCAAGCCGAGCGCCGAGGAGACGCTGAACGGCGTGTGCGTCAGCTTGAGCGCAATCAGCGCGCCGACAGGCTCGGTCAGGATGACGCCAAGAGCAATGGTCACCGGAAATTTGAAATTGCCATAGAGCGCGAACAGGATCATGAAAATGATAAGCAAGGCAAGCGGGCCGATGAATTCAATCTGGTGCTTGGCTTCAAGAAATTCGCCATACTCCCCACCCCATGCGAGCCGATAACCAGCGGGCAAGGATTTTTCCAGATCCGCGATGGCCCGCTGCCCATCGAGCACGGCGCCCTGCAGGTCGCGCCCCTCGATGCTGTACTGTACTCCGATATAGCGCGAGTTGTTCTCACGATAGATAAAAGACGCCCCGCCGGATTCGTGAATGTCGGAGAGTTCACTGAGAGGAATCTGCTGGCCCGTCGGTGTACCGACAAGCAGGTTGCCGATCTCGTGTGCATTTTCACGAAATTCAGGCTTCATGCGCACGATGAGGTCGAAAAGCTTCTCACCTTGTGTAACTTGTGTGGCTGCCTGCCCACCCACGGCTGCTTGAACGATGGCCTCAACATCGGCCACGTTGATGCCGTAGCGGGCAATCTTGTCGCGATCGACACCGATAATGAGGCTGGGCTGGCCGAGTTCGCGCA
>PLZN01000041.1 GCA_003152195.1 Acidobacteriaceae bacterium
TCCGTTGAAGGCCTCGAAGAAGGCTTCCGTTGGCAAGCCCTCGGGCGCTAAGAAGAAATAAGGGCGAAGCCCTTGGATGAGTGGCAAGTCGTCTTAAGGAAATGCATATGGCACAGATTGATGTAGTGGATCTCGCTGGACAAAAGGTTGGTTCGCTCGAGTTGGCCGATGAGATCTTTGCGGCGGACCAGATCAACGAGGCGCTGCTCTGGGAGGCGGTCAAGCACTNNGCAAGAAGTTGTGGAAGCAGAAGGGTACAGGCCGGGCCCGCGTAGGTTCAGTGCGGTCGCCGATATGGCGGCATGGCGGAACGGTGCATGGACCCCAGCCGCGCAGCTACGACTATGCCTTTCCTCGCAAGAAGTTGCTCGGTGCCCTGCGCGCTGCGCTGGCCTCGAAGCTCGCCGATGGCAAGTTGACCGTGGTGGAGAGCCTGGAGCTCGCCGATGCCAAGACCAACGCCTATCGTGCGGCGCTCGACAAGCTCGATGCCAAGCGGACGACCTTGCTGGTGGAGAGTGGCCAGGAGCCAAGCCGCGCACTGCTTCTCGGTTCGCGCAACCTGCAGCAGGTGGAGCTGATGTTGTCCAAGGAAGTGCACCCTTACGATCTGCTGCGCTATGAGCGCGCCATCTTTTCCCGCGCGGCTATCGAGCAACTGCAGGAGTCGTTGAAGAAGACTGTTGGGCGGCGCAAGCTCGCGGCCGGCTCGGAGGTGGCCTGATGCCGACTCTCTATAACGTGATCCGGCGCCCATTAATTACCGAAAAGGGCATGGGCGTCAAGGAAGTGGAAAGCACCCTGGTCTTTGATGTGGCCCCTGATGCGACCAAGACTGAGGTCAGGCAAGCAGTCGAGACGCTCTTCAAGGTGAAGGTACGGAGCGTGCGTACGGCCAATTTTCTGGGTAAGGAACGGCGCCGGGGCAAGTTTTCCGGCTTTCGTCCTGATTGGAAGAAGGCCTACGTTCGGCTGCAGCCGGGTGAGAAGATGCCCGACTACGTCAACGCGTTGTAACGGTAACTCAGTGGCGCCGCAAGTTTGTGAACAGGGCGTAACTAGAAGCTAAGAGCTAAAAGATGCCGATCAAGACATACAGACCGATCACACCCACGCTGCGTTTCCAGACGTCTCTGGTAAACGACGACATTACGGCGAACCGCCCGCACAAGCCGCTGCTTGCAGTGAAGCAACGCACGGGAGGCCGGCGCAACTCGGGCGATTTGACCATGAGGCACCATGGCGGCGGCCATAAGCAGAAGCTGCGCCTGGTGGACTTCAAGCGGGAGAAATTCGGCGTGCCTGGCAAAGTAGCCTCGATCGAATACGATCCCAATCGCTCCTCGCGCATCGCGCTGATCCACTATCTGGACGGCGAAAAGCGCTACATCATACAGCCGGTTGGATTGAAGGTTGGGCAGACGGTCATGAGTGGGCCTGAGGCCGACATCCTGGTGGGCAATGCGCTGCCGCTCAAGAACATTCCCTCCGGCACCACGGTGCACAATGTCGAGCTTCGTCCGGGCAAGGGTGCCCAGATGGTTCGCTCGGCGGGGGCATCGGCGCAGCTGGTGGCCAAAGAGGGCGACTACGCGCTGCTGAAACTGCCCTCCGGGGAGACGCGCCGGGTCCTGGTGGCCTGCATGGCGACGGTGGGCCAGGTAGGCAATACCGATCATGAGAATGTAACCATCGGCAAGGCGGGACGGAACCGCTGGAAGGGAATCCGCCCCAGCAATCGCGGGGTATCGATGAACCCGGTGGATCATCCGCACGGCGGCGGCGAAGGCAAAACCTCGGGAGGCCGTCATCCGGTCACCCCGTGGGGACAGCCAACGCGCGGGTACAAGACGCGCAACAATAAGCGGACCGACTCGTTTATCGTCAGCCGCGCAAAATAGTTACTACGGCGGTTTCAAAAGAGTCAGCGCCGGCACCAGGGGCGAGAAGTCAGGAGCAAGTATGGCACGTTCGACAAAGAAAGGTCCGTTTATCGACGGGCACCTGATGGTGAAGATAGAGACGATGAACCAGACCAATGACAAGAAAGTCATCCGTACCTGGTCGCGGCGGTCGACTATTCATCCGGATATGGTGGGCCACACCATCGCGGTACATAACGGCAGAAAATTTATTCCGGTGTATGTGACGGAGAAC
Organism: Acidobacteriaceae bacterium; assembly: GCA_003152195.1. GTDB lineage: Bacteria > Acidobacteriota > Terriglobia > Terriglobales > Acidobacteriaceae > PALSA-350. Next base: position 2,158 of record PLZN01000041.1, read on the forward strand.
ATGGTAGGGCACAAGCTGGGCGAGTTTTCCGCCACGCGGACCTTTAAAGGTCACTCGGCGAAGTCCGCCGAGTCGTCCGCCAAGCCGCGCTAGGGCATTTCTCCTATCGGTGTACAACGAGTTTAAGGGAAGGATTTTAAGGCCAAGCCAATGCAACTGGAGACACAGGAATTCAGGGCTGAAGCGCGCTTCCAGCGGGTGTCGCCGCAGAAAGCCCGGCTGGTGCTGGAGCTGATCAAGGGGCGCCGCGTGGGAGAAGCGCTGGAGACAGTGGCGTTCACCAAGAAGGGTGTCGCGCCGCTGGTGGAGAAAGTACTGCGTTCGGCGATCCAGAACGCAAACCATCTCAGCGGCGAGCGGGGGCTCGATGTGGATGTGGACAACCTCTATGTCAAGACCGCGATAGCCAACGAAGGACCGCGCATGAAGCGCATTCGTCCGGCGCCGATGGGACGGGCGTTCCGTTATCAGCGGAGGATGTCGCACATTGTGATCGCGGTGGCGGAGCGCAAGCGCGCCGGCCTGGTGGAGACCGCCGAGCCGCAAAAAGGGACTCCGAAGAAGCGTGTACTGGGAAGCGCCTCCACCCGGAACGCCAAGAAGCCCGCAGCCAAGAAGACCGCGGCCAAGAAGAGCGCAGCAAAAAACTGGAAGAAAGCCGCGAAGTAGGTTCGAGGAAATTATGGGACAAAAAGTTCATCCTTACGGATTCAGGCTCGGCTATACCAAGCCGTGGAAGTCGCGCTGGTTTGCCGAGAAGGACTACGACAAGCAGCTGCTCGAGGACGTCAAGCTGAAGGCCGAACTGAAGGACAAGCTCAAATCGGCGGGCGTCAGCTCCATTGAAATCGAGCGTCCGGGCAACAAGCTGCGAGTCATCATCAAGACGGCGCGGCCGGGCATCATTATCGGGCGCAAAGGCGCGGAGATTGACAAGCTCAAAGCGGAAGTGCAGAAGCGCATGGGCGGCCGCGATGTCTACGTTGACATCCAGGAAGTGCACAAGCCTGAGCTCGA
>PLZN01000465.1 GCA_003152195.1 Acidobacteriaceae bacterium
ACCCAGGTGTCTTTGCTGCCACCGCCGCGCTGCATGGAAACTACAGGCGTGTCCGGAGACGGGGAAACCCGGGTCAGTCCCCCCGGCATCACGATCCAGGAGTCTCCAGAGGCGGCGATATAGACGCGCAAGACAACGCGGCGCGGCATCAGGCCATTGTCTGACCATACCGGGACGCTCGACAGGTTGAGCAGCTCCTGCCCTACAAATTCCTGGGGCCGCTCCTCCAGCCGGGTCAGCAACTGCGCACGTTCGTTGGGGGCGAGTCTGCCCCCGAAGACCGGCTCCATGCCCTTGGCTGGGAAAGCCGGCTTGATTACCAGAAAATCCAGGTTTTTGCGTACATAGCCCAGGGCTCCCGGCTGGCCGCACCACCAGGTGGCGACCGATGGGAGTGCCAAGCGCTCGCCCAGTAAGCGCCGGCTGAGGCCGGGCAGAAAGGGAATAAACGCCGAGGTCTCCAGCAGTCCACTGCCCAAGGCATTGGCCACCGCTACATTCCCGGCGCGGACCGCTTCAACCAGGCCAGGGACTCCAAGATAGGAGTCAGAGCGCAACTCAAGAGGATCGCAGAAGCCATCGTCCATGCGCCGCAAGACCACGTCCACTGGCTTGAGCCCTTCCAGCGACTTGAGAAAGACCCGGTTCTCACGCACCGTCAGATCTCCCCCCTGGACTAAGGTGAAGCCGAGATAACGCGCCAGGTAGGAATGCTCGAAGTAGGTCTCGTTCAGCGGCCCGGGAGTGAGCAGGACAACTCGCGGATGGGTGCGTGACCAGGGCGAAAGGCGCAACACGGTCTCGCGAAAGTCGCGAAAGAAGGAGGCCAGCCGGCGCACCTGGGCCTCGCGAAAGAGGTCGGGAAAAGTCTCCGCCATGACGATGCGGTTTTCCAGCGCATAGCCAGCGCCGGAAGGGGCCTGCGTGCGGTCGGAAATCACCCACCATTGCCCATCGGGCGAGCGTGCAAGGTCGACGGCAAGCAGATGAAGGTAAGTCTCACGCGGGACCTGGACGCCGTGACAGGCTCGCCAGAAGGCCGGGTTACCAAATACCAGGGCGGCGGGAAGATCTCCGTTGCGAAGCAGCTTTTGCGGACCGTAAAGATCGGAAAGAATGGTGTTGAGCAGGCGCGCGCGTTGGATCAGTCCCGCTTCCAGATAACTCCATTCCGCAGGCGGGATAAGGAGAGGAATCGCATCCAGACTCCAGGGACGGTCGGTCCCCAGCGGATCGCCGTAGACGTTGTAGCTGACACCGTTTTCCTGGATACGTTGCCGTGCTGTCTGCCAGCGGTGGACCAGTTCCTTGCCTCCGAGCGAAGACAAGGAAGCGATATACCGGTCCCAGTGGGGACGAAGAACGCCGGGCTCCGCGCACATCTCGTCGTAGACGCCAGGAGCCTGGCGATAGTCGGCGGTCAGCAGCGGGTCGTCCAGGATCTCGGGCATACTCATGCGTGCTCTAATGCACTTTTATTCAGAGGTTCCCTAAGGGCGCCGGCGTAAATCCAGTGTCAACGGGAACTCGGCGTTGCGCTCTTCCGGTGGAACTGAAATGGGCCCCGGTGTGTGACCGAAGCTGTTGAATCTTGCCAGGCGCCGGCTCTCGGCTTCGTAGGCATTGACGGGGTATTGCTCGTTGGCGCGGCCACCGGGGTGCACCACGTGATAAGTGCAGCCGCCGATCGCGTGTCCAGACCAGGTATCCACGATGTCGAAGACCAGAGGGCTATGGACGGGAATGTCAGGATGCAGGCAAGAGGTGGGCTGCCAAGCCCGGTAACGCACACCGGCCACGAATTCGCCCGCTTGCCCGGCCGGGTGCAGTGGAACCTGGCGTCCATTACAAAGCACGGTGAAGCGGGGAGCGATCATGCCCGTCACCTTCACTTGCAATCGCTCCACGGAGGAATCCACACTGCGGGCCGTGCCTCCGCTGGAGGCTTCTTCGCCCAAAACGTTCCACGGCTCGAGCGCGTGCCGCAGCTCCAGATGAATGCCGCGCGCGGTCACCGAACCGATGGGCGGGAAGCGAAATTCGAAGTGCGGAGCGAACCACTCGCTGCGGAAGGGATACCCCGCCCGGGAGAGGTCGCCCACCACATCCTCCCAATCGAGTTGCACGAAGTGAGGCAGCATGAAGCGGTCGTGCAGGCCGGTTCCCCAGGAGATCAATTTTTGCCGGTAAGGCTTACGCCAGAAGTGCGCGATCAGCGCCCGCACCAGCAGTTGCTGGGTCAGGCTCATGCGCGCATGAGGCGGCATCTCAAAGGCGCGCAGCTCGAGCAGGCCGAGACGCGGTCCGGAGCCCTCCGGCGGATCGAGCTTGTCGATGCAGAATTCGGCGCGATGGGTGCTGCCCGTTACGTCGGTAAGAAGATGGCGGAAGAGGCGATCCGTCAACCGCGCTGACACTGGACCCGAACCCGGTTCGGGAACCTGATCGAAGGCAATTTCCAGCTCGTAGATCGAGTCGGCGCGCCCTTCGTCGACCCGGGGATGCTGGCTGGTGGGACCAATGAACAACCCCGAGAGCAGATAGGAAAGCGAAGGATGGTTGTGCCAGTAATTGACCATGCTCCGCAACAGGTCGGGCCGCCGCAAGAACGCGCTGTCGCCGGCAGTTGGGCCGCCGATCACCACGTGGTTGCCGCCCCCGGTCCCGGAGTGCTGTCCGTCGAGCATGAATTTCTCGG